>JAFLDE010000106.1 GCA_017302655.1 Burkholderiales bacterium
GGTCACCGCCGCCGCCAAGCCTGCCTCGGCCGCGGCCAGCGCGGCGGCCGGCACCCATGTGTTCTTCGTGCAAGCCGGCGCGTTCACCCAGGCCAGCGATGCTGAGCAGCAGCGCGCCAAGCTGGCCATGCAAGGCTTGAACGCCAAGGTCTACGAGCGCGCCAGCGGCGACCGCTCGGTGTACCGCGTTCGCATCGGCCCCTTTGACGACCGTGCAGCCGCCGACGCCCTGCTGGATCAGGTGAAGGCCGCCGGCATGGAAGCCGTGATGGTGAGGACCCAGCGATGACCTTGACCCGACGCAGCGCTCTGCTGGCGCCTGCCCTGCCCTTGCTCTTGCCTCAGTCCGCCGCGGCACAGACCAGCTTCCAGGAAGGCAAGCACTACACGCGCATCCAGCCCGCCGTGCCGGGCACGGCCGGCAAGGTCGAGGTGGTGGAGTTCTTCTGGTACGGCTGCCCGGCCTGCTACGCCTTCGAGACGGCGATCCAGGCCTGGGCGCAGCGCCTGCCGGCCTGGGTGGCGTTCCGCCACCAGCATGTGTTCTTCCGTGAGCAGACCCGGCCGCACCAGCGCCTGTGGTTCACGCTGCAGGCCATGGGCGTCGAGCACCGCTTCCGCGGCGCCATCTTTGCCGCCATGCATGCGCAGCGCAATCCGCTGGACACGCCCGAGGCCATGATCAAGCTGCTGCAGCCGGCGGGGCTGGACGTGGCGCGCTTCCAGAGCGTCTGGGCCTCCTTCGACCCCAAGGCCTTCAGCGGTGCCCGCATCGCCGCCGCCAACCGCCAGGCTGCGGAGCAGTACAAGGTGTCCGGCGTGCCCGCGCTGGCGGTGGGTGGCCGCTACATCTTCACGGTGGCCGACGCCGCCGACCGCCGCCAGGAAAGCCCGATCGGCGCCTCTGCGCTGCGCCTGGCCGACCAACTGCTCAACAGCCTGAGGCCCACATGAATCCGCTGAACCCGCTGAACACCACCCGCCGCCAGGCCCTTGTGCTGGGCAGCAGCGCGCTCGCCGCCAGCGCCTTGGCGCAGCCCGCCTTCCGCGAAGGTTTCCATTACAAGCGCCTGCCCAGCCGCCTGCCGGGCACGGCGGGCAAGATCGACGTGCTGGAGTTCTTCTGGTACGGCTGCCCGCATTGCTACGCCTTCGAGCCGGTGCTGGGCCCCTGGATCAAGCAGCTGCCGGCGAACGTCGAGTTCCGCCATGTGCATGTGTTCTTCCGGGAGAACACACGCGGCCACCAGCGCCTCTTCTACACCTTGCAGGCGATGGCCGTGGAGCACCAGTTCCGGCCGGCCATCTTCAAGGCCATCCACGAGCAGGGGAACATGCTCGAGACGCCCGAGGCCATGGTCAAGCTGCTGAAGCCTCTGGGGCTGGACGAGGCCAAGTTCAGCGCTGCCTGGAAGTCCTTCGAGCCCAAGAGCTTCAGCGCCGCGCGCATCGACGCCGCCAACCGGCTCACCGCCGCCTACGAGCTCGACGGTGTGCCGGCGATGGGCATCGGCGGGCTGTTCCTCACTTCGCCCGGCATGGCCGCGCGTGGCGAGCGCATGAGCGAAGCCGACAGCGGCCGGCGCTGCCTGCAGCTGGCCGAGCAGTTGATCAAGCAAGTGCCCGCCGCCTGATGAAGCAAGGGCTCTCGCGCTTCGGCCTGAGCGCTGTGCTAGCGCTCGCCAGCCTCGCCTGGCTGCCCGGCAGCCTGCATGCGGCACAGGCCGACCGTGCACGCCCGCTCATCGTCGATGCCGGCAACGGCTTCATCGACCGCGACCCCAGCAAGGGCCGCTTCAGCGTCAACGGCCCGGTCACGGTGACCAAGGGCAGCATGCTGCTGCGCGCCGCCTCGCTGGTGGGCACCGAGCTGGCCGACGGCTACCTGATCAGCGTGAAGGGCGAGGCCGAACAACCGGTGCGTTTCAGTCAGGCGCTCGACGCCCCAGGCGAAACCATGGAAGCCTGGGCCGACACGCTGGAGTACGACGAACGCAGCGGCCAGGCCGTCCTGAGCGGCAACGCCCGCCTGCGCATCCTGGCCGGCGGTCAGGAAAAGAGCGAGCTGCGCGCCGAGCGCATTCGCTACAACGCCCAGACCGGCGTGGCCCAGGCCGAGGGCAAGGCCGATGCGGTGCGCAGCGGTGAAGGCGGGCTTCGCATGATCCTGGCCTCCAAGGGCGCCCCCGCAGCAGCCTCCGCGCCACCGGCCGGCCTGCCGCTGCAGACGGCGCCGGCGCTCACGCCCAAGCCGCCGAGCCGATGAGCGCCACGCCTTCGAGCGCCCCGCCGCCCATGGTCGGCGAATCGAGCCCCGCCTCTCCCTCCCGCCTGGAGGCCGAAGGCCTGCAGAAGAGCTACGGCGTGCGCAAGGTGGTGAAGGACGTGCACCTGGCCGTGCAGGCTGGCGAGGTGGTCGGCTTGCTCGGCCCCAACGGCGCCGGCAAGACGACCAGCTTCTACATGATCGTCGGCCTGGTGCGGGCCGACGCAGGCTCGATCCGCATCGACGGGCGTGAGGTGCAGGGCCTGCCCATCCACCGCCGTTCGCGGCTCGGGCTCTCCTACCTGCCGCAGGAGGCGTCGATCTTCCGCAAGCTCAACGTCGAGGAAAACATCCGCGCCGTGCTGGAGCTGCAACTCGACGAGCGCGGCCGCCCCTGGAGCCGCGCGCGCATCGAACAGGCGCTGGACGCGCTGCTGGCCGAGCTGTCCATCGAGAAGCTGCGCGACACCCCGGCGCCGGCGCTCTCGGGCGGTGAGAGGCGGCGAGTGGAGATTGCCCGCTGCCTGGCCACGCAGCCGCGCTTCGTGCTGCTGGACGAACCCTTCGCCGGCGTGGACCCGATCGCCGTGCTGGAGATCCAGCGCATCATCGGCTTCCTGAAGGGTCGTGGCATCGGCGTGCTCATCACCGACCACAACGTGCGCGAGACCCTGGGCATCTGCGATCGCGCCTACATCATCAGCGACGGCCGCGTGCTCGCTGAAGGCGCACCCGACACCATCGTCGCCAACCCCGACGTGCGCAAGGTGTACCTGGGTGAGCAATTCAGGATGTGACATGACGCCCCCAGTCTCGTCACTTCGTTCCTTCGCCACCCCAGGGGGGGGCGCGCTCACCTTGGGACTGAGCCCGGACTTGATCTGCCCGGTGGGCAGATCAAGCCTGGCGAAGGCCGGGCCCTCTGCGGCCCGGCGGCCCGTCGGCTCGCTATGAAGCCCAGCCTCCAGCTTCGCCAAAGCCAGCACCTCGCGCTCACGCCGCAGCTGCAGCAGTCCATCCGGCTGCTGCAGCTCTCCACGCTGGAGCTGCAGCAGGAGGTGCAGCAGATGCTCGACGCCAACCCGCTGCTGGAGCTGGACGGCGATGACTACGAGCCCGGTGTCTCGCAGCTCAGCCCGCCCGAGGCCAGCGTGCAGGAACGCGCCGAGGAACGCGGTGCCGACGAGGGTGGCGCGGGCGAGCGTGAACTGAGCAGCGAAGACTTCGGCACCACCGCGCAGGAGGACTGGGCCAACGGCACCGAGGGCGACGACTTCGACGGCATCCGCGAACTGCCCGCCAACAGCGGAACGGCGGCTGAGGGCGACGAGGACGCCGGCAAGGACTTCGACGCCCCGCTGCCCACGCTGAGCGAGCACCTGCGCGAGCAGCTGGTGGGGCGTTCGCTCAGCGAAATCGACCGCGCGGCGCTGTGGCTGCTCATCGAGTCGCTCGACGACGACGGCTACCTGGTCGACAGCCTCGAGGAGCTGGCGCAGAGCCTGGCCGGCGAAGACGGCGAAGACGCGCAGGGCGAGCTGCTGGAGCAGCTGCGCATCGCGCTGGCCCTGCTGCAAAGCCTGGACCCACCCGGTGTCGGCGCACGCAGCTTGGGCGAGTGCCTGCAGCTGCAGCTGCGCGGCAGCCGCGACCCCGCCGCGCCGGTGGCACGCCTGCTGTGTGCACACCATCTGGAACACCTGGCGCGGCGCGACTGGCGGCGCCTGGCGCTGCTCACCCAAAGCGACGAAGCGACGGTGAAGGCGGCGCAAGGCCTCATCGCCCGCCTGGAGCCCAAGCCCGGCCGGCGCTTCGCGCGCGACACCAACACCCCGGTGGTGCCCGACGTGCTGGTGCGCCCCACGCGTGGCGGCAAGCAGTGGCGCGTGGAGATCAATCCCGAGGTGCTGCCCAAACTGCGCGTCAACGAGATGTACGCGCGCGCGCTCAAGAGCATCAAGGGCGCGGTGAGCGGCTCGCCCCTGGGCGGCCAGTTGCAGGAAGCGCGCTGGTTCATCAAGAACATCCAGCAGCGCTTCGACACCATCCAGCGCGTCAGCCAGGCCATCGTGGACCGGCAGACCGGCTTCTTCAGCCACGGCGAGCTGGCCATGCGCCCGCTGGTGCTGCGCGAGATCGCCGACGAGCTGGGTCTGCACGAGAGCACCATCAGCCGCGTCACCACCGCCAAGTACATGCACACGCCGCATGGCACCTTCGAGCTGAAGTTCTTCTTCGGCTCGGGCCTCAGCACCGAGACCGGCGGCGAAGCCAGCAGCACTGCGGTGCGCGCGCTGATCCGCCAGTTCATCGACGCCGAGGACCGCAAGAAGCCGCTCTCCGACAGTCAGCTCTCCACCATGCTGGAGGAGCAGGGCATCCAGTGCGCCCGGCGCACCGTGGCCAAGTACCGCGAGGGCATGAAGATCGCCACCGCACCGCTTCGGAAGGAGATCTGATGGCTGAGCTGCAGAAAGGCCGCCTCTTCGTCCCCTGCGCCGGCGGCGTGGAGCCCTTGCTGGCCGAGGAGTTGCGCACCCTGCTGCCTGAGGTGACGCAGGAGAAGTCGCGCGGCGGCGTGGCCTTGGTGGGCGCGACGCTGCTGGACGCGATGCGCATCAACCTGTGGAGCCGCCTGGCCACGCGCGTGCTCGTCGAGCTGGGCCACGGCCCCTGCCGCGACGAGACCGAGCTGTACGAGTTCGCCCGCGATCTCTACTGGGAAGCCTGGATCACGCCGCAGCAAACCCTGCGCGTGGACGTGAGCAGCCGCAACAGCCCGCTGCCCTCGCTGCAGTTCGCCGGCCTGCGCGTGAAGGACGCGGTGTGCGACGCGCTGCGCGAGGCCTTCGGCGAGCGCCCCAGCGTGGACACCCGTGACCCTGACCTGCCCATCGTGCTGCACCTGGAGCAGGACAGCGCCACCCTCTATGCCGACGCCAGCGGCGAGCCCCTCTTCAAGCGCGGCTGGCGCCAGGACACCGGCGACGCGCCGCTGAAGGAAACCCTGGCCGCCGCCATGCTCGCCTTTGCGGGCTGGCGCGGCACGCCCGAGGCCGGCGGCGCCTTCAACGACCCCTGCTGCGGCAGCGGCACCCTGGTCATCGAGGCCGCGCAGATCGCCTGCGGCATGGCACCCGGCGGCCAGCGCCGCTTCGCCTTCGAGCGCCAGTTGCCCTACCGCGGCCTGCTCTCCGACTGGCAACGCATGAAGCAGCAGGCGCGCGCCGCCGAACATGCCCCCGCCGTGCCGCTCTTCGGCAGCGACGTCGCCTTCCGCATGGTCGACTTCGCCAGCCGCAACGCCGAGCGCGCCGGCGTGGCCCACGCCATCCGCTTCCAGGGCGGCGACGCGCTGGAACGCCCCGCCCCCGCGCTGCCGGCCGACCTGCCCGGCACGCTGATGCTCAACCCGCCCTACGGCGACCGAATCGACGTGGCCGGAAAAGCAGGACGCCCCCACGGCCTCGCTGCGCGAGACCTGCCCCCCGAGGGGGCTGGCCCGCTTGGGAGCAGCCCTGCGCGGGCCGGGCGCGAGGAAGCCCAGATGGACGCCGGCGGCGACTTCTTCAACCGCCTCGCCGCGCACTGGAAGCGCCAGTACGCCCCGCACCCGGCTGGGTGGAGCGCCTGGCTGCTCAGCCCCGACCGCGAGCTGCCGCGCCGCATGCGCCTGAAGGAAAGCCGCAAGCTGCCGCTTTGGAACGGCCCGATCGAGTGCAGGCTGTTCCGCTTCGATCTGGTGGCAGGCTCGAACCGAACCTGAGGGGGCTCTTCAGGCCGGGAGATCTTTGTCCTCGCCTTCCGCCTCCAACTGCCGCTCAGGTTCCGTGACGCACAGAATCTCGCCCAGCACCGCCGTGGCGTACTGACCCGCAGGCAAGGTGAAGCTGAGCATCAGCTGATCGGCTTGCGGCCATTCCCAGGTGAAGTCCGCCGGGGCGCACACCAGCGCGCGGCGCTCCTGCGCCAAGCCGGCGTGCTCCAGGCCATCGCAGAGCAGCGCATGGCGTTCGGCCACTTGCATCTCCAAGGCCTGCGCTGCGTCGCAGCTGGCCACGCGGCCGCGCCCCCACAGCGGGCCGGTGGGCCGACCCGCTTCGTCGAGCACGTCGCCCGGCAGGGTCTGGCCCCAGAGCCCCTGCTGGATGCGCAGGGCCAGCAGCTCGTTGAAGACGAAGGAGCGCAGCGCCGACAGGTAAAGCCCTTTCTTCTTCGGGTGGCGGACCCGGATCTCGCGCGCCAGCATGGCCCGGCCCTGCTCGACATTGCCGCCGCCATGGCCGAAGCGCTGCGCGCCGAAGTAGTTGGGCACTCCCTGCCCCGCCACCGCCTTCAAATTGGCCTCGACCGCCTCGCGCTCACCACGCAGGTCGCGCAGCAGGATGCGAAAGCGATTGCCCAGCAAGTCGCCGGGACGCAGCTTCTTCACATGGCGGCTCTGGCTCAGCACCCGGAACTCCGGGTGCTGGAGCTGGGTGAGGTCGGGCGTCTCGCCAGACCCTTGTCCATGCGGCAGGTAGAGGCTGAACCACTGGCGCGTCAGGGCATGGCGGTCCTTGAGGCCGGCATAGCCCACGTCCCGCTCCGGCACGCCGGCGGCTGCCGCCAGCTGCTGGGCCACGAAGCCGGTGTTGGCGCCGTTCTTCTCCACATCGAGCCAGACATGCTCGCCCACGCCACCAGGCAGCTGCAGCGGCTGTTCGGTGACGACGAAGTCCTCGTTGAAGCGCTTCAGCGTGGCGCTGGCAGCGCTGGGCGGATAGGCGGCAGGCCAGGGCGGCAGGGCGGTAATGGGGGTATCGGTCATGTCGAGCCTGACGGCGGAAGCGGGAAAGGAGGAGGTCTGCTTGACCGCCCTGAAAGGCACGGCTCGAGATTCTCTCGCTGGCTTCCAGGCCACGCCCTTGCGCATTGAACGTGGGACGCTCCGGCATCAATGGGTGGCGCGCACGATGCCACTCACCGTGCTCGGTTCGTTCCCCGCTTCAGGCTTCAAGGAATCGGCCCCAAAGCAATCCCGAACCCAAGGGACTGCCCCCGTGCCGGTTGGCAGGCCTTGTACATGACGCCGTCATTTCCCCCAATGAGAGTGAGGTTGTGATGCACGCGCATCGCCACCGAGTCACCCGTTCATGAGGAATCCCATGTCGCTTCGTCTGCACCCCCTGGCCTTGGCCGCCGCCCTGATCGCCCTCGCATCGCCCGCGATCGGCGCGACCAGCCACTTCTCGAACTTCACGCCGCTGGCCAGTTCCGCCGGCCCGATTCCCGTCGGTGGCGCGGGCGAGGCCACCCCGTTGACCCTGTCAAGCGTCCAATTCAGCCAACGCTCCATTGCGGACCGCACGGCCCAACTCGGCGCCGGGCAGTTCAACAGCGGCAACTGGGACATGCTGACGTTGAACGAGACCGGAGCCGACCGCGGCCGCTACCTGTTCACCGTGTTCGAAACCGGCCAAGCCGGCATCCAGCGCACCGACACCTGGAACGGCAACGCAACGACCACGATCTGGTCCAGCCCGGCGGCCGCCCCGGCGCTGAACAGCCACGTCGCCTTTGACGCAAGCTATTGGACGCCTTGGGGCAGCTTCGTGACCGCTGAGGAAAACTGGGGCGCCCAGCCGCAGCCGTATGGTCGCCTGTTCGAGCTGAAGAACCCTCTCACCGCCACCGGCAATGGCAATGCACAGCTGGTGCACGCCAACGCCGTGGCCCGCGTCTCACACGAGGGCGTGCAGTGGGACAAGGCCGGCAACATGTACTTCATCGACGAGCTCAACGGCGGCAGCATCTACCGCTACACGCCCAAGGCCAGCTTCGCCAGCGTGCTGGCCGGCCAGGCCGACTACTTTGCCGGTGGCACCAACGCCGTGCTGCGCGTAGGCACCGGTGCGGTGGATAACGCAGTGGGCGCTTCGAGCTGGGTCAACTTCACCGACAGCAATGGCCTGGCGCTGGCAGGCGCCATCACCATCAATGACCCGAACGGCATCTCCGCCGTGGACGGCCGCGCCACCACCGACCTGGCGGCCTTCAAGGGAACCAACTACCAGCGCCCCGAAGACCTGCAGATGCAGACAGGCCCGAACGGCGAGGAGCGGCTGTACGTGGCCACCACCACCACCAACGAGGTCTACGTGCTCGACCTCGGCACCGGCGAGATGAAGGTCTTCGCCAACCGCAACACCATCGACCTGGCGACTGGCTTGGCCATCGGCTCGGCGCTGGCCAGCCCCGACAACCTGGCGATCGATGCCGACGGCAACATCTACATCGTCGAGGACCGCAACGGCGGCGTGGACAACGACGTCTGGTTTGCAAAGGACCTGAACAAGGACGGCGACCTGCTCGACGCCGGCGAGGGTCTGGCGCGTTGGGTGAGCAACGGCACCCAAGGCTCGGAGATGACCGGCTTGTACTTCGACCCGTTCAACGCCAACCGCGCCTGGGTCAACATTCAACATCCCAGCAGCGGCAACGACCGCCTGATCGAGATCACCGCTGTGCCGGAGCCTTCGACCTACGCGCTGATGCTGGGCGGACTGGCGCTGGTGGGCAGGCTCGCCAAGCGCCGCAGCAAGCGCTGAGCGAACCTGCGACGACCAGCCCGTTTCAGGCGCCGACCGACACCCAGGCCAGAACGGCCAGCGGCGCCGTGTCGGCGCGCGGGATGCGCTGGCCCAGGCCGATGCGCTGGAAGCCGGCGGCTATCGCGGCCGCCTCTTCGGCTTCACTCAGGCCGCCCTCGGGCCTATGGCGATCGCTTCGGCCTGCCATTCCTGGTCACTCTGGCCGTCGAACGGGTGACCCGGTCGCCGGGCCGTGCCCGCAGCACCTGCACGTGACGCGCGGGGCCGGGCGGCAAGGCGGTGGTGGGGGTATCGGTCATCGCGGGAGAAGCATGAGGCACTAGGCCACGCCGTATCGCTGCCTGAGCTGGTCCAGCGTCCCCTTGCGCTCCACCGCCTGCAGCGCCTGCACCACGCGGGCGCGCACGGCAGGGTCCAGGTCGGGCGCGAAAGCCACGCGCTGCTGCTGCACCTGCAGCACCACCGGCAGCACCTGCAGTCGCTGCTCCAGGCCTGCCGCCTTGATCTCCGCCTGCAAGGTGGAGCCGGCATGGCAGAAAAAGCGCCCACGGCCTCGCTGGAGCATCTCCAGGTTCTGCCGGTTGGACAGGGCCGTGCTCTGCACGTTGAGCCCACCCTGCTGGCGCAACATCTCCTCGTACACCGTGCCGTGGGTGACCAAGATCACCGCGTCGCGACCGAGCGCGCGCAGCGCCGCGTAGTCCTTGGGGCGGGCCGGGTCGTCGATGCGCGCGGCCAGCTGGTGACGCGCCTCGTACAGCACCGGGGCGTCCAGGAAATCCACATGGCGGCGCCGCTCGGCGGAATCGATCAGCGAAAAGAACACGTCGATCTGTCCGCCCGCCAGCTCCAGCAGCACGCGCTTGAGCGGCAGCTTGCGCCGCAGGCCGGGAAAGCGCAGGCCGGGATCCTGCGCCTCCAAGGCTTGCACCAACTCCACGCAAAAGCCCTGCAGCCCGGCGCCGCCAAGGTTGAACTTGAGCGCGATGCCTTCTTGCGCGGCCGTGCGCACGACCATGGTCGGCGCGGGCTTGGGGCCCGCCCCCACCCCGTGACTGGCGACCGCGCCGCCCATGCCCAACAGCCACTGGCGTCGAATCAGCATGAGGCCTCCTGCGCCTGCATCATGCCAAGCTCAGCCAGGCCAACACAGCCAGAGGCGCCGTGTCAGCACGCAGCACGCGCAGGCCCAGCCCGACAGGCAGGAAGCCGGCCGCCTGCGCCGCCAGCTGCTCGGCCTCGCTCAGGCCGCCCTCGGGGCCGCTGAGCCAGGTCAGCGTGCCCGCAGCGGGCAGCGGCGTGCGGGCAGCGCCGGGGCTGCCCATCCAGCGCAGGCCGGCCGGCGGCTGGGCGAGGAAGGCGCTCAGCGAGAGCACGGGTCGCACCTCTGGCACGCGCACGCGGCCGCATTGCTCGGCAGCGGCCACGGCCACGCCCTGCCAGTGCGCACGCTTCTTCTCGGCGCGCTCGCCATGGAGCCGCAGCACCGAGCGCTCGCTCATCAAGGGTTGCAGCGCCACCGCGCCCAGCTCGGTGGCCTTTTCCACGAGGAAGTCCATGCGGTCGTTGGCCGGCATGACGACGGCCAAGGTGACGGCATGCGGCAGCTCGGCCTGCACCGCACGCGCTGCGAGCAGGCGCACCCCGACCTGCTTGCGGCCCATGGCAGTGATCTCCGCGTCCCACTCCACATCGCTGCGGCCATCGAACAGGGTGACGCATTCCCCCGGCTGGGCACGCAGCACCTGCACATGGCGGGCGGCGCCGTCGGGCAGGTCGAAGGTCTGACCGGCTTCGGCGAGGGCGACATCGACGAAACAGCGCACGCCCATCAGTCGGCCTCCTGGCCGGGCTGCGCTTCGTCCTCCTCCTCGGCGGGTGCCAGCGCGGCCGCCGACCAGGCGGCGAACTGCTCGGGCGTTTCCAGCGTGATGCGCCCGAGCAAGCCTTGCCGGAACTCATGGATGAGGATCTCGGCGGCCTTCTGCAGATTCGGCCGGCCGCCGGCCAGCACGGCGCCACGCTTCTTGGCCAGCAGGGCCAGGCGCTCCTCGGCATTGGCTTCGGGCGGCGCGGCCAGCGCATAGCGGGCCTGCAGGGCCTCCGGGTAGCCGGCCTGCAGGCGCTCGATGAGCTCCAGCGCTACCAGCTCTTCGTCGAGCGCGTTGCGGCCCACGGCGCCGCTCGCGGCGAGGTTCCAGCCGCACTCGGGCGCGGCGATCTTCGGCCACAGCATGCCGGGGGTGTCGTAGATCAGGCAGTCGTGGCCGAGCATGAGCTTCTGCTCGACCTTGGTGACACCGGGCTCATCACCCGTCTTGGTGGCACGGCGTCCCCCCATCAGCGCGTTGATCAATGTGCTTTTGCCCACGTTCGGGATGCCGCAGATCAGCAGGCGCAGCGGCTTGACCGCGCTGGTGCGTGTGGGCGCCAGCTCGCGGCAGGCGGCCAGCAGGTTCTTGGCCGAGAAGCGCTTCGCCTCCAGGCCCTGCGCACGCGTGTGCGGCTGGGCGTTGAAGTGGGCCAGCCACTCGGCCGTGCGTACCGGGTCGGCCAGGTCCTGCTTGTTCAGCAGCTTGAGCGCGGGTTTGTGCTTCGTGAGCTGGTGCAGCAGCGGGTTGCTGCTGGAGCCAGGGCAGCGCGCATCGAGCAGCTCGACGACCACATCGATGCCGGCCTTCATGCGGTCGCGGATCGCCTGCCGCGTCAGGTGCATGTGACCGGGGAACCACTGGATGGTCAAGGCGGACTTTCTCTTTTTCGGGGCCGCACATTGTCCTTCGGCACTGCCGGAGTCAGGCCGCGATACTTCCGCGCCATGTCGACGCTCTCCGGCCTGCTGGCGCTCAGCATGCCCTTTTTCCTGCTGGTGCTGATCGGGTTCGCGGCGGCACGGCGCGGCATCGTGCCCACCTCGGCGCTGGGCGCGCTCAACGCCTTCGTGCTCTACCTGGCGCTGCCGGCCATGCTCTGCCTGCTCGGCCGTCAATGGACGCGCGATGGCTTTGCCGGCGCTGCCCTCTTGCCGCTGTACGCGCTGGCCTCACTGCTGCTGGGCCTGATGGCCTGGGCGGTGCTGGCACGCGAGCCCTCGCGCGGGGCCCGTGGCATGGCGGTGATGGTGACCCTGTTTCCGAACACCGGCTTTCTGGGCGTGCCCCTGCTCGGGGCCTTGCTGGGCACGGCCAGCAGCGGCCCGTTGGTGGCCACCATCGTGTTCGACCTCGTGCTCACCAGCTCCGTCTGCCTGATGCTGGCGGGCGCCGGGGCCACCGGCCTGCAGCGCGCGCTGCGCAATCCGCTGCCCTACGCGGTGCTAGCCGGCGTGGGGCTCGGCCTGCTCGACCTGACCCTGCCCGCGCCGCTGGAGCGCACCTTGCAGCTGCTCGCCCAGGCGGTGAGCCCGGCCGCGCTGGTCGCCCTGGGGGTGGCCCTGGCGGTGCCCCCACCGGCG
>JAFLDE010000107.1 GCA_017302655.1 Burkholderiales bacterium
ACCACGCCGCCCAGCGCCACCAGGGTCTGGCGACGCCGGCCCAGCAGGTGGGCGGCGGCGATGCGCCAGCCCACCGCGTTCACGGCGCGGCCCTCTCGCGCACGCGCTGGCCTTCGCGCAAGCCGGTTGGGTCGGCGATGACGCGCGCCCCTTCAGCCAGACCGGACAGCAGCTCGACGCGCCCTTCGCCGCGCACGCCCAGCGTCACCGCCAAGGTCTCGGCGCGGCCCTGCGCGTCGATGCGCCACAGCTTGCCCTCGCGCAACGTGGAGGCAGGCAGCAGCAGGGCCTGCTCGCGTCGGGCATGGATGAGGTTGGCGTCGACCGTCATGCCCACGCGCAGCGCCGACGGCGCCTGCAGCAGGGCGATGCGCACGCGGTAGGCCCGCGCCACTGGGTCGCCGCGCGGGGTGATGGACTGCACGCGGCCGTCGAACACCTGCTCGCCCAGCGCGGCGGCACGCAGCACCACCGGCATGCCCTCGCGCACGCGGGCGATGTCTTCCTCGTCGACCTCGGCACTGACGCGCAGGCGTGCCAGGTCGCCGATCTGAAAGAGCGCCTGGCCGGCGGGCACGAACTGGCCCGGCTCGCCATCGCGCCGCAGCACCACGCCGGCCTGCGGGGCGAGCAGTTGCGCATAGCCGCGCTGGGCTGCCAAGCGCTGGCTTTGCGCGGCCAAGGCGTCCACCTCGGCGCGTGCGCGGTCCAGTTCGCTGGAGGCCACGAAGCGCTGCGCCACCAATTGCTCGGCGCGCTGCAGGGCCAACTGGGCCTGGCGCTGGCGGGCCTCCAACTCCAGGCGCTGGGCCTCAAGCTCCTGGGTTTCGAAGCGGGCCAAGACCTGACCCGCCTGCACCGCCTGGCCTTCGTCCACCAGCAGTGCAGAGAGCCTGGCCCCGACGCGCGGACCGACCGCGATCAGGCGCTCGGGCTCCACCGCTCCGGTGGCAAACACCGCTTCGATGGCCGGGCCGCGCGTGGGTTGCACCAGGGTCACGGGCGTCGGCCGGCTCCACCAGAAAACGGCTGCTCCAGCCGTTGCCAGCGCCAAGGCGCCAAGGATCCAAGTCTTGCGCATGCCGGCATCTTGCCAGCGCCGCGAAAGACGCCGGCTGCGATGCCACCAGCCCGATCACTCCGAAGGCACGAAGATCCACAGCAGCAGGTAGGCGAGCAGGCCCACGCCGCTGCACATCGTGCCGATCACGAACAGCAGACGCCAGCCCCAGGCCTCGAGGCCGGTGGCACGCGCCAGACCCCCGCACACGCCGCCGATCCAGCGGTTGTGGCGGCTGCGGCGCAGGCCGTTGACGGAGCTGCGCACGTCTGGGGCTTGCTCGCCCCCGAGCACGCGCGCCTTGGCGCGGCTGTACTCCTCGTCGCTCAACTTGCCGCTGGTGTGCAGGCTGGCCAGGCGGTCGAGGTCGTCGGCAAACATGATGGGCTCCTTCCTTGGGGGTGGTGAATCAGTGCCTGCACGGTACGGGGCGACTCCCTTGACGGCGAGTGGGTTGCGACGCACCGCACCGGCCGCACGCTGAACCGCCGCAGGGCGCGACAGGACGGCAGGCGGCTCAGGGCGCTGCCAGGCTGCGCCTTGGGTGCGCGGCGCGCCAGGCCATCGCGCGGGCCTGGGCGTGCTCCAGGCCGTGCTTGCGCAGCAGCGCCTGGTAGCGAGGCGACTGACGCATGCGGTCGTGCACCGAGTAGAAGTGAAAGCGGCTGAACTGCACCAGGGCTCCGCGCTCTGACTCCAGGAAGTCCAGCAGCGCGCCGTCCTTGCCTTGCAACTGCTCCAGCATGGCCATGGCGTATTCGTTGCCGCTTTGCTGCACGGCCTGTGTCATGCGCTCGCGGTCTGCGTCAGACCCCAGACGCCAGAGCACCGCGTTCCACTGTGGTTCACGGCTGACCGCCTCGCGTGCCACGCTCAGGGCCTCGCCGTCCCGGCCCAGCGCGTAGTGCGCCTCGGACAGGCCGAACAGGCTCCAGTAGTCGCCGGGCTGGAGGGCCAGGGCTCGCTCGGCGGCGGCCAATGTCTGCTCGGCGTCGCCTGCGAAAGACAGCACCGAGGCCTGTCGGCGATGCGAGGCCGCACTCAGCGGGGCCACCTTGACGTAACGCGCGGCTAGCTCCAGGGCCCTGGGCATGTCGCCTTCGAGCAGGCTGGCCTCAATGCTCCGGTCGAGCACTTGGGGGTCATTGGCGTCGAGGCGTTGCGCCTGGGCCAGCGCGTCGGCCGCGGCCTTTCGATTCCACAGCACCAGGAACACGTTGTGGCGAATCGTCGGGATGCGGGCATTGCCGGGATCCAGCTGCTCGGCTCGGGCCAGGGCGTCCAGCACCGGTTGTGCGGCCTGCGCCCGCTGCTGCGCCTGCAGACGGCCATACCAGGCGTCGTCGTACAAGCGGTACCAGCGCCACTGCGCCAACTCGGCGTGCGCGGCGGCGAAGTCCGGATCCAGTGCGATGGCGCGCTGCAGGCGTTCGATGGCAGCCTGGATCTCGGCCTCGCTCCGTCCGGCAGCCCGGGCTTCGAGCAAGAGCCGGTAGGCCTCGGGGTTGCGTGTGCCGCTCCCGCCCATGCGACCTTGGTCCAGCGGTACCGTGAGCTGCTGCGCCACCTGCAGCGCCACCAATTGCTGCAGCCGGAGGGCATCAGCCAGCGTGCGTTCGAAGCTCTCGCTCCAAACTGTGTGCCCGTCGCGGCCCCGCACCAACTGCACCTGGATGCGGACCCGCTCGCCGGCGCGCTGAACGCTGCCGTCGACCAGGTACTCGACCCCGAGCTGCGATGCCATCTCCGGCGCAGGTACTGGGCGTCCCTTGAAGCTGAAGCTGGAGGAGCGCGCCGTGACGCGCAAGCCTTGGGCGCGGCCGAGCAGCCCCATCAGCTCTTCGCTCAGGCCCTCGGCAAAGGCCTCGTCTGCGGCGTCGCCGCGGCTGGCGAAGGGCAGCACGGCCAGGGTCTGCTCGGCAGCTACGACCTGAGCGGCCGACACGGGATTCACCGAACGCAGCTTCCAGGTGACCAGTGCCCCGCCTGCCAGTGCAAGCACGATCAAGATGACGATCCACCAGCCGTGGCGGCGCCAGGGAGTCGCTGCCTCTTGGCCTCGTACGAGGGGCGGTGCCGGGGCGGTCCCGCCCAACGCGAAGGCGCGCACCGGCTCGGGGATGTTCTTCACGTCCTGCAGCCCGAGGTCATAGAAGACAAGGTCCGGCAGGCGGCTTCGTACCAGGTCGAGCACCGCGCGCGAGACCGCGATGCCCCCCGGTGGTGCCAGGCTTTCGAGGCGCGCTGCAATGTTCACGCCACTGCCGTACACCGTGCCGTCCGTCTTCTCGATCACGTCGCCGACGTGGATGCCGATGCGGTGGCGCAAGCGCTGGTCCTCGGGGCGATCGACGCCGGCCTGAGCCAATTCCGCCTGAATGGCCAGCGCCGCTTGCACGGCGGCCAGTCCACTGGCGAAGCTGGCCAGCACCGAGTCACCGGCCATGTCCACCACGCGCCCGCCTGCCGCTTCGATGTGCAGACGGAACACCGCACGGGCTGCATCCAGCTGCGCCAAGGTGCCCGCGGGGTCGGCAGCCATCAGACGCGAATAGCCAACGCCATCGGCTTCGAGCAGGGCCAGCAAGCGATCCTGCACGCCTGAATTCATCGGTTCCGGGGTGGGATTGGCACCCGGTCATCATGCCTGCAACGCACAGCGTCTCGCCGGAGCGCGCTCACGAGTCGGCTGGCCCTCTACCATCCAGTGGGTGGCGGCAGCCACGACCTTGGGAGGGCGCATGCACGAGCGTTCGAAGAGCCGGTTGCTGGAATCCTTGCTGACAGAGGCCTTCGGGGGCCTGGACGCCGAGACCCTGGACCTGATTCGCCAGCAACTGCAGTGGGTGACCCTGGAAGCCGGGCAGCCGCTGATGGTGCAGGGCGAGCGCGGCGATGCGCTCTTCCTTTCGGTCAGCGGTCGGCTGCGCGCCTATGTGCGGGACGAGGCCGGCGCGCCGCGCATGGTGCGCGAGATGGGTCGCGGGGCGGTCATCGGCGAGATCAGCCTCTACACCGACGAGCCGCGCACCGCCACCGTGGTGGCCGTGCGCGATTCGGTGCTGGTGCGCTTGGACAAGCAAGCCTTCCTCGCCTTGCTGGAGCGCGCGCCAAGGGCCGGCCTGGCGCTGACCCGGCAGATCGTCGGCCGGCTGCGCACGGAGCACCGACCGGTGATGCACGCCGTGCCGGTGGTGCAGACCTTGCTGCCGATCAGCGAGGGCGTGGACGCGCCGGACCTGGCCCGACGCCTGGCGGCTGCGCTGCAGCGCCACGGCAAGGTCTGCGTGGTGGACGCGGCGCAGGCCTTTCAGGCGGGCGTGGTGCTGGAAGAAGGCGCCGACCCCGCCGAACAGCGGCGCCGCGCCAGCTTGTGGCTTAGCGAGTTGGAGGCCGAGCACGATTTCGTGCTGCTGGTGGCCGATGCCGCGCCCTCCCGCTGGTCGCAGCTGTGCTGCCGCGATGCCGACGAGGTGCTGCTGCTGGCGCGGGCCGAGGCCGAGCCTGCGCTGCACGCGAACGAGCAGGGCTGCCTGATGCAGGCGCCGCCTTCAGACTCTGGCCTTGCGCCCCGGCCGGAGGCGGCGGAGATCCTGCTGCTCCTGCACGATGCCCAGTCCCCATCGCCGCGCGGCACCGCCGCCTGGCTGAAGCGCCGCCCGCAGCGTCCGGTGGCCGACCACTTCCACATCCGCCCCGAGCTGCCGCGCGACATGGCCCGCTTGGCCCGCCTGCAGGCCCGGCGCGGTGTGGGCCTGGTGTTGGCTGGCGGTGGCGCGCGCGGTTTCTCGCACCTGGGGCTGATGCAGGCACTCCATGCCCATGGCGTCGAGGTGGACTGCGTGGGCGGCACCAGCATGGGCGGGATGATGGCGGCGTTGGTGGGCACCGACCAGCCGCTGGACCGCGTGCTGTCGGTCACCCGCGCGGCCTTTCGAGAAAACCCCACCGGCGACCTGAACTGGCTGCCCTTCTTCGCCCCGGCGCTCATCAAGGGGCGGCGCCTGCGCCGCGCGCTGGATGGCGCGCTCGAGGCGCTGCTGGGCCAGGGCGCCGCGCAGGCCGATCTGGCCGACCTTTGGAAGAACACCTTCGTGGTGGCCACCAACTACTCGCAGGCGCGGGAGGACCTGCTCGCACAGGCACCGCTGTCGAAGGCCTTGCGCGCCAGCGCGGCCATCCCGGGCGCGTTGCCGCCGGTCGTGTTGGGCGGTGACCTGCTGTGCGATGGCGGCGCCTTCAACAACTTCCCGGTGAACCTGATGCGCAGCCGGCGCGGCATCGGCGTGGTGCTGGGCGCCGACCTGAGCGTGCACAAGCCCCGCCCGATCGCCTTCGACGAACTGCCGGGCACCTGGACCTTGCTGCGCGACCGCCTGCGCCCACGCAAGCAGCGGCGCTACAAGCTGCCTTCGCTGGCCACTTACCTGCTGAACGCCAACATCCTCTACAGCGTGTCGCGGCGCCACGATGCGCAGGCCGCCTGCGATCTCTACTTCAACCCACCGCTGGAACGGGTCGGCCTGCTCGATTGGCAGCAGTTCGACCGCATCGTCCAGCAGGGGCGTGAGCATGCCGAAGCGGTGCTTGCACAAGCCCGGACGCAGGCGATGATGCCGACCCTATGACGCAGAACCTCGCCTACCTGCTGGGCTTCATCGGTGCCGCGCTGATGCTGGCCAGCTACCTGATGAAGAGCATGCTGCCGCTGCGTGTCGTGGCGCTCGTGGCCTGCTGCTTCCTGGCCGCCTACGGCGCGCTCATGCAGGCGCTTCCCACGCTCATCCTGTACGGCATCCTGGTGCCCATCAACCTGAAGAAGACCCTGCAGATGCGGCAGCTGGTGAAGGCGATCGACAACGCCCGCGCCGACACGCCGGTGAGCGAGTGGTTGCTGCCGCACATGCACCGGCGCACGGTGAAGGCCGGCACGGTGCTCTGGCGCCAGGGCGACGAAGCCAAGGAGATGCTCTACCTCGACCAGGGCACCTTGCGCCTGCAGGAGTACGGCGAGCTGCTCATTGAAGGCGCGCTGGTCGGCGAAATCGGTCTCTTCGCCCCGGACAACAAGCGCACCCTGACCCTGGTGGCCGAGACCGACTGCGTGCTCTACAGCCTGACCGCCGAGGAACTCAGCCTGCTGTATTACGAAGAACCCAAGCTGGCCTTCCATGTCATGAAGGTGGTGATCGCGCGGCTGATGCACGACACCGACAAGGTCCGCGCCGCGAGCCGCAGGGTGCCGGACGCCTGAGGGGCGGCCCGGGAGAGCGCCATTCCGCTGCTGCCCCGACCCCGCAGTCTGGCCGCCGAGTTGGGATGGTGGCTGGGCGCTTTGATCGTGGCCTTGCTCACCGCGCTCTCCCTGCTGGCCTACCTGGGGGCCGGGGCGCTTGCGAAGGCGCGCCTGGGACTGCATCTGCAGCGCCAGGTGGTGTTGCGTGCGCTGCAACTGGGGCAGCCGCTTCTGGAAGGCGAGCGCAGCGTGCGGCGCCTTCACCAGGAATGGCAACTGCGCGCGAGCCAGCAGGTGCCGGCCGATCTGCGCGAACGATTCGCCCGTCTGTTCGCGCGTGGCGACGACGGCGTCTGGCGCTTGCGGCCCGAGCAGGTGGATGCGCAGTGGCGACCCACCTTCTACCTGCAGCATGGCCAGAGCGGCCCCGACGACGACATGCGCTGGCGAGCCCTGCTCAGCCATCAACTGCTCAGCGAGCGAGGCCCGGCCTTGGTGCCACCGCACTTCTCGGCCTACGTGGATTTCGTCGAACGCGGGCTGATGGTCTATTCGCGCGGCATCGATTGGGGCCGTGGCGCCACGCCGCAAACCAACAATTTCGACTACCCGACCATGCAGGGCTCGGACCCCGCCCGGAACCCGCAGCGCCGGCTGTTCTGGACTCCGGTCTACTACGACGGCGAAGCCAAGGCCTGGATGGTCTCGGTGATCCAGCCCCTTGACTGGCAGGGACGCTGGGTCGGCACGGTGGGTCACGACCTGGCGCTGGACACCCTGCTGCGCAGCGTGAGCGAGCGCGTCGAGCCGGGCTTCACCGTGATGGTGTTCAACCCCGAGGGCGCGCTGATCGCGCATCCGGCCTTGGCCGAGCGCATCGCGAAGGCGCAAGGGCAGCTTGAAAGGGCCCAGAGTGGCGACCCGCAGGTGCAGGAGGCCTGGACACTCATGCGGCTGCACCTCGGCAAGGAAGAAGGGCTTGCGCTGAGTGAGGACGGCGAACGGCTGGTGGCCTGGGCGCGCATGCCAGGCCCGGGCTGGTGGGCCGTGGAGGTGGCGGATGTGGCGCTCATCAACCGGACCGCCCTGCGGCAGTTCAGCCCCTACATCGCGCTGTGCGGCCTGGTCGCGCTGGCGCTGGGTTTGTGGTTGCAGCGTCGGCTGGTGCGCAGCCGGGTGCAAAAGCCCTTGGAAGGTCTGGGCGAGGCCATCGCCACGCTGCGCTCGGGTCGACTGCCCTTGCCGATCGGGCCCATCGGCTCGGTTGGCTGGCAAGGCGAGGGTGAGCTGGCGCGCATCGGCACGGCCTTTGATCAGATGACGCTGGAACTGGGCCAGCGCCGCGCACAGGACGCCGCGCATGCCGAGGCCCTGCAGCGCGAGGTCCAGACCCGTCAACAGGCCGAGGCCGACCTGCGTGCGTTGAACGAGTCGCTGGAGCGGCGCATCGAGGAGCGCACGCTGGCCTTGCGAGAGCTCAACGAGGGCCTGCAGCGCTCCTTGCTTCAGTTGCAGGCCGCCCAGCAGGAGTTGGTGCAGAAGGAGACCTTGGCGGGCCTGGGTGCCTTGGTGGCCGGCGTGGCGCACGAACTCAATACGCCGCTCGGCAATGCCTTGCTGGCGGGCACCACCGCGCAGGAGATCAGCCGTGCGCTGCAGCAAGAACTGACCAGTGGCCGCGCACGGCGCAGCGAGGTCCTGCAACTGGGCGAGAAGCTCCAGTCGGCGCTGGAACTGATCGGCGGTGCGTTGCAACGCAGCGTCGAGCTGGTGCGTGGCTTCAAGCAGGTGGCGGTGGACCGCGCCAGCCTGCAGCGCCGGCGCTTCCTGCTGCATGAGGTCACGCAAGAGGTGGTGGGCCTCTTCGCGCTGGCGCACAAGCGTCAGGCCTACCGCTTCGAGGTCGATCTGCCGGACGATGTCGCGCTCGACAGCCACCCGGGCGCCTACGGACAGGTGCTGACCAACCTGTTGCAGAACGCCGTCGTGCACGGCTTCGAGGGGCGCAGCGAGGGCCTCGTGCGCATCCACCTGCTGCGTCGCAGCGCCGCGCGGATCGAGCTGGAGGTGGCGGACGACGGCCGCGGCATCGCGCCCGAGCACCTGGGCTCGGTGTTCAAGCCCTTCTTCACCACGCGCATGGGACAAGGCGGCAGCGGGCTGGGCTTGCACATCGTCTACTCGTTGGTGACCGGCGCATTGGGCGGGCGCATCGAGGTGACGAGCGAAGTCGGCAAGGGGTGCCGGTTCCGGCTCGACCTGCCGCTGGTGGCGCCCGAGGAGCTCAGCGCAGGAGATGCGGAGCCAGCGCCTGCGCCCAGCGCTGATAGCCCTGCGCGTTGAGGTGCACCGCGTCGCTCGCCAGGTCGGCGCGCAGCAGGCCTTCGGCATCCGTGAACTGGGGTCGCAGGTCCAGCCAAGCCAGGCTTCGCCGTCTCACCTCGGTCTGCAGGGCATCGTTGTAGGCATGGATGCGTGCACCGTGCGTGGCCAGGCGGTCGCGCACCGGTAGCACCGCGTGGACCACGAGCTGAGGGCCACCCGCCCTCAGCAGATCGAGCAGGCGCGCGACAGACGGCAGCAGGACTTCGAAGGGCGTGGCGGCAAAGACCAAGTCGTTCACACCGATCATCAGCACCAGTTGCGCGGGCTGCAAGGCCAGTACCGCGTCGAGCCGGTCCAGAAGCCCCCAGTAGCGCCACCCGCCCACCTTGTCGCCCCCGATGCCGCGGTTCACCAGCTGCCGCGAGGTGCGCTCGCCCAGCAGGGCCTGCAAGGGGAAGCGCTCGGTCATCGAGTCACCCAGGAACACGATGGCACCCGGCGCCACGGTCTCGCTGGCGAACGAGGCCACACGGGCATGCCAATGGCGGCTGCTCTCGTTCTCGATGCGCGTGTTGGCAGCCGCCAAAGCAGGCGTGGCCAGCAGCAGGTGGCGGCGTCTCATGGTGCGGCGCGGACCCGCCGATCCACCGCGCGCAGCATGTCGCCGATCTGCCCGCTCCAATAGTGCCAACTGTGACCGCCGGCCTGTTCGAGGTAGTCGACGGTGATCCCCCGCTGGCTGAGCAAGCGGAACAACTCGCGGTTGCTCGGCGTCACATGGTCCTCGCGGCCGGTGCGCAGCACCAGGGGCGCGGGCAGGGCCTTCAAGGTGCGAACCTGAGCGAGCACGCCTCGGAAGGCGCCACTCAACGAGTAGGCGAAACCGTACTGCTGCGGTCGGTCGATGAGCAGTTGCAGCGCGCCCGAGCCGCCCATCGACATGCCGGCCAGTGCCGTCTGCGCTCGGCCCGGCCCCAGGCCGTAGTGCGCCAGCAACCACGGTGGTAGTTCCTCAGCGATGTGCTGCTGGCTGACGTCCGTGTAGAACACCTCGCCGCTGGACGGCATGACCACCACCATCGGGCTGATCTCGCCGCGCGCCTGCAGGCCGTCCAGGTAGTCGGCGATGCGGCCGGTGCGGCTCCACTGGTCCGGGCTCATGCCGCGCCCGTGCAAGAGCCAGAGCACGGGCAGCGCCTGGCCGCGCTGCCAGCCGGGCGGCAGGTAGACCTGCACGCGCTGGGGCTGGCCCCATGCTCGCGACGGCACCCGGTGTTCCTCCAGCCGGCCACGGGGCGCACCGGCCGGCACGGTCCATTCGCCCTCGCCCACGAAGACGTAGGAATGCCGACCGCCGCGACCGTCGTCGTCACCCTCCGCGGTCGGGTCGGCCATCCACTGGCCGTCGACGACGAACTTGTAGACCCACTGGCCCGCGGCCAGGGGCAGGCAACGCTGCCAGGCGCCGTCGGCCCCACGCTGCAGCGGCAGCTTGCCGGCGTCCCAGCCGGTCATCTCACCGGCAAGAAAGACCTCGCGAGCCTGTGGTGCGTCGAGCCGGAAGCAGGTGCTCGCCGGCATGGCCTGCGCCGCGCCCAAGGCACCGAGCGTGCTTGCCAGCACCCAGTCGGCCTTCATGCCTGGGCTTCGGGCGCGCTGGGCGGCGTGGTCGGCTGTGCCGGCTTGGCCCGCCACGTGCCATGGGCGCTGAAGGCCGCCCAAGCCCAGCGCAGCCAGCCCATCAGCGCCAGCGCCAGCCAGCCGGCCCAGGCCAGCATGAGCAGGCGGTAGAGCCAGACCGGCATGCTCAGCACCCAGGCCTGCGTCGGCTCGCCGAGCAGGCGGTCGCTGTACCAGTGCAGCTCGCGCGCGGTGGAGCCGTTGCCGGTCACCATCAGGTCCGGGTAGCCGAGCAGGCCGACCTGCAGGGTGTAGAGCAGCGCACCGAGCGCCAGCAGGGTCCAGCTCAGCAGCAGGACCTGCAGCAGGTTGTGCGCCGTGCGGTTCAGGCCCGCGGCCCAAGCGGCGCGGCGCTCCAGCAGCACGAACCAGCCGGCCAGTAGCGCGAAGCACCACAGGCTGGCCGGCGCCAGGCCCAGGCAGAGCAGCAGCCAGGCGCGGCGCGACAGGGGTTCGGGCAGCAGGCGCTGCAGACCGAGCGCCACCGCCAGCAGCACTGCCAGCACGCCCCAGAACAGGAAGGCCGGGCCCAGCTTGGGGCCGCCGGCCAGCAGCGCGATGCGCTGGCCCGGCACCTGCAGGCTCAGGCGGTCATTGACGCCCTGCACCCCCAGGGCGGCCGAGGGGCTGCGCCACAGCGTACCCATGCCGCTGGCTTGGCGCCACACCAGCTCCAGCTTTTGCAGGCCGGGCTGCAGCGGCACGCGCAGCAGGCCCTGCACCGCCTGCAGCGGCTGCGCCTCGCCGTTCACGGACACGCGCAACAGCTGCGCGCCCTCGGGCAGGCGCAGGGCGTGCTCGGTGCCCAGGCTGGTGCGCAGGGCCAGGCGCTGCGTCACCTCGCTGGCCTCGGGGCCGGCGCGCACCTCGGTGAGCAGGGCGTCCACGGTCAGGGTCTGGCCGGCCACGCCTTCGGGGCGGCTGATGGCCAGCTGCAATTGCTCGCCCGGCCAGGGCAGCCATTGCGGCTGCCAGCGGCCGTCCTCGGCATGGTGAGCCACGGGGGCCAGCGCGGTCGCGCCCTGAGCGAGCGGCCACTGCACATGCCATTGACCACCGGCTTGCAGCAGCCAGCGCTCCAGCTGTTGCGGCTCGGGTCGCGCCTGCAGGGTCAGCGTTGTCCGCGGCGCGAGGCTGCTGGTGACGAGCAGCTCCTCCTGCGCGCCCAGGGTCAGGCTGGCCACGCGGACTTCGCCATCGGCCACGCTCACGGCTCCGTCGGTGACGGTCTCGCCCTCCAGCAGGGCGTAGCGAACGCTCAGCGGCGCGCGGCTGGCGTCCAGGCGCTGCACGCGGGTCAGCACTTGCCATTGCAGACCCAGGCTCAGCACACGCTCCACGCGCACCAAGGGCGGGCCCTGCAGCTGGCTGGTGTCGCCCTTGCCGCCTGCGCTCTCGGCCACGCTGCGGCTCAGGGTCAAAGCGCCCGCAGGCAGGCCGCGGGCGTCCAGGCCACTGAGCTGCCAGCCCTGCAGCTCGGTCTGCAAGGCGCGCAGCGGCAGAGGCAGGCTGAGCGCCACCTGCGCCTGCGCCTCGGGCAGCTCGCTGCTCAGCAGCCACTGGCTCACGCCCTCGGGCGCCACGGCCCAGAGCAGACCCTCTGCATCGCGCTGCAGGGCCGGGGCCGGTTCGCCGTTCAACAGCACGCGGCTGGGGCGCCAGCCGCTGCCCTGGCCGGGCAGGGGGAAGGCGGCTTCGGCCTGCGCGTGCACCTCCAGGCGCAGCTGGATCTGCTCGCCGCGCGCACTGAGCCAAGCGCGTGCGTAGCCCACGCAGGCGCCGGCACAGGGGGGCTTGGGCAGGCTGCGTTCGCGCAGTTGCTGCAGCTGGGCGTCGCTGGGCCAGGGCAGGGCGGATGGCGCATCGGCCGCGGGGCTTTGCGCGGCGGGACTGCTCTTGCCTTGGGCGCTCAGGCAGGCGGCCACCAGGGCCAGCGCGGCCAGCAGCGGCCAACGCGCAGCGCCGGATTGCGCACGCCAGCGTCCGGCCCAGGCCGGTGCAGCC
>JAFLDE010000108.1 GCA_017302655.1 Burkholderiales bacterium
TGAAAGACGAGGGACTGGTTATCGGCTAAAATGTTCGTTGCTTGTTAAGTGCTGATGGCGTGGCTATGCAAGACGAAAGCCAGAAAAGACAAACTGAGCCAGATAAGGGTGGTCCAGGTGGGCGCAGGGTGGGTCCTGCGGACGGAACGGGTCGGGCCGACCGTCGAGCTCCGCGCGGCGGCGGCGCAGCATGCGCTCGCGCACATAGTCCTGGAAGGAGAGCGTGCTCATGGCCATGCGGCTCACGTCCTCCTGCACGCTGCTGTCGGCGCGCACCACCGGCGCTTCCTGCCTCTGCACGTCGGCCAGGCCCTCGCTGGCCATGGCCAGCACCTCGATGCCGGCGGGGCAAGGCTTGGTGGAGAGCACCACGGCGTCGTCACCAAAGGCCGCGCGCACCAGTTGCATGGCCTCGCGCGTGGTGGGGGCGGCAAAGCGCTTCATGTTCATACGGCACCTCCAATGACAGAGCCAATGCGGATCGAATGCGTTTCAGGCACCTCGCTGTGCGAGAGCACCTTCAGCCGGGGCGCGGCGCGCTTGAGCAGGCGCGCCAGCGGGGCACGGATCAGGTCGGGCACCAGCAGGCAGGCGGGCACGCCGCGGTTCTCCTGCTGGTCGCTGCTTTCCGCCGCGCGGCGGCCCAGCTGGTCGGCCACGCCGGGGTCCAGGGCCTGGCCGTTCGGGCTGGTCAACGCCTGCATGACGAGGCGTTCCAGCTCCGGGTCGAGCGCGATCACGTCGAGCTCCTTCACCGGCCCGTAGATCTGCTGGACGATGGCCGGCGACAGCTGCACGCGCACGCGGCGAGCCAACTCGGCGGGGTCGGTTGTCTGCGTGGCGTGCTCGGCCAGGCTCTCCACGATGGAGCGCATGTCGCGGATGTGCACGCCCTCCTCCAGCAGCAACTGCAGCACGCGCTGCAGGCTGGGCAGGCTGACCAGCTTGGGCACCACGTCCTCCATCAGCTTGGGCGCCAGCTTGGTGAGGTGTTCCACCAACTGCTGCGTCTCCACGCGTCCGAGCAGCTTGGCGGCGTGCACCTGCATCAGGTGGTTGAGGTGGGTGGCGATGACGGTCGAGCAGTCGACCACCGTGTAGCCGGCCATCTGCGCGGCCTCGCGCTGGCGCTCCTCGATCCACACCGCTGGCAGGCCGAAGGCGGGGTCGGTGGTGCGCGTGCCCGGCAGCAGCTGGGTGGCATGGCCAGGGTTGATGGCCAGCCACAGGCCGGGGTAGGCCTCGGCCTCGCCCACCACGGCGCCACGCAGCAGCAGGCGGTACTGGCTCGGTCGCAGCTCCAGGTTGTCACGGATGTGCACCGAGGGCGGCAGGAAGCCGACGTCCTGGGCGAACTTCTTGCGCACGCCCTTCACGCGGCTGAGCAAGTCGCCCTCGCGGGTCTTGTCCACCAGGGCGATGAGCCGGTAGCCCACCTCCAGACCCAGGGTGTCCACCGGCTGCAGGTCGTCCCAGCTGGCTTCGTCGCTCTTGGGCGGGGCAGCGGGTGCCGGTGGTGGGGCCAGCCGCGCCATGCGATCGCGCTCGCGCAGCCACCAGGCGCTGGCGCCGAGCAGCGCCGCCATGAACAAGAACACGCCATGCGGCATGCCGGGTGTCAGGCCCAGCGTCGTCACGATGCCGGCGCTGATGGCCAGTGCGCGCCACGATCCGAACAACTGCGTGCCGATCATGCTGCCGACGTCCCGCTCCTTGCCGACGCGGGCGACCACCATGGCCGAGGCCACCGAGATCAGCAGGCCGGGAATCTGTGCCACCAGCGCGTCGCCCACCGCAAGCAGGATGTAGCTGTCGGCCGCTTGACCGGCGCTGAGCCCATGCTGCGCCATGCCGATGGCGAAGCCACCAATGATGTTGATGAAGAGGATCAGGATGCCGGCGATGGCATCGCCGCGCACGAACTTGCTCGCGCCATCCATGGCACCGAAGAAGTCGGCCTCGTCGCCCAGTTCCTGGCGCCGGCGCTTGGCTTCCTTGTCGTCGATGAGGCCGGCCGCCAGGTCGGCGTCCACCGCCATCTGTTTGCCCGGCAAGGCGTCCAGCGTGAAGCGTGCGCTGACCTCAGCGATGCGCTCGGCGCCCTTGGTGATGACGATGAAGTTGATGACCACCAGGATGGCGAACACGATCAGGCCGACCGCGAAATTGCCACCGATCAGAAAGTGGCCAAAGCTTTCGATGACCTGCCCCGCCGCGCCCGGCCCGGTGTGGCCGTCCATCAGCACCAGGCGGGTCGAGGCCACGTTCAGCGACAGCCGCAGCAAGGTGGTGATGAGCAGCACCGTGGGGAAGGCCGCGAAGTCCAGCGGCCTGACCATCTGCGCCGCCACCATCACGACCATCAGCGCCATCGCGATGTTGAAGGTGAACAGCAGGTCCAGCGCCAGCGGGGGCAGCGGCAGCACCATCATGGCCAGCACAAGCAGCACGGCCACGGGCGCGCCCAGGCTCAACAGCACGGCGCTGTAGGGGCCCAGCCAGGATTGCAGGCGCTGCAGGGCCGGGTTCATGCGTAGGCCTCCTCATCGGTGACCGGCCTGGCCTTTTCCGCATGCGGGTCGAAGCCCTCGGGGACCTCTGGGTTGGGCGGCGCATCGAAGCGGGCCGCCAGGCGGCCCTTGAGTTGCAGCACATAGGCCAGCACCTGGGCCACGGCGGCGAACAACGGCCCCGGCACTTCCTGGTCCAGCTTGGCATGCGCGAACAGGGCGCGCGCCAGCGCCGGCGCCTGCAGCACCGGCACGGCATGCTCCTGGGCCAGGTCGCGGATGCGCAAGGCCACGAGGTCGGCGCCCTTGGCCACCACGCGCGGCGCACTGTCGCGTGTCTCGTCGTACTTGAGCGCCACCGCATAGTGGCTGGGATTCATCACCACCAGGTCGGCACCAGGTACAGCGGCCATCATGCGGCGGCGGGTCACCTCGCGCATGCGCTGCTTCTGGCGCGACTTGATCTCCGGCGAACCCTCGGTCTCCTTGTGCTCCTGCTTCGCCTCGCTGCGGCTCATGCGCAGCTTGCGCAGGTAGAGCTGGTATTGCAGCGGCAGGTCGATGGCGGCAAACAGCGCCAGCGCGATGAGCAAGGCCACCACGCCGCCCAGCAGCAGCCGACCCGTCTGCGCCAACGCCTCTTCCAGCGGCAGCGACATGAGGCCCACATACTGCGCAAAGCGCTGGTGCAGCGCCCAGGCCGCCACCGCCGCCAGCACCAGGGCCAGCAGCACCGCCTTGAGCGCCGTGACGGCGGCCTGGCCACTGAACAGCCGACCCATGCCCGCGATCGGATCCAGATGGTTCCACTTCGGGCCCAGTGCCTTCCAGGTGAAGTTCCAGCCCCCTGAGGCCAGGTTGGCGACCACTGCGGCCAGTGCCAGTACGACACCGATGAGGCCCACGGCGCGCACGAAGCGGCCCGCCTGGTCGGCCAGCACCGCCTCCATGATGCCAACGCGCTGCACCATCTCGGCGTTGAAGCGCAGTCCGTCCTGCAGCATCGCGCGCCACTCCTGCAGGGCCTGCGGCAGCAGCGCAGCGGCCAGAAGCGCCAGCGCCGCCATCACCATGAAGTGCGGCAGATCGCGCGAACGCGGCAACTGCCCGTCCTCACGCGCTTTCTTGATCTTGCGCTGTGAGGCGGGTAGGTTGTGGTCTTGGGCGTCTTTGGGGTCGGCCATGCGAGGCGCCCTGCCAATGCAGAGACTGGGCGCCCTTGCATTGTCAAAACCACCCCAGGCGAACTTGAGCCGGAATAGGCCCGCAATCCCCGCCCTATTCCCAGGGCCTGTTCACAGTGCGGGCGTTCAGAAGGTCATGAAGCGCGCGAGGAACTCCTCGGCGCGGCGCCTCTGGCCGATGTTCTCGATCGAATCGGCAGCCAAGCGCAGCGCGGCGCGCAGCTGATCAAAGTCCTTGGCCTTTTCGATGCGCAACGCCACACCGTCGCCCATCGGGCCCAGCGCATCGGTGACGGCGCGCGCGCTTTCGCGGCGGATCTGAGCCAGATCCGGTGCGGCCGGCGCGGCCGGTGCAGGTGGCGCCACGGGTGGCGCAGCAGATGGTGTCGGCGCCTCGCGCAAGGCTTCCACCAAGCCTTCGCGCTCCAAGAGCGCAATGGCCTCGTCCACCGCCGGTCCGAGCATGGCGCGCAAGTCCGTCAAGCTCCGCTTGCCGTCGATCATGATCAGCAGGCTCCGCGCCCGTGGCGGCAGCGCGTGGGCCTTGCTGGCGACCTCGGCCTGACCGGCAGGCGTCTTGCGATACAGCGCGTTCATGAGCGCGGGACTTTACTCACCCAGGTAAGCCGCACGCACCTTCGGGTCGGCGAGCAACTCGTTGCCCTTGCCGCTCATCGTCACCACGCCCGACTCCATCACGTAGCCCCTGTTGGCCAGGGCCAGCGCGCGGCTGGCGTTCTGCTCGACCAGCAGCACGGTGACGCCCTGGCTGTGGATGTCGTGCACCACCTCGAAGATCTTGTCGACCATGATGGGCGAGAGGCCCATGGAGGGCTCGTCGAGCAACAGCACGCGCGGCCGCGCCATCAGCGCGCGACCCATGGCGAGCATCTGCTGCTCGCCACCGCTCATGGTGCCGGCGAGCTGATCCTTGCGCTCCTTCAGGCGCGGGAAGATGCCGAAGACCTTGTCGATGTCGGCGCGGATCTCTGCCTCGTCACTGCGCACATAGGCGCCCATCTGCAGGTTCTCGGTGATGGTCATGCGCGTGAAGGTGCCGCGCCCTTCCGGCACCATCACCAGGCCCTGCTTGGCCAGATTCCAGGCACCCTGGCCCTTGATGGACTTGCCCAGGAAGCGGATGTCGCCTTCCAGCACCGGCTGCAACCCCGTGACCGCCTTCAGCGTCGTCGTCTTGCCCGCGCCGTTGGCACCGATCAGGCTGACCAGTTCGCCGGCCCGGACTTCGAAACTGACGCCCTTGACGGCCTTGATGCCGCCATACGCGACCTTCAGGCCGCTCACTTCCAGAAGAACTTCTGCCATATCTCAGTCCTTGTTCCAAAGCACCGCCACTTGCGGCGCACTCACCATCAAGCGGCCGCCGTGGATCCGGCTTGGCCGGGCCACCAGCGGCGCCCCCTCGAGGGGGAGCGCCGAAGGCGCAACGGGGGGGAGGTTCATGCTGCCTTGTGTCCGGCGCCGAGGTAGGCCTCGATCACCTTTTCGTTCTTCTGCACCTCGGCGGGCGTGCCTTCGGCGATCTGTTTGCCGTAATCGAGCACCGTCACGCGGTCGCACAGGCCCATCACGAGCTTCACATCGTGCTCGATCAGCAGGATGGTGCGCCCGTCCTTGCGGATGCGGTCGATCAGCTCGCGCAGCACGACCTTCTCCGTCTGGTTCATGCCGGCGGCGGGTTCGTCGAGCGCGATCAGCTTGGGGTCGGTGGCGAGCGCGCGGGCAATCTCCAGCCGACGCTGGTCGCCGTAGGACAGCGTGCGTGCGCGGTAATCGGCCTCGTGGCCGATGCCCACGTAGTCGAGCAATTCGCGGGCGCGTGCCTCGATCTCGCGTTCTTCCTGCTTGAAGCCCGGCGTGCGGAACACCGCGCCGAAAAGGCCGCTGTGCGTGCGCACATGACGGCCCACCATCACGTTCTCCACCGCCGTCATTTCGGGGAAGAGACGGATGTTCTGGAAGGTGCGCGCGATGCCCGCCTTGGCCACCAGGTGCACGGATTGCGGCCGGTAGGCCTGGCCACCCAGTTCGAAGCTGCCGCCATCGGGGGTGTAGAGCCCGGTGATGACATTGAAGAAGGTCGTCTTGCCGGCACCGTTGGGGCCGATCAAGCCATAGACCTGACCGGGCTCGATGGTGATGCCGACGTCCGAGAGCGCCTGCAGACCGCCGAAGCGCTTGCTGGCACCCTGCACCTTGAGGACCGGGGCGTTCATGCGGCCTCCTTGGCGGCGACGGGCGCGGCCTTGCCGTGCTCGGGCGCGGGCCACAGGCCGCGCGGCCGCATCAGCATGATGATGATCATCGCCAGCGCAATCAGCAGCTGGCGCAGGATGGAAGCGTCGAGGCGCCCGCCCGTCAGGTTCTGCAGGTCACCGGCTACGTAGCGCAGCACCTCGGGCAGGGCCGCCAGCAGCAAGGCGCCCAACACCACGCCGGGCAGGTGGCCCATGCCGCCCAGCACGACCATGGCGACGATGATGATGGACTCCTGCAGGCTGAAGGACTCGGGGCTGATGAAGCCCTGGAAGCCGGCGAACATGGCGCCGGCCACGCCGCCGAAGGTGGCGCCCATGCCGAAGGCCAGGAGCTTCATGTTGCGGGTGTTGATGCCCATGGCCTTGGCGGCGATCTCGTCCTCGCGGATCGCCATCCAGGCGCGGCCGATGCGCGAGTTTTCCAGCCGGAAGCAAATGACCACGCTGACCACCACGAGCGCGAGGAACAGCCAGTAGTACAGCGTGACGCCCGGGATGTCGAGGCCGAACCAGGTCTGCTTCTGGCTCAGCGGAACACCGAACACCGAGATCGGATCGATGCCGGCGATGCCGCGCGGTCCGTTGGTGATGTTCACCGGATGCTCGAGGTTGAGCATGAAGACGCGGATGATTTCGCCGAAGCCCAGGGTGACGATGGCCAGGTAATCACCACGCAGTTTGAGCACCGGCGTGCCCAGGATCACCCCGGCGATGGCCGCCAGCCCCGCACCGAGCGGGATCACGATCCACAGCGGCATGTGCAGGCCGTCGGGGAAGGCGTTGGCGAACCACTCGAAGTTCATCGTCAGGTGCGGGCTCGCCAGCAGCGCGAACATATAGGCCCCGACGGCGTAGAAGGCCACATAGCCCAGATCGAGCAGGCCCGCGTAGCCGACGACGATGTTCAGCCCCAGTGCCAGCAGCACGTAGAGCAGCGCGATGGCGAAGATGCGGATCGGTCCGTTGCCCAGTTCGAAGTAGGTGATGAAGAGCGGCAGGCTGATGGCCAGCAGCGCGCACAGGCCGAAGGCCAGCAGCTTTTGCGCTTGGGTCATGGATGTACTCATCGTCTCCCTCCTCAAGCCCGATCGGCCACGCGCTCGCCCAGCAGACCCGAGGGCCGCAGTGTGAGCACCAGCACGAGTGCCACGAAGGCGAAGATGTCGGCGTAGTGGCTGCCCAAGATGCCGCCCGTCAGCTCACCCAGATACCCGGCGCCGATGGCCTCGATGAGCCCCAGCAGGATGCCGCCAACGACCGCACCAGCCAGGTTGCCGATGCCGCCCATCACCGCTGCGATGAAGGCCTTGAGCCCGGGCAGGAAGCCCATGCTGTGCTGGGCGGTGCCGTAGTTGGCGGCCCACATCAGACCGGCCACGGCGGCCAGCACGGCGCCGATGACGAAGGTGGCGGAAATGACCCGGTCAGGCTTCACGCCCATCAGCGAGGCGACCTTGGGGTTCTCGGCCGTCGCGCGCATCGCACGGCCCAGCTTGGTGTAGTTCACCAGGTACATCAGCAGCCCGAGCAGGATGGCCGTGGTGGCCAAGATGACGACCTGCGTGACCGAGATCACCGGCCCGCCGAGATTGAAGGGCTCCTGCGGCAGCAAGGGTGGGAAGGGTTTGGGATTGGGCTTCCAGATCACCATGGCCATGGTCTGCAGCAGCAGGCTCATGCCCATGGCCGTGATCAGGGGCGCCAGGCGCGGCGCGTTGCGCAGTGGCCGGTAGGCGATCTTTTCAATGCTGAAGTTCAGCGCCGCGCACACGACGGCCGCGAAGGACAGCGCGATCAGCATCAGCATCCAGCCCGGCAGTCCGCTGCCGGCCAGCATGGTGACGACCGTCCAGCTGCACAGCGCCCCCACCATCAGGATTTCGCCATGCGCGAAATTGATGAGGTTGATGATGCCGTAGACCATGGTGTAGCCGAGCGCCACGAGCGCGTACATGCTGCCCAGCACCAGGCCATTGATGCACTGTTGAATGAAGATTTCCAAACCAAGCTCCTAGCCTCGGCCATGGGGCCGGGGCGCCGCCGATTGTCTTGACCGGGGCGCCCCGTGCTGGCTGGGGGATTACCCCGTGGTCAGGCCAGCAAAGCCTTCGGGTCGGCGAAGGCTTGCCCCAGGTCACGCGCCACCGCTTCGTGGGTGATGGCGCCGGCATGAACGGTGAGACCGGCCGCGAGATGCGGGTCGGCGGCGCAGGCGACCTTCCAGCCTTGCTGCGCCAACGCCAGCACGAAGGGCAGCGTGGCGTTGGTCAGGGCATAGGTGCTGGTGCGCGGCACCGCACCGGGCATGTTGGCCACGCAGTAGTGCACCACGCCGTCCACCACATAGGTCGGGTCGGCGTGGGTGGTGGCGCGGCTGGTCTCGAAACAGCCGCCCTGGTCGATGGCCACGTCGACGATGACGCTGCCCGGCTTCATGCTGGCCAGTTGCTCGCGGCGGATCAGCTTGGGCGCGCTGGCGCCCGGCACCAGCACGGCGCCCACCACCAGATCGGCGCCCAGCACGGCTTGTTCGGTGGCGTCAAGGCTGGCATAGCCGGTGTGCAGGCGGCCGCCGAAGACTTCGTCGAGTTGGCGCAGGCGCGGAAGGCTTCGGTCCAGCACCAGCACCTCGGCGCCCAGGCCCATGGCCATGCGCGCCGCGTGCGTGCCCACCACGCCGCCGCCAATCACCACCACGCGCGCCGGCGGCACGCCCGGCACGCCGCCCAGCAGCACGCCCAGGCCACCGTTGGCTTTCTGCAGGGCCACCGCTCCGACCTGGATGGCCATGCGCCCGGCCACTTCGCTCATCGGCGCCAGCAGCGGCAGGCCGCCGCGGGCATCGGTGATGGTCTCGTAGGCGATGGCCGTGCAACCGCTTTTCAACAGGCCTTCGGCCTGCACCGGGTCCGGCGCCAGGTGCAGGTAGGTGAACAGCACCTGCCCCGGGCGCAGCATCGCGCATTCCTGCGGTTGCGGCTCCTTGACCTTGACGATGAGTTCGGCCTGCGCGACCACCGACGCCGCATCGGGCAGCACCGAGGCACCCGCGCGCTGGTAGTCGGCGTCGCTGCAGCCGATGCCGGCGCCCGCCTGCGTCTGCACGCTCACCTGGTGGCCGTGGTGCACCAACTCGCGCACCCCGGCGGGGGTCAGGCCAACGCGGTACTCATGGTTCTTGATTTCCTTGGGGACGCCGATGTGCATGGGAGCTCCGGGTGAAAAGCGCCCATGCTCGGCCCCCTGGCGCCGCAAAAGGCTGCAAGCAGCTACCAGGGAAACCCGCGGTTTGAACAACTTTGTTCGGCTTCAGATCGATACTGCGCCGCATGACCATCGATTTGGACCGGATTGACCTGGAAATCTTGCGTCGCCTGCAGGCCGACGGCAGGCTTTCCAACGCCCAGCTGGCCGAGGCCGTGGCGTTGTCGCCTTCGGCCTGCCTGCGCCGCCTGCAGCGCCTCGAGGGCAGCGGCGTGATCGCCGGCTACACCGCGCTGCTCAACGGCGCCGCGATCGGTCGGCCCGGCACGGTCTTCATCGAGGTGACCTTGAACAGCCAGGGCAATGCCGCTCTGGACGCCTTCGAGCGCGCCGTGGCCGCTTGCCCGCAGGTCCTGGAGTGCCACATGATGAGCGGCGACTTCGACTACCTGCTGCGCGTCGCCGTGGCCGACATGGCCGACTACGAGCGCCTGCACCGCCAGCAGCTCACCGCCCTGCCCCATGTGGCGCGCGTGCGCACCGCCTTCGCCATGCGCGCCGTGGTGCCGCGTCGGGGCTACCCGCTCTAGCGAGGAGGCCTCCCAGGGCCAACACGCATGGCCGGCACCCAGCGGCGCGGCTCCAATGGCGTCCCCTTGCCGAAAACCTGCTGAGATGACCCACGTCCCTGCTTTTCCCCGCTGGTTGGCCATCGCTTTGTTTGCCTGCGCCGGCTCGGCAGCAGCCGACACGCCCATCAAGGTGCTCTTCGTCGGCAACAGCTTCACCTTTGGCCGGACCGACCCGGTCATGAGCTACAACACCGGCAAGGTCAACGACCTGACCTACGCGATGTGGGTGAACAACCCGAGCGGCTCCAACCTTTACGAGCCCAAGCCCTGGGGCGGCATTCCCGGCATCTTTGAGACCTTGACCGTGCAAGCGGGGTTGAACTACGAGGTGTCGATGTCGGCGCGCAATGCAGCCACGCTGCGCGGCCACCTGCTCAACACCAACCCGGCCGGCTGGGACCTGCGCAGCAACATCGGAAGCCAAGCCTGGGACAAGATCGTGCTGCAGGAGCAGAGCGACGAAGCGCTGAACAAGCGCACCGGCCTGAACTCGGTGCCTGACTTCACGCGCATCCACCTCGACATGATCGAAGACTGGGTGCATGGTGGCGGCAGCGGCCTGAGCTACCGCTATCGGGATTACTTCCCGGGCGCCACCACGACGCAGCGAAACGCCGCCTGCTCGGCTGCGCTGAGCAACGACTTCGGCACGGTGAGCACCGGCAGCTGCGGCACCGAGCGCGTGTTGCCCGCCAACGCCAATGCCCGCGCGTCCAGCCAGCTCTATCTGTACCAAACCTGGGCTCGGCCGAATCTGGTGCATGGTGCGTTCGTGAGCACCACCGACGAGACCACCGGCGCCGTCACTCGCACCAACACGCCGGCCACCACCTTCTTCCCGGACTTGGAGTCCATGACCGCAGAACTGGCGGGCAACCTCGCCACGTTCGCCGCTGCGGCGGGCGCCGACGGCACAGGCGGTTACGCGGGAGTCGCGCCGGTGGGCGAGGCCTTCCTGCGCGCGGTTCAAGACGGCGTGGCCACGCGCAACTTCTACGCCAGCGATGCGCTGAGTGACGGCCTCATCGACCTCTGGTTCGACGATGGCTTCCACCCCAGCAAGTACGGCAGCTACCTGAGCGCGCTGGTGCTTTTTGGCACCCTGACCGGGGAGAACCCCTCCCAATTCGGCGGCGGCGAGCAAGCGGCGCTGGCGCTTGGGATCAGTGCCGCAGATGCCTGGACCCTGCAGCGCATCGCCGCGCTGCAACTCGGCTTCACGCCGGCCGTGCCAGAACCCGGCACGGCGCTGCTGTTGGGCCTGGGCTTGCTTGCGCTCAGCCATCGCGCGCGCACAGCATTGCACCGCACCGCGTGAGCGATCTCGCCGACGCGCTGTGGCAGGCGCGCCTGGGGGGTCCCGCCGTGGACATCCCCACGTCCCTGACCTTGTCCGAGGCCTACGCGATCGCCGCGCGCAACCACGCGCGGCGCTTGGCGCGCGGCGACCGCGCCGCGGGCCGGAAGATCGGCCACACCTGGCCCGCCACCTGGGCAGCGCAGGGCATCGCGGCGCCCACCTGGGGCTGGCTGTACGCCGACACCACCGACGATCTGGCCGATGCCCTGGACCTCGCCGCATGTCGTGAACCGAAAGTCGAGCTTGAGTTGGTGCTGCGCCTCGGCATGGATCGCCGGCCCGATGCCATGGCCCTTGGCCTCGAGATCGTCGATCGCCCCTACCCGAGCTGGGACTTCCCGGTAGCCGCCTCGGTGTCCGCCGGCGGCGTGCACGCGGCACTTCTGCACGGCCCATGGCAGCCGTTTGATCCGCAGGCCGACCTGAGCACCCTGCGCGCCTGCCTCCGGGTGGGCGAGCAGTACAGCGAAGGAGGCAGCGAGCGCGTGCTGGGCAGTCCGCTGCGCGCGCTCGAAGCGCTGGCCGACCTGCTGGATGAGCAGGAGGCCCTGCCCCTGCAGCCGGACGAAATCGTCACCACCGGCGCCTTGACCCCGGCCTTGCCCTTGAAACCGGGTCAGCGTTGCGAGGCGCGCATCGAGGGCCTGCCCGGCAGCCTGCTCGCCCCGCTGGCCTTCACCACGTCAGCCTGAGGGCGAGCAGCCCAGGCAAACCCAGATAGAGCAGCGCAAGCCGCGCGTGTTCGAGGCCCAGGCGCGCAGCAAAGGCCTGCTGCGGCCGCCAGCGCGCCATCGCCCAGCTGCCCAGTTCCACCAGGGCACGCAGCAGCGCGGCCGCCAGCGCCACGCCCAGCATCCAAGAGCCCCACCAGATCCCGAAGGCCAAGGCATAGGCGCGAGCGCCATGCGTCAGCCACTCGCCCAGCCAGGCGCCGTAGGCAATCTGCTGGTGCAGCAAAAAGGCCGGCACGGCGAGCAGCAGGGGCAGCAGGCCGTGCAGGAAGAGCGGGTTTTGCAACCAGGCCGTGCGGCGGCGCCGCGACCACGCCGCCCAGGCCGCGCGCGCCCGCTGGAAGGCGCTGGCCACGCCCTGGCCCCCAAGTGCGAGCGGTTCCAGGCCAACCAGACA
>JAFLDE010000109.1 GCA_017302655.1 Burkholderiales bacterium
AGCGGCGCGCCGACCTCGCGCACGCGCGACAGGCCCCACAGCGGCGGCGTCTTCCACAGGCGCGCACGGGCGTGCGCCGCGCCGCCGTCGGCCAGGCGTTCGCCCATGTCGTGCAGCAGGAAGTCGCTGTAGGGCCAGATGCGCTGACCGGCCACGCGCGGGCTCGACAACGGCAGAAATGGCGGTTTGCCCGTCGTGTAACTCGGCCGATGGCAGGCCGCGCACTGTGCTTGGTGAAAGAGTGCGCGGCCGCGCAGCACCTCAAGGCTGGGCGTCGGGCGCGCCGGCACGGCCAGCAAGGCTTGGTAGAAGGCGACGTCGGCCAGGGTCTTGTCGTCCACCTCGGGCCGCTGCTGCGATTTGCCAGCGGCCAAGCAGGCGATCTGCGAGGGCATGCAGCTTTCCTGAGGGAACAGGCGCGAGGTGATGCCGATGTCGCCATTGAACGCCGCTGCGCTCTGGTGCACCAAGGTCGCGGCATCGCCTTTCCAGCCGAAGCGACCTACGCGTTGCTGACCATCCCAGGGGTCGGTGACGCGATTCACTCGGCCCTTGATGGCGTCGCTCCGTGCGGCTTGCTCGAGCGCATTGGCCTCGATATCAGCATCGGCAACCGCCTCGATGAGCCCGACACCGGGCAGTTGCGGTGCCAAGCGCGGGCTGATGTGGACCTGCAGGTGCAGCGCACCGTTGCTCAGCTTGACGAAGCGGTAGCGCGGCTCGCGCAGGCTCCAGCGCGTGCCGTCGGCAAAGCGCCCGTTCAAGGCGCGGTAGGCCATGCGCAGCTCGCCCTCGGGGGGCACGCCCTCGATGCTGGCCAGCAAGAGCTGGTCGCCGTAGCGCGGTTCGGGGCCATCGCCCACGCCCAGCTTGAAGAGCAGCGAGATGGGCTGCTGCGCAGCGCTCACCACCGGTGCCAGCGGCGGCGTGCCACGCCCGTCAGCCACATGGCAGCCGCCGCAGGAGCGCGCCATGAAGTGCGGGCCCAGGCCGTCGCGCGCCGTGGTGCTGGCCGGTGCCTGCACCCAGTTGCGCTTGAAAAAGCTGTTGCCGATGGCGAAGCGCGCGTTGTCCTCCTGGCTAAGGCCCTCGAAGGGAAAGCTGAAGGCCTGCCGGCCGCTGGCTAGCACCGTGCCGCCGTCGCCGGGGCGGGTGTCGTCGCCGTCGGCCTGCAGCGCCAGCAGGCCCAGCGGAGCCAGCAGCAGCGCCGCGAGAGAGAAAAGCCTCACGGCTCGACCAGCTTGAGCTGCTGGATGCCAAGCTTGGGCGCCGCCTCGCCGATGAGCTGGCTTTGCAGCAGCAGGCTGTCGATGAGGCGGCGGATGTGCGCTCGGCCGGTTTCGCTGAGGATGGCCTGGTCGAAGGGCGGGGGCAAGCTCTCGGCCAGTTGCAGGCTCTGCGCCAGCGCGCCGTCGAGCCGCTCGGCAAGCGCTGCATCCTGCGCGGCCAGCAGCGCGGCCGGGCTCGGCCCCTGCAGCAGCGTGCCATCGGCGCGGCGGTACTCGCCGCGCCACACATTGACGATGCCACGCTGGTTGGACCAGGCGTCGCGGTGCGTGTTGTCGGAGAAGCAGGAGTGCTCGTCCTCCTGGTTCTTGGTGTTCAAGGCCACCTCCAGGCGCTCGCCGGCCAGCTCGCCGCGGCTCAGCGAACCGATGCCCACCAGCATGCGCCGCAGGCCTTCGCGCCCGGTGTTTTCGAAGCGCGCGCGGTAGTTGGCACGACCGGGTGCCCAGGCGCGCTCCAGGCTGGCCAGGTCGTCGATCAGCAGCTCGGTGACCACGCGCAGGTAGTCGCGGCGGCGCGCGGCGAAGGGGGCATCGACAAAGTCCGCCACCGCGCGCTGCCCTGGCGCGTCGGCGCGCGTGTCGGGCCCCCAGAGGAAGAACTCGATGGCGTGCCAGCCGGTGGCGATGTTCTCCTCGCCGCCTCGTTCGTTCATGCGCGCGAGGTTGGGCTTGGTGATGGCGAACTTGGCGTTCTGCACCAGCCCGCCCTTGGCCGGGCTGGCATCCACGTAGCTCTCGTCCATCGGCCAGGCGTTGAGCCGGCCCTCGGGGCCGTTCTGGGCGTCGATGGGGCCGCCGTAGAAGCGGAAGGCTTCGGTCTGTCCGTACAGATCGCGCGCCGCCAGCCAGGCCTGCTGCGCGGCCTTGTGCCGCGCCGCATCGGGCGCAGCCAGGAAGGCGGCGATGGCCGCCTGCATCGCCCGCGCGGCCTGCAGGGTGTCGGCATAACTGGCGTGCACCAGGCTGGCGTGGTGCTGCAGCACGCCGGCGAGCGGCGCTGGCGCGGCGTGCAGCCAAGGCGTGGCCATGAGCAGGCTCGCGGCTAGCGCCCTGCGGCGGGTCGGCGGTGCAAAGGGCTTGCCCATCTTCATGTGCTCCTTCAGAATGTTCAGAGACCGAGCGCGAGCGCCAGGTGGTAGCTGACGCCTGCCGCCCCGTAAGCCAGTGCGAAAAAGGCCAGGGTCACGCCCAACGGGAGGGCCCAGCCGCCGCTCTCGCGGCGCATCGCGGCCAGGGTGCTGATGCATTGCGGGGCAAACACGTACCAGACCAGCAAAGCCAGTGCCGTGGGCAAGCTCCACTGCGCGGCAATGACTGAGGCCAGCGCGCTGGCGGCTTCCTCCCCGCTGGCCGACAGCGCATAGACCGTGCCCAGCGCGCCCACTGCGACCTCGCGCGCCGCCATGCCGGGCACCAGCGCGATGCAGATCTGCCAGTTGAAGCCGATAGGGGCGAACAGCGGCTCGAGAAGACGGCCGAGCTGGCCGGCCAGACTGTGTTCGATGGCGGCTCCACTCGCGCCCGCAGGCGGCAGCGGGAAGCTGGACAGCGCCCAGATGGCGATGCTCAGCAGCAAGATGATGCCGCCGACGCGGCGCAGGAAGATCAGTGCCCGCTGCCACAGGCCGATCAGCACGTTGCGAGGCTGCGGCCAGTGCCAGTCGGGCAGTTCCATCATCAGCGTTCGAACCTCCCGCCCCCCACCGAAGCGCTTGAACAGCATGGCCACGCCCGCAGCGCCGAGCAGTCCCAGCAGGTAGAGCGCAAACAGCACCAGCCCTTGCAAGCCGAAGCCGCCCACCTCCCGGTTGGGCACGAAGGCAGCGATGAGCAGCGCATACACCGGCAGTCGCGCCGAGCAAGTCATGAGGGGGGCCAGCGCCATGGTCACGCGGCGGTCGCGCGGGTTGCTGATCGAGCGCGTGGCCATGATGCCGGGAATGGCGCAGGCATAACTCGAAAGCAGGGGGATGAAGCTGCGCCCGGACAGACCCAGGCCACCCATCAGCCGGTCCAGCAGGTAGGCCGCGCGCGGCAGGTAGCCGCTGTCTTCCAGCACCAGGATGAAGGCGAACAGGATCAGGATTTGCGGCAGAAAGACCAGCACGCCGCCAGCGCCGGCAATGACGCCGTCCACCAGCAGACTGCGCAGCCATCCCTCCCCCAAGCGCGACGCCAGTAGCTCACCCACCCAGGCCGTGCCGGCCTCGATCCAGCCCATCGGCGCTTCGGCCCAGGCGAACACTGCCTGAAACATCAGGAACAGCAGCGCGGCCAGCAGCAGCGGGCCCAGCAGCGGGTGCAGCACCCAGCGGTCGATGCGCTCGGCCGGGTCGCGTGCCACCTCCATCGGCCAGCCCAGGTCGGTGAGCAGAGCGCGCACTTGCTGCGCATCCTGTGCCGGGTCATCTGCGCCTGCCGCCTGCGGGTCGCTGCGGCGGCGCCAGCGGCTCGGGTCGCCGAGCAGGGCTTTCAGTTCGTCCAGGCCCTCGCCGGTGGTGGCCACGGTGCAAACCACCGGCAAGCCCAGGCGCGCGGAGAGTTGCGCGGCGTCGATGGGCAGACCCAGACGGCGCGCGCGGTCGGCCATGTTCAGCACCAGCACCATCGGCAAGCCCTGGCGCCGCGCCGCCAGCACCAGGCGCAACTGTCGCGCCAAGCGGCTGGCATCGACCACGGCGACGAGCAGATCGGGCCGCTTCTCACCCAGCGCCTGGCCGGCGAGCACATCCCGGGTGACGCGCTCGTCGGGGCTGCGCGGCACCAGGCTGTAGGCGCCGGGCAGGTCGAGCAGGCGCAGTTCGCGGCCCTGCGCACCGCGCAGCCGGCCTTCCTTGCGCTCCACCGTCACGCCAGCGTAGTTGGCTACCTTCTGGCGGCTGCCAGTCAGGCGGTTGAAGAGCGCCGTCTTGCCGCAGTTGGGGTTGCCCAGCAGGGCCAGCAGCGGACTTGCTGGGTGCAGGTGGATCGGGGCGCTCTGCACGCTATTCGGCTCGCGCGACGAGTACGCAGCGCGCCTCGGCGCGGCGCAGCGCGAAGCGGCTGTCGCCGACGCGAACGACCAGCGGGTCGCCGCCCGGCGCGGTGCGATGCAAGACCTGCACCGGCTCACCGGGCAGGAAACCCAGATCCTTTAACTGATGCAGCCACTGCGTGGGCGGCTGATGTGCCGCACTGAGATCGACGATTACTGCTCGAGCGTCCAGCGGGAGTTGGTCAAGAGGGAGCGACATGGTGCGAACGGCTATGGCCCCATCGCGGGGTTCACGCACAGGTTAATGCAACTCATTCTTATTTGACCTGCGCGTCGTCAAGTGGGCGCTGCGGCGCAGGGCGCGACCCACGGAATCAGTTGCTCGGCCGCCATCGCACCGGCATGCCGCGCGCAGATCTGGCCGTTTCTGATCGCCAGGCTGTGTGGCAGCCCCTTGCCCCCGGCCTGGCGCAGCAGCGCCTGGGCATTGGGCGCGCGCACTAGGCGCATATTCGCTTCGCTCTTCAAGCCCCAGCGTGCTGCCGCCTGCTTGGCCAAGGCCGGCGAGTCGGTGGCCACCAGCAGCAGCGTCCACTCGGGGTGGCGGCGCGCGAAGTCGAGCAGCAGCGGCAGCTCGCCGATGCAAGGTGGGCACTCGGCACCCCAGAAGTTGACCAGAACCGGACCTGGCTGGTCCTGCAGGCGCACGAAGGCATCGCCCTCCAGCGTGGGCAGGGTGAAGTCGAAGGCCGCTGCCGGCCCCGCGAGCAAGGCCAGCAGCAGCGCCGCTTCAGAACGCCAGCTTGAGCCCGGCATAGACGTAGCGGCCCCGGTTCGGGCCCCAAAGGTGCACGACATCGGGCGCGCCCTCGCCATCCACGAACAGCGGGCTTTCCTTGTCCACTTGGCGGTAGTCGGTGAGGTTGTCGGCGCCCACGTAGAAGGCCCAGCGCTTGTCCAGCTGCTTCTCCACGCGCAGATCGACCGTGGTGAAGGCCGGGCTGCGGTCTTTCTTGGGCGTGCCGTCGAAGTTGAAGCGGCCCTGGCTGCCGCTGCCGTCGTCGTGGAAGGGCAGCAGGTTCATGGCGCCGGTGTGCGTCAGGCGGGCGGTGAGCTCCCAGCCGTCGGAATCCCAGTCGAAGCCCAGGAAGGCGCGGCGCGTGGGGCGGGCAAAGACCAGGGTGCCGGGCTCGAAGCGGTAGCGGCTGAGTTCCAGCCCGGCCTGCAGAAGCAGTGCCGGGGTGGCCTGCCAGCTCGCGTTGAGGTCGATGCCGCGCACGGTGACCGGCCGTTCGGCGCTGGTGAACAGCGTGATGGGGTCGTTGGTGACCGGGTCCTCGGCGCCGGGGTCGAGCACCGCGAAGTTCTTGATGCGGTTGAAGTTGGCCGAGGCGGTGACTTGCAGCCGGTCGCCGGCGAAGCTGAGCGCCAGGCTGTGGTTCAGCGAGACCTCAGGTTTGGTGATCTCGCGCTGGATGCGCAGGGTGTCGAGGATGCCGTGGTCCTGCTCGAAGAAGCTGGTGGGCGCGCGGAAGCCCTTGCCGCTGCTGGCGCGCAGCGACCACTGCGGCGTGACATGCCACAGCAGGTTGGCGCGCGGGCTGGTGATTCCGCCGAAGACGTTGTGGCGGTCGTGGCGCAGCGAAGCATTGAGCTCCAGCGCGTCGTCCCAAAAGCTGCGGTAGGCCTGCAAGAAGACCGCCGGCACGCGATAGACATAGTTATCGATGCCGTCCACGGCGTCGCCGGCCGCTGTCACGCCCTGGCTCTTCAGGTCTTCGTAGCGCTGGCTCAATCCGCCGGTCAAGGTCCAGTCGCCGGCTTGGGTGCGCAGGCTGGCCTCTAGGTAGCGCTGGGTCTGGGCGGCCACGTAGAACGCGCCTTCGTAGAAGCTGTCCTGCTCGTGCTTGGCCAGGCCGACGGCCAAACGCAGCACGCTGTCACTGCCCAAGGCCCGCTCGGCGGTGGCGACGAACTGCTTGCGGTCGGTGAAGATGATTTCCGAGAAGCCACCGCGCCCGCCGTCGTAGGGCAGCAGCTCACCGTCCTCGGGGTTGATCCAGCCGTCCTTGCTGGGCGAGCCGTTGCGGCTGTGCGTGAAGTCAAAGGGATTGCCGCTGAGCGAGGCCTTGATGGCGGCGTAGTCGGTGCCCAGCGCGCCGCCGCCGCGTTTCTCGTCGACGAAGTCCAGCCGGCTCTTGACGCGGAAACCGCCCAGGTCGTCGAGGAACAGGCCGAAGCCGGCCATCTTGCGGTTGAAGCCGGTGAACTCGCTGATGCCATCGCCATCGCCATCGACGCTGTCATGGCGGTTGCCCTGCACGGTGGCGGTGAAGGCGCCGCCCGCCCAGGCCTTGGCCAGGTGCAGATCGGCCTGCCGCGAGCCGAAGCTGCCGCCTTGCAGCCGGGCGTTGAAGGCGTCCTCATGCGGGCGTTTGGTGACCAGGTTCACCGTGCCCGACAGCGCCTCGGGCGCGATCAGCGAGGTACCGGCGCCGCGCGACACGTCGATGCGCTCCAGGCCGTAGACGCTGACGCTGTCCAGCCCGTAGGCGCTCGACACCGAGCTGTAGATGGGCACGCCGTCGATCAGCAGCGTGGTGTAGCGCCCGGGCAGGTTGTTCAGCAGCACGTTGCGTACGTTGCAGATCGAGCACTCCACCTGCACGGCGATGCCCGGTCGCTTGTCCAGGGCCTCGTTGACGTTGGTGGCGCCGCTGCGCTCGATGGACTGGCCGTCGAGCGACTCGGTCTGTACCAGCTCGTTGCGCAGGCTGCCGGGGCGCATCACCGGGCTGCTGCCCTTGACCTCGATCTTGTCGAGCTTTTGCGGTGCGTGGGGATCGCCGTCGTGGGCGCTGGCGGGCGTCAGGGCCAGCATCAGGCTGGCGGCGAGGAGAGTGGGGCGCAACGGGGTCACGGTGATCCTTGCGAGGGCGACATGGATGCACCATTCTAATTGACAAACGCGAATCGTTCGCATTCGCAAGTAGGCGAGGTTGACCGAGGTCAACGCCTGCGCACGGCGTACAGAGTGAGCGCGTGCTCCATCAGTTCGAAGCCGCGCTGGTCGGCCACCTCGCGCAGGCGTGCGATCAAGGCCTCATCGCGGAACTCCAGCAGTTCGCCGTCGTCCAAGCAGACCAGGTGGTCGTGATCGTTGCGGTCGTTCAGCTCGTACAAGGAGGCCTCGCCGGCAAAACGCAGTCGGCGCAACAGGCCGGCCAGCTCCAGCTGCGAGAGGACGCGGTAGACGGTGGGCATGCCGATGCCGCTGCCATCCATGAGCAGGCGGCGAAACAGCTCCTCGGCCGTCCAGTGGCGCTTGCCACGCTCTTGCAGAAACATCCACAACACCCGCATGCGCGGGTAGGTGGCCTTGAGCCCGTGGGTTTGCAGTTGCTCCTGCGCGTCCTTGGGCGGCGCGTCGGGTCGGTCCGGTGGGCTCATCGCGGGCTCGCTGGGGCGCTTGGCTGAAGGGCGGCGCAGGGGTCGGCGCGCTCGGCGGCTTCGGTGCGGTGCAAGTGGTCGTAGGCGGCCTCGGGCCAGCGCTCGTCCGGCTCCACCCACAGGCTGACTTGCACCCGGTCGCGCAGCGGCGCCGACAGCCACTGCGGTACGCCGAGATCGCGTCGGGCGTGGCCGTTGCCCGTGAGCAGCACGGCACCGCGCCCTGCTTGGGCTTGCAGCGAACGCGCCATTTGCTGGTCGCGGGCCAGTTGTGCCTGTGCCATGCGCGGCGCCATGTCGGGGGGCAGGGCATCGCAGTGGCTGCGCTGAATGATGTGCGCCTGTGCGGCCTGAAGGGCGGGCGCCTTTTCGTAGCCATGAGCAGCCAGCCCTTCGCGCATCAGCCGGCGCGCTTGTTCGCGGCTGAGGTTTACGGCCACCAGCGGCAAACCGTGGGTCAGCGCCCGCTCAATGAAGGGGCTCAACTGCGCCCAGGGCCAGTGCTTGCCGCCAGCGGCAGCAATCAGAGCCTGCGCGTCGCCCCCGGCGGCGCGGGCGGCGTCGAGCCGCGGCTGCCGCTCATGGTCCAAGTGTTCCATCAGCAGCGCGGGTCGCTCGCCGCGTGCCAACAAGGCGTCCAGCGCCGCCAAGCGCTGTGCGTGGTGCAAGGGGTTGTCATGGCGTTCGCCCCAGATGTGCATAGGCGGCTGGGCGCAGCCGGCCAAGCCCAGGCTGAGCACCAACAGCAGGCGGGCGATCACCGCGGTGCTCCCAGCCAGCACGCGCTCTGACGGCGAGGCGTGGCGCCAAGGCACTGGCCGGCGCGTTCGAAGCGTTGCTCCCAGAGCAGCGCGCTGAGCGGATCCTGCGTCTGGACCAAGCTGCGCCAGCGCGCCAGCGGGCGCACGCTGTGTTCCAGGCAGGCGCTGCGCCACAGCCAGGGCAGCGCCGGGTCGCTCGCGGTTTGTAGCAGCAGGCGCAGGCTGCGCTGCAGCATGTCGGATTCGTGCATCGCGCCCTCCAAGGCCAGGCGGCGGCCCAGGCCCAGCCAGATAGCGATGACTGCGGGCTTCCAGGGGTTGTAGGCCAGCCTCAGGCCCAGCGCGATGCGCTGCCAGCGTTCCAGGGCCAATGCCTTGCTGTCGGATGCGCTGGGGCTCAATCGGGGTTCTGGCATGGGCTTTCGAGGGGAGAAGGTTCAGAGGGATGCGCCGTTTGCGCCGCTTGCGCTGCCTCGGCCAGCGCCCGCTCGATGGCGCTACGGCTCGGGGTATCGACGAACAGGCAGCGCTTGCCGTGGCGTTTTCAGTGCTCCTTGACGCGCCAGTAGGCGTCGTGGCTGATGCAGCCGGTCTGGCAGATGACGAGATCGGCGGCGGCGAGTTGCGGGTCCAGGCGCTCTACGCGCTCCTCCTCGCCGCCGTCGTGGTGCAGGAACTGCGCGCCGGTGTCTTCGACCGCGCGGCGGTACACCGGCACCTGGCCGCTGCGCCCGCCCACGCACAGCACCACGCCGCGCAGGGAGGCTGGCACCGCTGGTCTCGGCGGGGATGGCGGCTGAGCTTCCTGAACCGATGGGATGGGGGCTGGTGTGGGCGACTCGGCGCGGCGGTCAAGTAGGCGCTGCAGCTCGCGGTTTCGCAGCAGCAGCTCGCTCACCCGCTGCTGCGAAGCGAGGCGTTCGGCCAGTTGTGGCACCTGAGCCTGCCATTGCTGCAGTTGCTCCTGCAGCTGCTGGAGCTGGGACTGCAGTGCCAGCTCGCGGCCACGCGCTTGCACGCGCTCGGCCTCCCACTCGGCCTGCTCGCGCTGGCGCTCTGTCGCCCATTGCGTCATGCGTTGCTGCGCGCCGGCGTACTCGGCCATGAGGGCCTGGTGCTCGGCCAGCACCTCGCGGTGACGCTGCACGTCCACCCGCTGTGCGGCGCCCACTTGGTGCTGCAGCATGTGGACCTGACCGAGCACGCGCATTTCCAGCCAGGCTTCGCAGCGCGGGTGCGTGAGGGTGGCCCACAGCGGCCCCGCAATCTCGCCTTGCGCCGCGCGCACCCGCCACCAGGCGGCCAGGCTGTCCATGCACTTGGCCTTGGTGGCTTGCTGCACATCCAGCGCGAAGCGGCTGTCCAGCTCGCGCTGCAGGGCCTCGCTGGCCGGGTTGCGCCGCTCGGCCGCCGTGACCAGCTGGCAGTGCAGCGTGTAGTCGTCTTCGTCTCCTTGCAACACCAGCAGCTTGCGCGCCAGGCGCCGCATGGTGTCCAGGCTCAGGCACACGCCGATGACCGGGCAATGCGCGTGCGTGCCCAGCTCCCAGAGACGGCGCCGGCGTGAGCTGGGTGCCTGCGTCGCTGCCGAGCCCGGTGCGCAGCAGCGCGCGCCCATGCGATTCGTCCAGCGTGCGCTGATGTCGCTCTCATCCACGGGTTATTCCCCTCAGTTCAAAACGAACGGCGAACTCGACCCAGCTGCCCACCGCACTGCCATCGCGCCTCGCCGCTTCGTAGGGGCAGGCCTGCGCTTGGCGACTGGCCGCTTCGTCGAAGAGCCGGAAGCCGCTGCTTTGCGCCAGTTCGATGCGCGCGGCGCGGCCTGCTTCGTCGACCCAGACGCGCAGCCGCACCACGCCTTCGATGCCGCGTTCGCGCAGCAGGGGCGGATGCGGCGCTGCCGGGCACTCGCCACGCCGGGCGGGCAGCACACGCGCGGGCGCTGCTGGTGCTTCGGCCAAAGCCACCATGGCGGCCGGCGCCTGGGCTGGAAGCTGAACGGCCGGCGCCGCTACCGCCTCCTCCGCGCCGACCGGGCTGGCAGAACTGACGGTGGGCGTCAGCTCGCCGACTGTGGTCTGAAGCAAAGCGGGCGATGCGAGGGAGGCGGGCGATGCTCTGGGCCGGTCGACACGAACGGGTGGTTCAAGCGCCAGGGCAGGTGGGGGCGTTGGGTGCAGCGGCGTGGCGAGCAGGCGCACGCCGATGGGCGCCTGGGCTGTCTGCGAAGTGCCGGGGTGCGCCAAAGTCCACAGGGCCGCCACGCCCAGCACGTGCAGCAACAGCACGAGCAGCGCGGCGGCAGGTCGCGAGGCGCCGGGCGTGGCGGCCAACGTGCTCAAGCCGCCGCCCTCCGGGCTGCCAGCGCCCAGCCGCCCTCGGGCAACTCCAGCGCCTGCAGGCGCAGGCCGAAAAGATCGCCGAGCAGCGGCAGGGCCGCGCTGTTGGCCGGGTGGTCAACCAGCACACGGCCGGCGCGCATCAGCCACAGGCGCTCGAAGCCCTGAAGCGCTTGCTGCAAGTCATGCAGTACGGCCACCAGCGCGTGGCCGCGCTCCGCGCAGAAGCGTTGCAGCAGGTCGAGCAGCTCGAGCTGCAGGCCGGGATCCAGGGCCGCGAGTGGCTCGTCGGCCAGCAGCAGGCCGCCTTCAACATCGGCCAGCTGAGCGAGCACACGGGCCAGTTGCACGCGCGCCTGTTCGCCGCCGGAAAGCTCGTCGTAGCGGCGGTCGCGCAGGTGCGAGGCTTGCGCCCAGGCCAGCGCCGGGCCGATGTGGCGTGCCTCGTCGCCCCGGCCCCAGCGACCCAGGCTCACCACCAGCTCCACCGGCAGTCCGAACGCCAGCCGGTGCGACTGAGGGAGCACGGCGCGCCGTCGCGCCCGCTCGGCCGGGCGCAGGCGGTCGAGCCTCTCGCCCTGCAGCTCCAGCACACCGACATCGGGCCGCACGCCGCCAGACATGAGATTCAGCAGCGTGGACTTGCCCGCCCCGCTGGGGCCGAGCACGGCCACGCGTTCGCCCGCCGCCAGCGAGAGATCGAAAGGGCCGAAAAGCTGGCCGGCGCGCTGCAGGCGCACGGCGTTCAGGGCCAGCAAGGGGGCACTCATAGTCCGCCCCCCAGCGCCTTCTGCGCGCGATGCAGCAGCAGCATTAAGAGCGGTGCGCCCAGCAAGGCGGTGAGGATGCCCACCGGCAGCTCGGCCGGAATGATGAGCTTGCGCGCCAGGGTGTCGGCCAGCACCAGCAGCAGCGCACCGAGCCAGGCGGCCAGGGGCAGCAGGCGGCGCTGGTCGGCACCCACCAGCGCGCGAGCCAGGTGGGGCGCCAGCAGGCCCACGAAGCCGATGAGTCCGCACCAGGCCACCGCCAGACCGCTGAGCAGGGCCACGCAGACCACCAGACGCCGCTGCAGCGGCGCCACGGCCACGCCGATCTGCTCCGCCACCGCTTCTCCCAGGGCCAGCGCGTTCAGGAATACCTTGAACAATTTGCTTTTCATCTGTTCCTCCAATAGGTTTGATTGATTTGGAAACAATAGGCAAGGCAAGGGTATATGTAGATGCCACCTCCTCCAATTTATGAGTTGATCGTTGTGGATT
>JAFLDE010000011.1 GCA_017302655.1 Burkholderiales bacterium
GCCAACGCCATCACCCGCAGCCTGGTGGCCTGGGCCAGCGGGGGCTGGGGCTATGCGCGCTGGCTCGTGGCGGCGCTGGCACTGCAGGCGGCGGCGGCGGGGGCGGTGGCCTGGGCCCTTCGGTGACACTCAGGCCATGAGCCGACGCCGTTTTCTGCAGCATCTGGCGGTGGGCGGCCTGAGCCCGCTCGCCGCCTCCTTCGCCGCACCCGCCTGGGCGCGCCCCGTGTCTGGTTACGGCCCCCTGCGGCCGGTGGCCGACGAGCACACCGGCCTGCCGCTGCTGATGCTGCCCGAGGGCTTCAGCTACCGCAGCTTTGCATGGGCGGGCGAGGCGCTGGGCAACGGTGGCGTGGCGCCTGGCGCGGCCGATGGCATGGGCATCGTGAAGGCGGAGGGTGAGGTGTTCACCCTGGTCCGCAACCATGAGCTGCTGGGTTTCGGGGGCAGCTTCGGCTCCACGGCTACACACTACGACCCGCCTTGTGGCGGCGGCGCGGTGACGCTGCGCTACGACCGAGCGGCAGGCAAACTGCTCGAACTTCGGGGTTCGCTGTCGGGCACGCTGGTGAATTGCGCGGGCGGGCTCACGCCATGGAACAGCTGGTTGAGCTGCGAGGAAATCGTTGCGCCGGCGGGGAAGAGCGGCCGCATGGGTGGCCGCGAGTACAAGCTGGAGAAGGCCCACGGCTTTGTCTTCGAAGTGCCGGCAGATCGCGGCTCGGACGCGCAGGCGCTGACCGCGCTCGGCCAGTTCAAGCACGAGGCGGCCCTGGTGGATGGGGACGGCACGGTCTACCTGACCGAGGACGCACAGCCTGCCGGTTTCTATCGCCTGCTGCCGACCCGCAAGGGCCAGTTGACGGCGGGTGGGCGCTTGCAGATGCTGCGTGTCAAGGCCAGGCCGGATCTGCGGCGCGGCTTGAAGCAGGGCCAGCGCTTCGATGTGGACTGGGTGGACATCGAACGCCCGGCGGAAGGCGTGGGCACGAACGGCTTCAACGGCGTGCTGCTGCAGGGTCAGGTGCAGGGCGCCAGCCTGTTCACGCGCCTGGAAGGGCTGCACAACGGCAGCGACGAGATCTTCTTCACCAGCACCGACGGGGGCGATGCCGGCGCCGGGCAGGTGTGGCGCTTCGTGCCCTCGAAGCAGCAGCTGGAGCTCTTCCTGGAGTCGCCGGGCAGCGAGGTGCTTGACTACCCGGACAACCTCATCCTGCACCCGCGCAAGCCCATGATGGTGATCTGCGAGGACAGCAAGCAGCCGGTGCAGCGGCTCTACGGCGTGACGCGGCCCCTGGATGGCGCGGCACCGGGCTGGTTCGAGCTGGCGCGCAACAACGTGCAGCTGAATGGGGAGCACCTCGGGTGGAAGGGCGACTTCCGCGGCGCCGAGTGGGCGGGCTGCTGCTTCAGCCCGGATGGACGGACGCTCTTCGCCAACGTCTACCGGCCCGGCTTCACCGTGGCGATCAGTGGACCCTTCTGACTCACCAGGTAACTTCTGGCACCGCATGACTTCTTGAGGGCACACTGCGCGCCGTCCACCGCTTGCGAGGAGTCCTCCCGTCCATGAACACCGCCCCACGCGTCGCCGGCACCCTGGCCGTGCTGGCCTTGTTTGGCGCCGCCCTGTTCTTTGCGCTGCGCTCCGAGGAGGAGACGCGCGCCATCGCGCAGGAGCAGGCCGCCATCGCGCAGGCCGAACCGTTGCGCGCGGCGGTGTCGGTGGACGTGGAACCCTTCTTCAAGGACGAGCGCGTGCAGCGCATCCTGGCGCAACACAAGCTGCCGGTGCAGGTGTCGCGCGTGGGCAGCCGCGACATGGCGGCCAAGGTGGGCGGCGCTGACCAGCCCGCCTTCTTCATGGCCAGCGGCGTGGTCGCGGCGAACATGGTGGTGGATGCCGCGCGCAAGGCCGGCAAGGCGGCCACGCAAAGCACGCCCTTCCACACGCCGCTGGTGGTGGCCTCGTGGGAGCCGGTGGCCAAGATCCTCGTGGCCAACGGCATGGCCAGGGGCCTGTCGCCCAAGGTCTACGGGCTGGACATGGAGAAGCTCACCCAGGCCATGCTGGCCAAGCAGCGCTGGCGCGACCTAAAGGGGAGCGGCGAGTACGCGGTGTCGCGCAGCGTGCTGGTCTCCACCACCGACATCCGGCGCAGCAACTCAGCCGCCATGTACCTGGCGCTGACGTCGGCGGCCTTGAACGGCGACGTGGTGGCCGACCGCGCCAGCGCGCAGCAGCTGGCCACGAAGCTGGCCGAACTGTTCAAGCGCCAGGGCTACCAGGAGAACTACGTCAACGGCGCCTTCGACGACTACCTGGCCATCGGCATGGGCAAGACGCCGATGGCCTTCGTGTACGAGGCGCAGATGCTGGCCCAGGGCCTGCGCGGCGGCCTGCGGCCGGAGATGGTGCTGCTCTACCCGCAGCCCACCATCGTCAACAAGCAGGTCTTCGTGGCCATGGACGAGCGCGCCAAGCAACTGGCCGAGCTGCTGGCCGCGAACAAGGAACTGCAGGCGATCGCGCTGGAGTTCGGTTTCCGCACCGGCGATGCCGCCGCCTTCGCCGCCACGGCGGCCAAGGCCGGGCTGGCGGTGGAGGCCAACGTCACCCAGGTCATCGACCCACCGGGCTTTGACCTGATGTTCGAAATGATCGACATCGTGTCGCGGGAGATGAACCAATGAGGGCTCGTCATCTGTTGCTTCTGCTGGGTGTGGCGCTGCTGACCGCCTGCGGCAAGGAAGCCCTGGCCCCTGCGCCGTCGAGCCCGGCCGCTGGCGGCGCCGAGCCGCTGCGCGTGCTGGCCACCAGCGACCTCAAGGACCTGGAACCGCTGGCCGCGCAGATCGAGAAGGCGACCGGCGTGCCGGTGAAGTTCCGCTTCGGCGGCACCATGGAAAGCACGCAGGCCGTGCTGGAGGGGCGTGCCGACGCCGACGCCGCCTGGTTCGCCAATGCCAAGTACCTGCTGTCCGACGCCGCCGGCCAGGGCCGGGTGAAGGTGCAGGAAAAGATCATGCTGTCGCCCATCGCCGTGGGCGTGAGCGAAAGCGACGCCGCCAAGTTCGGCTGGAACCGCCCCGACGCGAAGCTGAGCTGGGCCGATATCGCCCGCGCCGCGCGCGACGGCAAGCTGCAGTACGCGCTGGCCAACCCGGCCACCAGCAACCAGGGTTTCATGAGCCTCTTGGGCGTGGTGGCGGCGGCCGGCGGCAAGGGCGAGGCGCTGGCGGCCTCCGACGTGGACCGCGGCGCCATCGCTGACTTTCTCAAGGGCTACAAGATCGTCGGCGACAACTCGACCTACCTGGCCGAACAGTTCACCAAGCAGCAGGGCACGCGTGCCAATGCCTTCATCAATTACGAGAGCTGGCTGCTCAGCCTGAACGCCAGCGGCCGCCTGCGCGAGAAGCTGCACCTCATCTACCCGCACGAGGGCGTGAGCACGGCCGACTACCCGCTGATGCTGCTCAACGACGCGCGCCGCGCCGACTACCTGAAGGTCGTCGAGTACCTGAAGGGCGACAGCGCGCAGCTCTGGCTGGCGCGTCAGACCCTGCGCCGACCCATCAGACCGGAACTGGCCCGGCAGGTGGAAGACTTGCTGCCGGCGCGCGGCATGCAGGTGGAGCTGCCCTTCTCGCCCGACCGCCAGCTGGCCGATGGCCTGATCGACGCCTACCTGAACGAGTTCCGCAAGCCCATCGCCAGCACCTTCGTGCTGGACACCAGCGGCAGCATGCAGGGCCAGCGGCGCGAGCAGCTGGTGGAGGCCCTGCACTACATCGCCGGCAGCGACGTCTCGCTCACCGGACGCATCGCCAAGCTGACCAACCGCGAGAAGCTCTGGTTCATGACCTTCAGCGGCCGCGTGCGCCCGCCGCAGCTCTTCGAGGTGCCGGCCGGCAGCCGCCCGGCCAAGGGCGTGCTGCCCCAAAGCGATACCGAGGCCAAGCAGGCCAAGCTGCGCGAGGTGCGCGACGCCGCCGATGCGCTGCACATGGACGGCGGCACCGCGCTCTTCGACGCCGTCTACGAGGGCCTCACCCACATGCTGGCCGAGCGCAAGCGCCAGCCGGGCTATCAGTACTCAGTGGTCGCCTTCACCGATGGCAAGAACACTGCCGGGCGCAGCCTCGAAGCCTTCAAGCGCGACTACGAGCAATTGCCCGAGGACGTGCGCGGCATCCCGGTCTTCATGGTGATGTTCGGCAACGCCAGCGAGGACGAGCTGAAGTCGGTCGTGGAGCTGACCGGCGGCAAGGTCTTCGACGCGCGCAAGACGCCGCTGTACCAGGTGTTCAAGGACATCCGGGCGTATCAATGACGAGCCGCGCATGGCCGTTCCGAAGCGGCGAGCGCCCCCTCGGGGGGCAGGAGCGAAGCGACGTGGGGGCGCCATGACAGCTTTGTTCCGTTGGTTGAACGCGCCGGCCAACTGGTGCGGGCTGCTCGCCGCCACGGCGGTGCTGACGCTGAAGGCGCTCGGCCTGCTCGGCAGCCTGGGTCTGCTGCTGGCGCCGGTGGCCTACGGCACCGGCCTGGTCGTCGGCGCGCTGTGGTGGGGCTGGCCCTCCTTCAAGGAGCCGGCCTTCGAGGCCCTGCAGTTCAAGGACGAGGGCGACGCCCGCGAGGCCATGGGCCGCGCCCTGGATGGCGTGCGCCGCCTGGCCGAGCACAACCCGGGCGGGCGCATCCCGGCGCCGCTGGTGCAGCGCATCGTGCAGCTCTGCGCCAAGCTCGAAGGCCTGCTCGACCAATGGGAGCGCAGCAAGGGCCAGCTCTCGCTGCAGGAGAGCTTTCACGCAAGGCACATCGCCATCCGCTACCTGCCGGAGGCGTTGAACACCTATCTCTCCATTCCCACCCAGTTCGCCAAGACCAAGCTGCTGGCCAACGGCAAGACGGCGCAGACCACCTTTGAAGGCGTGCTGGGCGAGTTGGAGGCCAAGGTCGAGCAACTCGGCGACGACCTCGCCGGCCAGGACGCGCAGGCCTTTCTTGCGCACAGCGAGTTCCTCAAGCAGAAGTTCGGAGCCAAGCAACCATGAGCACCACGACCGCCACCCCACCCGCCTTCACGCTGACCGCCCCGGAGGTCATCACCCCGGTGGAGCCGCCGCAGGCCGTGGAAACCGTGCCGCTCAAGCCCGAGGTGCAGAGCCAGGTCGACCAACAGGTGCAGCGCTTCATCGACGCGCTCGAAAAGGAAGACCTGCACAGCGAGCCTTTCAAGGCCCGCCTGGACTCGGCCTTTCAGCTCGGCCGGCAGGAAATCAGCGTGGCCGCCAGCCTGATGCAGGGCCGGCTGATGCAGCGCAACTTCGTCGGCGCCACCGACACTCCGGCCTACCAGGCCATTCACGCCATCCGAGCCCAGCTCGACGAACTGAACCCCGGCAAGGACGGCGACTTGCTGCAGCCGCGCAAGCTGCTCGGCCTCATTCCCTTCGGCAACAAGCTGGAGGCCTACTTCCGCCGCTTCGAGTCGGCATCGAGCCAGCTGCAGAAGAGCATGACCGCGCTGTACGCGGCCAAGGACGACATCCAGAAGGACGTCATCGACATCGAAGGCACGCGCGGCAAGCTGTGGGAGGCCATGCAGAGCCTGGCCGCGGCCGCGCGTTTCGCCAAGGTGCTCGATGCGCGCCTGGCCGAGCGCGTCGAGCAGCTCAAGCCCACCGACCCCATGAAGGCCAAGGCACTCGAACAGGAGGTGCTGTTCTACGCCCGCCAGAACCTCGCCGACATCCAGACCCAGCAGGCGGTCTGCGTGAACGGTTACCTGGCGCTGGACGTGCTGAAGAAGACCGGCCGCGAAATGATGATCGGCTGCGACCGCGTGGCCACCACCGGCATGAGCGCGCTGGCCGTGGCGCAGACGGTGGCGCGCGCCACCGGCAACCAGATCGAGGTCATGCACATGCTGCAGGGCGTGAACCAGACCATCGGCAACCTGATCCAGCAGACCGGCACCGCGCTGAACCAGCATGTGGAGAAGACCGCCGAGTTCGCTGCCAACCCCATGCTCGGCATCGAGCAGATCCAGTCCTTGTTCGACCAGACCTTCCAGGCCATGGATGCGATGGACAGCTTCCGCAGCAAGGCCATCGAGACCATGGGCAAGAACAACGCGCTCATCGAGGCCCAGCTGCAGCGCAGCGAGACCTACCTGGACCGCGTGCGCCAGCAGCAGGCGCGCGAGGCGGTGAGCGTGGTGGACGCGGGGCCGGTCAAGCTCTGAGCGCCTCATGCGTGTGGGTTATGCGGTCTTGCTCGCCGGGCTGAGCCTGACGGTCGCCATGCCGTTGGCTGGCTGTGCCACCACGCCAGCCGACGAGCGCGACCCGGCGCGTTTCGAGCAGTGGCGCCAACCGCTGGATGCGCCCTCCAGGCCTGATGTTCGCGAGTTGGAGGCATACCTGGCGGCCGAGAACTTGGGCACGGTGGTTCCGCTGTACCAGTTGCTGCGCTCGGCCAGCGACTGGCGCGTTTGCGCAGCCGAACCCTTCAGCGTGCCGCCGCCGGCGCAATGGCCGGCCATGAAGTCGGTGCTCCAGCTGCTGCAGCACCTGCGCCAGACAGGGGTGCTGGAGACGTTCGAGGTGGTCTCAGCCCACCGGGACGAGGCGCTGAACCGGTGTGCGCAGGGAGCGCCGCGCAGCGCTCACTTCGTGGCTTTCGCCGTCGATCTGGTTGCCGAGGACCCCAAGGCCACGGGTGCGCGGCTGTGCCGTTTCTGGCAAAGCCAGGGGCGCGCGTGGCGCATGGGCTTGAGCCAGTACCCCTCGGGCCGCATCCACATCGATGCCCACGGCTATCGCACCTGGGGCGCCGACCACAGCACGGGAACGGCGTTCTGCGCGCCCCTGCTGGCTGCGACGCCCTGATGCGAAGCGGCGTCAGCCCGCTTTCGCGCTTTCGATCAAGGCCCGGATGCGCGCATTGGCGTTGATGGACACCAACTCCACCTGCGGGTGGTTGGCACCGTAGACGCGGAACAGTTCGTCGGCGAAGGCGTGGCCGATGTCGCTGATGCCGTCGAAATCGATCTCGGCGCGCTTGAAGCGCTCCAGCCGCGTGGTGACGCGGCGCGCCTGCGCGCGGCTGTCGAGCATGCCACCGGCACCCGCCAGCAGGCGCAGGCTGATGACTGTGCGGTCGAAGGCGATGCCGTCGCCGGCGATGCTCCAGGCCTGCAGCACCTGCTCCAGCGTGCGCGTGGTGTCCAGCGCAATGGCCAGGTAGATGCTGGTGCCCTGGCGCGGCAAGGCCTTGCCGGGCCGCCAGCCGCTGGTGTCCCAGGCGCGGCGTTGGTAGGCGCTGCCGTTGGCATGCAGGTCGAACACATCGGCCAGCTGGCTGCTGAAGAACAGCCCGCGACCGGTGTGCGCCTGCGGGGCAGTGGTCAGGCGGCCCTTGCTCAGTTCCAGCATGGCCAGGCCGGGGTCGGCGATGTCATAGGTGCCGGCGATGCGGTCGAACACGCCGCAGCCGTCGTCGCTCACCAGCAGCTGAACATGGGTCGGCGTCTGGCGCAGGGACACACGCGCACTGGTGCCGCCGCTGTGGTCGATGGCGTTGTTCAGCAGTTCGGTGAAGGCGTGCTGCACCATGCGCGCCACATGGGGCGGCAGCGTGAAATGCGGGGCGTAATCGCGCTGCCAGGGCAGGTCCTCCTGCAGGCCGTGCAGTGGGTAGTTGCGCACCACCTGGCGCAGGCTGCCGGGGCTGTAGACCGGGCGGCTGACCGGGCCTTCACGGTGCAGCCAGCCGGTTTCGCTGAGGCGCTTGAGCATGGCACGCACGGCACGGCGACTGGCACCGGTGCGCTCGATGACATGGTCGGCGAGGTCGTGCGAGTGCTCGCGCGCGGCGGCGGTGATCCACTGCGTGAAGTGGTCGAAGTCGAGGCGGGCCATGGCCTTGATTGTGGTGTCAGCTGTGGCGAGTCCACCATGCCTCAAACCCTGGTCCGTCCATGGCCTCGGTCAAGCCAGGCCCGAGGAGCGCCTGCGCACCCAATGCGCGCAAGCGCTCGCCGGCGGCTGCATGGGGCACCCCCTTGGCAATGACTTGCAGGTCATGCGCGCGCGCCAGCTCGCTGACGCAACGCAGCCAAGCGTCGCCGGTGGGGCTGCCGGCCAGGCCGACCCGTTGGGGCGCCAGCTTCACGCAGCAGAGCCCGGGGTGGCTGAGGCTGTCGAGGCTGCAGGTGTCGGCGCCGAAATCGTCGAGGGCCAGGGTCAAACCGGCGGCGCGCAGCGCGGGACGGTGCAGCAAGGTTTGAAGAGCGGGGTCGTGCAGAAGCGGTTCGCGAAGATCCAGCGTGAGCTGCGGCAAGCCCAGGCGTTGCAGCTTGGCTGCCCAGTCTGCGGCGCTGTGACCCCATCGCCGCAGCTGGCTGGCACCGAGTTTGACGCTGAGGCCCAGCGGCCGCGCCCAGCGCCGTTGCCAGCGGGCGGCCTCATCGAGCAGCCAATCGCCGATGTCGGGCATCAGGCCAGCGGCTTCGGCGGTGAACAGGAAGCTAGGGGGCGCCAACTCGCCGAAATGAGGATGGGCCCAGCGTAGCAGCAGCTCCGCCTGGAGGCAGCGGCCCGTCTCGGCGTCCACCACCGGTTGGAAGCGCAGGCGCAGTTCGCCGCGCTTTAGCGCGTCACGCAGCTCAGCTGCCAGATGATTGCGTTGCTGCGCCAGCTCCTGCAAGTGGGGTGTGTGAAAGCGGAACAAGCCGCTTCGGCCTGCATGCTTGGCGGCGTAGAGCGCGCGGTCGGCGGCGCCCATCAGGCTGTCGGGCTCCGTGCCGTCGGTGGGGCACAGCGCGATGCCGATGCTGGCCGATACCGGCGCTTGCAAGGGGCCAAGACGGTAGGGCTCGGCCAGGCGCTGCGACAGCTGGTGCGCCACGCGCTCGGCGACCCCGGCATCGGCACCTGGCATGAGCACGGCGAACTCGTCTCCGCCCAGGCGCGCGGCCATGTCCAGCTCGCGCACGCTGGCTTGAAGCCGCCGCCCCACCTCGGCAAGCAACAGGTCGCCGACCGCATGGCCATGTTGGTCGTTGACGGGCTTGAACCGGTCCAGGTCGATGGCCAGCAGGGCCATGGGTTGGTGGTCGCGGGCGTGTCGGCGCAGCTCGTGGCGCAGGCGCTCCGCGAAGCGGCGTCGGTTGGACAGGCCGGTCAGCGAGTCGAAGTTGGCGGCCTGCCAGATGGCCGCCTCGCCAAGCTTGCGCGCCGTGATGTCGGTGTGCGTGCCCACCATGCGCAGCGGTTTGCCGTCGGTGCCGCGGGCGATCACCAGCCCGCGGGTCAGCACCCATTTCCAGCTGCCGTCCTTGCAGCGCACCCTGTGCTCGTTGCGATAGAGAGCCTCGGCGCCGCTGAAGTGCGCCTCGCGGTCGGACTGCATCTGCGCGCGGTCGTCGGGGTGGGTGAGGGCGTCCATGGCTGCCGGGGTGGCCTCGATGTCGCCTTCGGCGTAGCCATACATCTGCAGCAGGCCGGCCGAGAAATGCTCGACGCCGGTGGCGATGTGCCAGTCCCAGACGCTGTCGCCCACTGCTTCCAACGCCATCTTCCAGAGGGCCTCGGGGTCTTGAGGCAAATTCTTGTCCGGCATCTTGTGCACTCCCAGGCCCGAGTCAGCGCAGCCGGGCCCAGAAAAGGGCGGGCTCCGGGATGCGTGGGTGGGCAGAAAGCCCGTGCGTCAAACGGTGCATGGCGAACTTCCGACAGGGCGCCGACAAGCTGATAGCGTCGCATGCCTGAGCGTCTCCTGGAGATGGACTTGCGCCAACTGTTGCGTGTTTTGGGCATCGGGCTCTCGGGCATGGGGGCCGCCGCGGCGCAACCGGCGCCAACGTCACCACCTGCTTGTCAGGCGGCCGAGCACCGCCAGTTCGATTTCTGGATCGGCGACTGGGACGTGTTCGCTGGCGACAAATTGGTCGGTCACAACCGCATCGAGGCCGTTCAAGATGGCTGTGCGCTGCGTGAGCAGTACCGCACCCCGCGCGGCTACAGCGGCGAAAGCCTCAATGTGTACGACCGCCAACGCCAGCGCTGGCACCAGACCTGGGTCGACAACCAGGGCCTGCTGCTGCTGCTAGATGGGAGCCTGCAGGATGGCCGCATGGTGCTCGAAGGCGCGGCTCGCGACGCCAAGGGCCAGCCGCAGCGACAGCGCATCAGCTGGACGCCGAATCCGGACGGTTCGGTGCGCCAGCATTGGCAGGTGCAGCGGCCGGACGGCCAGTGGCAGACGGCCTTCGACGGGCTGTACCGGAAGCGGCGCTGAGATCCTGGCCTTCGCCCCTGCACAGCCTGGTGAGAGATGGTGGGTTGATGAAGACGTCGGCGAGGCGTTACCGTGGGCCACATGGATACGCTGCGCGTTAACGGCGAGACGCGATCGCTTGCCGGCGTTGCGCCCGACACCCCCTTGCTCTGGGTGCTGCGCGACGAGCTGGGCCTGACCGCCACCAAGTTCGGCTGCGGCGTCGCTGCCTGCGGTGCCTGCACTGTGCACCTGAACGGCGAGGCCACGCGCTGCTGCGTGCTGCCGGTGTCAGCGGTGCAGGCGCCAGTGACGACGATGGAGGGGCTGCAATCCGATCCGCTGATGCAGCGGCTGCAAGCCGCGTGGCTGCGAATGCAGGTGCCGCAATGCGGCTACTGCCAGACCGGCATGCTGATGGCCGCGCACGCGCTCTTGCGCAGCAACCCGAGGCCGGACGATGTCGCCATCGACGCGGCCATCACCAATCTGTGCCGGTGCGGCACGTACGGCCGCATCCGCGCGGCCATCCGTTGGGTGGCCTCCGCATGAAGCGGCGCAGCCTGCTCGTCGCCGGCGGCTTGCTCGGCGGTGGTCTGCTGATCGGAGGCTTCGGCACGCGCCGGCCCTCCGATCTCAGTCGCGTTGGCTCGCCGGCCGACTTTCCCGCCCCGGAAGGAGCGGTGGCGCTGAATGCCTGGCTGCACATCGGTCTAGACGGCCGCGTCACCGTCGCCTCGCCCCGAGCCGAGATGGGCCAGGGCACGCACACCGGCTTGGCCGTGCTGGTGGCCGAGGAGTTGGATGCCGACTGGGCGCAGGTGCGCGTGGCCAACGCGCCTATGCAGCCGGTCTATGCCAACGCGGCCATGTTTCTCAACCTGCTGCCGCTGGAAGGTGAAGGCGGCCTGGCCCGCTGGGCGCGCGGCGCCACGCTGCGTTTCGGCGTGTCGCTCGGATGGCAGGTCACGGGCGGCTCGGCCAGCATCCGCGATGCATGGGGCCCGCTGCGCTTGGCCGGCGCCATGGCGCGCGCGCTGCTGCTTCAGGCCGCAGCGCATCGGCTCCAGCGCCCGCTTGCCGAATTGCGGACGGAGGCCGGCGCTGTCTGGGCCGGTCCGCAGCGCCTGCTTGGTTTCGGCGAGTTGGCTGGCGCCGCCGCTTTGCTCGAGGCGCCCGCTGAGGTGACCCTGAAGTCCCGCAAGGACTGGAGGCTGATCGGCCGCTCGCCGCCGCGCCTGGACCTGCCGGCCAAGGTCAACGGCACGGCCCAGTTCGGCATCGACACCCGGCTGCCGGGCATGCTGTATGCGTCGGTGCGGCGCTCGCCGACCTTCGGCGGCCGCTGCAGCGGACTTGCCGTCGAAGCCATTCGCCAACGCCAGGGCGTGCACAGCGCCTTCGTCCTCCATGACCAGCTCGCGGTGGTGGTGGCCGAACGCTGGTGGCAGGCCGAGAGCGCGCTGCGTGAGCATCCGCCGGTGTTTGTCCCCGGCCCCCGAGGCAGCCTGAACAGCCAGGACATGCGGGCCACGCTGCGGCGCGCGCTGGACCAGCACGAGGGCTTTGCTTTCGAGGATCGGGGCGATGCCAAAGCGCAGGTCGCCAAGGCCGTTGGAGCGGTCAAGGCGGAGTACGAAGCGCCCTTCCTGGCCCATGCCCCCCTGGAGCCACAGAACTGCGCGGCGCAGGTGGCAGCCGGTCAGGTGACGATCTGGATGCCGACTCAGGCGGCGAGCCTTGTGCGCTGGAAGATTGCCCGGTTGCTCAAGCTCGACAGCGAGGCGGTGACCGTGCACACCACCTGGCTGGGCGGTGGCTTCGGCCGGCGCCTCGAAACCGACTTGGCGGAGCAGGCGGTGGCCATTGCGCAGCGGCTCGATGGTCGACCGGTGCAGTTGCTTTGGAGTCGCGAGGAGGACTTCACCCAAGGTGTCTACCGGCCGATGGGCGTGTCCCGCTTCGAGGCCGTACTGGCCGAGGATGGCAAGCCCCTGGCTTGGCGCAATCAGCTTGCCGGCCCGTCCATCGGCTACGAGCAGACAGGCCGCATCGCCGAGTGGGCAGCGATGGATGCGCCGGACAAGAACCACTTGGAAGGCGCCTTTCACTTGCCCTATGCGATCCCGCATTTCGAGGCGCGGCAGCTACGCATTCCGCTGGGCGTGCCGGTGGGCAGCTGGCGCAGCGTGGGCCATTCGCTGAACGGTTTTTTCACAGAGTGCTTCCTGGACGAGCTGGCACAGGCGGCTCAGCAGGATCCTCTGGCCTACCGCGACGCCCTGCTCGACGCCCAGCCACGCCACCGCGCCGTATTGCGCGAAGTCGCCATGCGGGCGGGCTGGGGCCAGCCCCTGCCACCTGGCCGGGCACGGGGTGTCGCCTTGCACGAGAGCTTCGGTTCCATCTGTGCGCAGGTGGTGGAAGCCTCGGTGCACGAAGGGCAGCCGAGAGTGCATCGTGTGTGGGCGGTGCTCGACGCGGGCACCGTCGTGCATCCCGATGCCGTGAAGGCCCAGGTTGAAGGCTCGATCGTGTTTGCGCTCAGCGCCGCGCTGCACGGCGAGATCACCATCGAGAACGGCGCGGTGCAACAGCGCAACTTCCCGCAGCAGCCGCTGATCGGCATGGCCGACATGCCGATCATCGAGGTGGCTTTGATGGACAGCGAGGCCGAGCCCGGCGGGGTCGGCGAACCCGGCGTGCCGCCCTTGGCCCCTGCGTTGGCCAATGCCTTGTCCTCCCTCTTGGGTCGGCGCATCCGCCGCTTGCCGATCCGCTTGTGAGGTCCGATGCATGGCTGCCTCGGGGCGGCTCAGCCCTCAAGCTGGGGGGGGCAGCCGCGTCGCTCGCGAGGCTAGAGTCCGGCCATCCAAATGCGAAAGGTTCTCATGCGCAACAAGCTCCTTTTCTGGGCCTGGGTCTTGGGCCTGGTGGCCACTTGGGCCAGTCCAGCTTCGGCACAGACCGCACCGGCGCGCGAATTGCGCTTGATCACCGATCGCACCGACCAGGGTGTGCTGCGACCGATGCTGGACGCCTTCGAAGCCCGCAGCGGTGCCAAGGTCACGGCGGTGTTCATGGACCAGGGTCTGGTGGCGCGCCTGGAGTCGCGGCCCACCGAGGCCGATGTGGTCATCACCAAGGACGCCGAGCTGCTGGAGATCGCCGCACAGAAGGGCTTGCTCGCAACATTCAATTCCAAGACCATCAGCGAGGGCATCCCCGCCAGCTTCCGCGACCCCGGCAACCGCTACTTCGTCGACGCCTACCGCGCCCGGGTCATCTATTACGCCAAGGCGCGCGTGAAGCCGAGTGAGCTGTCCAGCTACGAGGATCTGGCCGCGCCGAAATGGAAGGGCCGCATCTGCATCCGCCCCGGTGGTCACGACTACAACCTCGCGCTGTTCGGCCAGTTCATGGCCAGCTACGGCGAGGCCAAGGCCAAGGCCATCATCCAAGGCATTGCCGCCAACCTGGCGCGCACGCCCAAGGGCAACGACCGCGAGCAGGCCAAGGGCATCTTCGAAGGCAAGTGCGACGTGGCGCTGATGAACACGTACTACCACGCCATGATGGCCTACACGCCCGAGCAGAAGCCCTGGGCGGACGCCACCGCGGTGCTCTACCCGAACCAGGCCGGCAAGGGCACCTTCATCATGCGCTCGGCCATCGGCATGACCAAGGCGCAAGGCAACCAAGATCTGGCGCTCCAATTCATGGAGTGGCTGGCCAGCCAGGAGGGCCAGGAGGCCATGGTGCGCGCCACCCGGCAGTTCTCGCCTCGGCCCGATGTCGAGATCCATCCGCTGCTGAGCACGCTCGGCGCCGAGCAGGGGGTTCCCGGCGGGCGCTTCAAGATGGACTTTGTGCCGCTCGCGGCAATGGCCGGGCAGCGCGAGGCGGTGCTGAAGTACGTGGCCGAAATCGGCTTTGACAAGGAGCGTTGACTGGCGCGGCGCCGCGGCGCTGCTGCTGTTCCTGCTGCTCTTGCTGCCGGCGCTCGGGCCCTCAAGCTACCTTCTGGCCCAGGCGGGCCAGGCGCCGGCGGGCTGGTGGTCGCACTTCGTGACCAGCAGCCTGCCGGCGCAGGCGCTCACCACCCTGTTGCTGGCTGCTGAGGCGCTGACCGTGGCCTTGCTGGCAGGCGCCCCGCCGGCCCTGGCCGTGGCAAGGCGGCAGTTTGCCGGCCGCTGGCTGGTCGCTCCGCTGATGTTGCTGCCGCTCTTCTTCGCGCCCTATGTCACCGTGGGTCTGTGGACGACGGGCTTTGCCAGCGGCGCCTTCGAAGGCCGCCGCGCGCTGGCGCTGCAGCAGGGCTTGGCGTGTGCGCCCTATGTGTTCCTGATCTTCCGCATTGCTGCGGCACGCCTGCCCAGCAGCCTGGGCGAGTTGGCGGCGGCCTTGGGCAAGACGCCCTGGCAGCGCTTCGTGCAGGTGCATCTGCCGCTGCTGGCGGCGCCGCTGGCGGCCAGCAGCCTGGTGGTGCTGGCGATCACCCTGGGCGACTACGCGGCGGCTGACCGTTTGGGTGTTGCCACGCTGGCAGTGGGCATTCATCAGCTCTGGCTGGCCAGCCAAAGCCCGGCGCTGGCAGCACAGCTTTGCGTGCTGCTCATCGTGCCGGTGCTGGCCATGGTGGCGCTGGCCACCTGGGCCGGAACGCGCCTGCTGGTGCAGAACCCGGCCAATGCGGCGGCCAGTCAGGTCAGGCGTCGGCGGCTGAAGCCGATGGCGGCGAGCGGGCTCTGGCTGCTGGTGGCCGTGGTAGTCGGTCTGGGTTTCGCGCTGCCGCAGGGGCTTGTGCTGCGCAGCATGCAGACCGCCGCTGCCGCCCGTACGCGCTGGGACAGCCTGGGCGCTGACACCATGCACGCGCTGGGCACGGCGGCGCTTACGGCCACGCTCACCCTGCTGCTGGCGCTGGCCCTGCTGTCGATGCTGCGCAGCGGCGCACGAGCCGGCTGGCGCGAGCGACTGCCTTGGGCCTTTCTTGCCAATCTGGCCCTGCCCACCCTGGTGCTGGCACTGGCCTTCCTGATGATGAGTGCCGACGGCACGCTGGGCGCGCGCATGCTGGGCGAGTGGCGTGACTCGCGTCTCTTGATCAGCGTGGCCGAGGCGCTGCGCTTCTTCCCGCTCTTGATGCTGCCCCTGCTGGACGCGCTTCGCCGCACGCCGCCCGAGGCGCTGCTGCTGGCGCGCGCTCTCGGTGATCCGCCCTGGCGCGCCGCTTGGCGCGCCTTCGCCGGGCACGGCTTGCCGGCCCTGGGATTGGGGCTGGCGCTGGTGGCGATGGAGTCGCTGAAGTCGCTGGACCTGGCGCTGACCCTGCAGCCCTTCGGCTACAGCGCGCCGCCCTTGAAGATCTATGCGTTCTCACGCGAGCAGATGATGGACCGGGCTGCGCCATGGGTGCTGATCACCCAGGCGCTGATGCTGCCCTGCTGGCTGCTGCTGAGCACACGACTGCAAAGGATGGGTGAGCATGCTCAAGCTTGATGGCTTGTCGCGCGAGCTGGCCGGGCGACAGCTGCTGGACCGGGTGGATTTGCATTTGCAGGCCGGCGAGGTGCTGGCCCTGCTCGGGCCTTCTGGCAGTGGCAAGACGACGCTGCTGCGCCTGGTGGCTGGCTTCGACGCGCCCACTGGTGGACAGGTGTGGCTGCACGGGGCACTGGCTTCCCAAGCCGGACGTGTGCTGCTGGCGCCGGAGCGGCGCCAGCTCTCGCTGGCCTTGCAAGACGCGACGCTCTACCCGCACCTGGACGCTGCAGGCAACGTCGCTTTCGCCGTGCCGGCGGAGCGCGCGCCTTCGCGTGCAGCCCGGCGCGAGCGGGCCGAGGCCTTGCTGGCCGCCATGGGCTTGTCCGGCATGGGCAAGCGCCAGGTGGCCAGCTTGTCGGGCGGTGAGGCGCAGCGTGTGGCGCTGGCACGGGCGCTGGCGCGCGAGGCGCCGCTGCTGCTGCTGGACGAGCCTTTTGGCAATGTCGACCGGTTGACGCGCTTGGACCTGCTGGCGCGCCTGCGCGATCAACTCGGCTCGACCACCGCCGCCTTGGTCATCACCCACGACCCCCAGGACGCCGAGGCCTTGGGCGCCCGGGTGCTGTTGCTGCGTGAGGGGCGGGCAGAGGCGCAGGCGGACAGCCTGGCTCGGCTTCGGGAGCGAGGGGGCTGGGCGCGGGAGTTCGTCGGCTGATACTGCCGGCATGGAGATCCTGCAGACCGAGGTGGACGCGCGCGGCGTGGCTCGCCTGATCATGAACCGGCCCGCGCGCCACAACGCCTTCGATGAGGCTTTGATCGAAGCATTGCATGCCGCGGTGGAACGATGTGCGGCCGACCCGGCGGTGCGCGTTCTGCTGTTGTGCGGTGCCGGTGCCAGCTTCAGCGCTGGGGCCGACATCGACTGGATGCGGCGGGCAGCGAGCGCCAGCGAAGCCGACAACCGCGCCGACGCCGAGCGCTTCGCCGCGATGCTGCACGCGCTCGCCAGCTGCCCCAAGCCCAGCGTGGCGCGGGTGCAGGGCCTGGCACTGGGGGGCGGCGTGGGCCTGGCTTGCGCTTGCGACATCGCCGTTGCGGCCAGCGACGCGCGCTTCGCAGTGAGTGAGGCGCGCTTTGGCATCCTGCCGGCCGTGATCGGCCCTTACCTGATGCGCGCTGTCGGTCCGCGCCAAGCTCAACGTCTGGCGCTCACGGCTGAGCGCGTCAGCGCCGCCGAGGCGCTGGCACTCGGGATGGTGCAGCGGCTCGTGAAACCGTCGATGCTGGACGAGGCGGTGGAAGCCTGCGTTCTTGAGTTGCTGGCAAGTGGCCCGCAGGCACAGGCCGAGATCAAGGCGCTGTTCGCACAACTGCGCCCTGATGACCTGGGGCCGCAGGCGCGTGCACTGACCGCCAACACAATCGCTCGCGTGCGGGCCACACCCGAGGCGCGCGAGGGTTTTTCGGCCTTTGTGGAAAAGCGGAGCCCGGCATGGAAGACTTGATGAGCGTCGGGGTGGTCGGCGCCGGGGTGATGGGCATCGGCATCGTCCAGGTGGCGGCGCTGGCCGGTCACCCGGTCAAGCTGCTGGACGCGCGCGAAGGCGCTGCGGCAGCGGCCATCGTCCGCCTGGGCGATACGCTGGCGACCTTGGTGAGCAAGGGCCGGCTGGCCGCCGATGCGCGCGACGCAGCCCTGGCGCGCATTGAGGCTGTCAGCGAGGTGGCGCAGTTGGCGGGTTGTGGCTTGGCCATCGAGGCCATCGTCGAGCAAGTGGAGCCCAAGCGCACCTTGCTGCGCCAGCTCGAAGCGGTGCTGGCGCCGCAGGCGCTGCTGGCTTCAAATACCTCCTCGCTGTCCATCACGCTGCTGGCCAACGGCCTGTCCCGGCCGGAGCGCCTTGTCGGCATGCACTTCTTCAACCCGGTGCCCCTGATGCGTTTGGTGGAGGTGGTGTCAGGCGCAGAGACCGATCCAGCGGCGGCCGCGCAGGTGGAGGCGCTGGCGCGTGCCTGGGGCAAGCAGCCGGTTCATGCGGCCAGCACGCCGGGTTTCATCGTCAACCGAATCGCGCGGCCGTTCTACGCCGAGACCCTGGCCCTGCTGCAGGAGCGCGCTGCGGCGCCCGAGGTGCTGGACGCCTGCCTTCGCGCGGCCGGCTTTCGCATGGGGCCCTGCGAGCTGATGGATCTCATTGGCCACGACACCAACGCCTTAGTGACGCGCGCCGTGTGGGAGGCCAACTTTGGCGACCGGCGCTACCAACCCAGCCTGATTCAACAGGCTTTGGTGGACGGCGGACGGCTCGGCCGCAAGAGCGGGCGTGGCTTCTTCGTCGGCCCGGCACCGCGTTGGCCCGTGGTGCAGCGACCTGCGGCGGCGCTGCCCATCACGCTCGTCGGGCGCGGACCGAATGTGGAGATGCTGGTTCGTCGCCTGCCTGGCGTGGCACGTGAAAGCACCGAGGCGGGTTGGAGCGGGCTGCGCAGTGGCAGCCTGGAGTTGGCGTTCACCGACGGACGTTGCGCTTACGAAGCCGGACGTCCGCTGATGGATTGGCTGGCCCATGAGCAGGCCGATGCGCTGGGCGTGACGACGGACGATGCGCAAGTGGCCGACTTGTTGGCTTGTGCTGGACTGCGCGCCATGGTCTTGCGCGACACGCCAGGGTTGGTCGTAGCGCGCACCCTGGCCATGCTGGTCAACGAGGCCAGCGATGCGGTCTGGCAAGGGGTCTGCACCGAAGAAGGGGCGGACACGGCCATGCGCCTGGGCGTCAACTACCCGGACGGTCCATTTGCGTGGCGGCGTCTGTTCGGTGCCGAAGCCCTGTGCAGCTTGCTGGACCATATTTGGACGCAGACGCGCAGCGAGCGCTACCGCATCAGTCCACCCTTGCGCGCCGCTTCAACCAGCGCGACTCCGTGCAAGCCCTGAGCCCCATGGGTGCTCGAGCAGCGGTCATACTTGCTGCATGAGCGCCGAAGAACTGATCGATGTCGACGCCCTGCAGGTGGGGATGTTCATCCACCTCGACTTGGGCTGGATGCGCCATCCTTTTCCGCTGTCCAGCTTCTGCATCAGCTCCGAAGAGCAAATCGGCGTCTTGCGAAAGCTGGGGCTTCGGCAGGTGCGCTGGACGCCAGCGCGCAGTCGGCTGAAGCTGGTCGAATCTTCACCTGCGCCGGAGGGCGTCGCAGCCCCAGATTTGAGCCACGAGCAAAAGGTGGCCATGGCCCAGCGCGAATCCCTTCGTCAGCAGCGCGAGGCTCTGGCTCGCTGCGAGGCGCAGTACGGTGAGGCCACGAAGGCCTTGAGCGAGTTGCATGGCTTGGTGCTGCGTCAGCCGGCCCAGGCAGCGGCGATGGCACGGGATCTCAGTCGCAGCCTGCTCGAGAAGATGCTCGTTCAGGAAGACGTCAATCTGCGTCTGCTGAACGAAGCAGCGGGCGACCGTGCTTGTGCTCACGGCCTCAATGTCTGCTTGATTTCGCTGCTGCTGGCCCGAGCCACGGGGATGGAGGAAGAGGACTTGATCGAACTTGGCGTCGGCGCTTTGCTGCACGACGTGGGCAAATTCGAGGTCGAGTCAAGGTTGCGCTTCCGTTCCGAACAATTCAGCAGCGCAGAGCTTGCAGCCTATCAATGGCATGTGGCCAAGGGGGTGGAGCTGGGCCAGCGCATGGGGCTTTCCAAGGCCGCGCTTTCGGTGGTTGCCCAGCACCATGAACAGGCAGACGGCGCTGGTTTTCCTCAGAAGCTTCCGGGTGACAAGGTGCATCCGGCCGCCCGGGTGGTCGCGCTGGTCAATCGATTCGACGGGTTGTGCAATCCGCCCGTACCTGGCGCCAAGGCGCTCACGCCTCATGAAGCCCTGTCGCTGCTGTTCGCCCAAGGGCGTAGCCGCTTTGACGCCACGATGCTCAATGGCTTCATTCGCATGATGGGCGTCTACCCGCCGGGTTCGGCGGTGCAGTTGTCAGATGATCGCTTCGCCTTGGTCGTGTCAGTCAACGCGAACCGACCCCTGCGGCCGACGGTTCTGATCCACGAAGCCAGCGTGCCTTCGAGAGAAGCACTGTTCACCCCCCTTGAGACGCAGCCCAATCTGACCATACGCCGCAGCTTGCGCCCTGCCGACCTACCGGAAGCGACTCGTGATTACCTTCGCCCGCGCAGCCGAGTGGCCTATTTTCCGCAAGCCGATGCTCCCAATTCGGGGAGTGCCGCTTGATTCGGTTTCAGTCCAAGGCTGGCGCCGACATCCTCATGCTTCAAGCCCACGCGGACGCCGTGCTGGCGGCATTGGGCCGGGAGTGCGCGCCGTCGGGCATTTTTGAAGGCGATGGCTTGGCTGCGGCCTTGAACCACTGGGATCAGCGGCTGGAATCAGATGGGCCGGGGGATGGGGCGGACGACGATGCGCCGGGCATCGGGCAGCGCGCTTGGCCGCTTTTGCAAATGCTCCGTCGGGCCCAGGACGCGCGCGTGCCCGTGATCTGGTCATCATCTTGAAACAGTCCTCTGTTGTGAAATCGCGTCGGCGCTTCCTTCGGGAACAGGGGGCGCTGCCTATACTGGCTCGTCTCCAACGGCCCACGCTGGCCGTCTGACTCACTCATCAAGAAAAGGTCCAAGATGAAGCGCTTCACCCTTTCTGCCCTGGCTCTTGTGGCTGCAGCTGTCGCAGCCCCGGCATTCGCCCAAAGCTCGGTCACCCTGTATGGCCGTTTCAACACGACCATCGAGAACCAGAAGACCAACGAAGGTTCGCGCGTTTGGGCGGTGAACAACAACGCCTCGCGTATCGGCTTCAAGGGTGTCGAGGACATGGGTGGCGGCATGAAGGCCAGCTTCAACCTGGAGCATGGTTTCGGCTCTGACAACGGTGTGGCTGCTGCCACGTTCTGGGGTCGTGAAGCCTGGGTTCAGCTGGCCGGTTCTTTCGGAGCCGTCCGCCTCGGCCGTCAAACGCCTGAGTCGTACTTCGCCACGGCTGACTACATCAGCATGCACAACCACGACACGGGTTCGTCGGCAGACAACCTGTACGGCGGTCCGTTCCTGCAGTCGAACAAGGTCACCTATTTCACGCCTTCCATGGGCGGCCTGACGGCCAGCCTGTCGGTGGCTGCCGGTGAGAACCAAGTCAAGCGTGGCTACGATTTCGCAGCCAATTGGGTGGGTGGGCCGCTGCACCTCGGCTTTGGCTACAGCGATCAGGGCAGCCAAGATCAGTGGGCGGTTCGCGCACTGTATGAGCTCGGCCCCGTCACCTTGGGCGGCTATTACCAGCAGGTGGATCGTGGCCCGGGCACGGCAACCTACAAGAATGCCCGCTTGGCCGTGATGTACACGATGGGCGCCTCTGAATTCCATGCCAATTTCGGCAAGGCCAGTGCGGCTGATCAATGGACGCTGGGCTACAACTACAACGTGAGCAAGCGCACCAAGATCTACGGGTACTACACGGACCGCGACACCAACAAGATGGCGCGTCGCAACGGCGAGTACAGCTCGCTGGCCGTGGGTGTGCGTCACAACTTCTGATCGGGCTGCGGCCCCCTCAGCAAGAGCGGCCTTCGGGCCGCTTTTTCTTTGGCTGCTTCAAAACAGGTCGCCTTCACGTGTGGGGGGCGACAGTCCGAGATGGCGCCACGTGGCCTGCGTGGCGACCCGCCCACGTGGGGTGCGGTGCAGATAGCCTTGTTGGATCAAGAAGGGTTCGATCAAGTCCTCGATGGTGTCGGTGGCTTCACCGATCGCCGCCGCCAGGTTGTCCAGCCCGACGGGGCCGCCGTCGAAGCGATGGATCAGCGCCTCGAGCAGCTTGCGGTCCATCAGATCGAAGCCCATGCTGTCCACATCAAGCAACTTCAGTGCATGTGCGGCAGATGCCGCGTTGATGCACCCGTCGCCCTTCACTTCGGCCCAGTCGCGAACGCGGCGCAGCAATCGGTTGGCAATGCGCGGCGTGCCGCGCGAACGGCGCGCCACTTCGAGTGCCCCGGCCTCGTCGATCGGCGCGCCGAGCAAGCCCGCTGAACGCTTGACAATGCTCAGCAACTCTTCCGGCGTATAGAACTCCAGTCGGGCGGTAATGCCGAAGCGGTCCCGAAGCGGGTTGGTCAGCATCCCGGCGCGCGTCGTGGCGCCGACCAAAGTGAATGGCTGCAGGTCGAGCTTGATGGATCGGGCGGCCGGCCCCTCCCCGATCATGATGTCGATCTGGAAGTCTTCCAGCGCTGGGTACAGGATCTCCTCGACGACCGGCGAGAGGCGGTGGATCTCGTCAATGAAGAGAACGTCGTTCTTCTCAAGGCTCGTGAGGATGGCAGCCAGGTCGCGCGGCTTTTCCAGCACCGGGCCGGAGGTCTGATGCAGGCGAACTCCGAGTTCGGCTGCAATGATGTGCGAGAGCGTGGTCTTGCCAAGGCCTGGAGGACCGAAGAGCAGCACATGGTCAAGTGCTTCCTCGCGCTTGCGGGCGGCCCCCACGAAAATCTCCATCTGCTCGCGCACTCGCGCCTGCCCTACGTAGTCCGCGAGCCGCTTCGGTCTGAGCGCGCGCTCCAGCGCCTCCTCCTTGGGAGAGGCGCTGGCCGCTGAGACGAGGCGCGGGCCGGAGGCGAAATCGTCGGTCTGGACGGGCATCAGCGGGACAGGGCTTTGAGCGCCAGTCGAATGCCCTCGCTGACGGCGACATCGGCGGGCAGCGCCTTCGTGGCCGCCTCTGCCTCGCGTTCGCTGTAGCCCAATGCGAGAAGCGCTTGGTTGATGTCCGCGTGAGTCCCTACGGTGTTCGTTCCGACCGAGGTCCCGAATCCATCGCCGAGCTTGCCCTTGAGTTCCAGCAGCAGTCGTTCGGCAGTCTTCTTGCCGATGCCGGGTACTTTCACCAAACGGCCCGGCTGCTGTTGGGCCACCGCCGCGGACAGTTCCGCCACCGAAAGGCCGGAGAGCAACGAGAGCGCTGTGCGCGGACCGACACCGGAGATCTTGATGAGTTGCCGAAAGGCCTCGCGTTCCTCGTGGCTGAGGAAGCCAAAAAGCACATGGGCATCCTCGCGCACCACTTGGTGGGTAAGCAAGGTCACGGCGCCGCCTGTGGGTGGCAAGGCGCAGAAGGTGCTCATCGGCACATCCACTTCGTAGCCGACCCCCTGCACGTCCACCAGGACCTGTGGAGGCGCTTTCGCCGCCACGATTCCCGTCAGGCGGCCGATCATCCGCGCCCGAACAGACCGAGGCGCTGAGCCTCCAGCGCGGCTTCTGCGCGAGACGAAACGTTGAGCTTTCGGTAGATCTGCTTGACGTAGTCGGCGATGGTGTGCCGCGACAGCCCAAGTTGAACGCCGATTTCGGGAAGGGTGAATCCTTTGGCGACTCGAAGCAGCACCTCCGTCTCTCGCTCGGTCAGCTGGACGTCGGGAACGACCGGTGATTGCGGCTTGCGCTGCTGGCTGGTGAAGTAAGCGATCACCTTGCGCGCGATGGAAGGAGAAAGCGGCGGCTCCCCTTGGCTGATGCGCTGCAGCTGTTCCACCAGCAGCTCGCGGGCCTGCTCCTTGAGCAGATAGCCAAATGCACCAGCCTGGAGCGCAGGGAACAGGTGTTCGTCGTCGTCGTGGATGGTCACGATGACCGACTGGGCTTCAGGCTGCTGATCGCGCAATGCCTCCACGACGGCAACACCAGATCCGTCGGGCAGACCCAGATCGATCAGCGCCAACTCAAAACGTTGGCGCGGGATGGCCGCCAAAGCGTCACTGACGCGAGAGCATTCGACGACGGTTGAGCGGGGAAAGACCTGCTGCACCAGCGTCTTCAGCCAGGAGCGGATCTCGGGGATGTCTTCAAGCAGCAGGATGTGGTCCATGATGAAAGTATCCGCTCATAAAGGAATGTTCAAGCGGATCAAGGTACCCCAGCCTGGTCCCGATTCGACCAAGCACTGGCCCTGCATCTGCTTCGCGCGTGACTTCATGCTCGACATGCCATGGCCACGATCCAGGCGCCCATCCTTCTCGGTGGGCACGCCTTTGCCGTTGTCCTGGATGATGAGCTGGAAATCGCCATCTGCCAGCTGGCAGCGCACCACGCAACGCGTGGCGCCGCTGTGCTTGATGACATTGGAAACTGCCTCGCGCAGGATACGCGTCGTCTGTACGTAGGCGCGCGCTGGTAGCGTGTGCGACACGTCCTCGGCCAGCGAAATCCACTCCGCCTCGACGTTTGACTGTGTGAGGCGGGACACGACTTCAGCTCGCCAGTCGCCGATCGCGTCGAGCAGCTGTACCGGACGACCAGTCAGTCCGCGAACGGAAAGGCGCATCTCCTCCAGCGCTTCACGCGCCAGCGTGGAGATGCGCTCGTTGTCGCTGGTGTGCACGATCGTCAACAGCTTGGCCCCAAGGTCATCGTGCAGGTCACCAGCGATGCGTTTGCGCTCACGCTCGGTGACTTGCTCCAGCCGCAGGTCGGCCTGGTGCTGGTGGTGTCGTTCCAACTCCACCATGCGCTCCTGGAAGTGCTGTTCCGCTTGGCGCAGACGCTGTTCACTGTGGTGACGTCGGCGCCCAAAGCCAATGACCAGTGCCAGGGCCAGCAAAGCCATCAGCAAGCCCACGGAGAGAGGCGGGCGAGCGCGAACCGCGCCGTTCAAGAGCATGCCCCCCACCGACGTGGCGACGAGCAAGGGCAGCACGGTGATTTGCACCTGTTCCCCCACCTCGGCCCAACTGTTCAGTCCGTCGCGCATCCAGCCGCGCCAACGTTGCCAAAGGAAGTACGCGGCCAGCGCCAACAAGCCAACACCCAGTGCGCCTGGGAGTGCCGTCTCCAGCCGCTGACTTAGCGATCCAGGGCCGAAGCTTGCGATCAGCCACGCCAGCGCGAGCAAGGTGGTGGCGCCGACATCAAGACGGCGCATGCGCAAACCCACCTGCCGCGCCAACAGGATGAGCATGCTCAGGCCGAGCAGCAGCAGCAAACCCAGCGAGGTCGGTGTCGAAGCTTGCTCAACGGTCAGCAGGCCAGCCAGGCTCATCGAGGCGACAGCCACCAGAAGCAGCCGACGCTCCCAACGATGGCTCAAAGCCAGCATGCCAAGCATCATGGCCATGCCGCTGAGCAGCCCGGCCAACAGCCAACCCGCCGGAATCTGCCCAGGGGCGACCTGGGTGACTTGGGCTGCGCCTGCTCCTGGCAACAGCAGCGCACCCAGCGCCAAGGTGACGGGCAATCGGGTGGTGGGGATGCCAGACATGGCGCGGCATTGTGCAGGAGGGGGGGCGAGGGTGCATTGCGCCAAAATCTCGTCTTCCCATGATCCTTCACCACCGATTCGACGGCGCCAGCAACGCGCAACTTGCCCATGTGTGCGGCGAGTTGGATGCGCACCTGAAGCGCATCGCGCATGCGTTCGACGTCAAGCTCACACGGCGTGTGGACGAGTTTCGTATTGACGGCCCAGCAGCGGGCGCCCGGCGCGCGCTGTCGGTGCTGCAGCGGCTGTGTGCGCAGTCTGCAGCGCCCATGGGTGATGAACAACTGCATCTGCTGCTGCAGGAAGCCGGCGCGTCCGACGGCGCCGATGCCCCAGTGCCCCTTCCGCAGCTCACCCTGCACACCCGTCGCAAGGACTTGGCTGCGCGAACGCCCAACCAGCAGCGCTACCTTGAGCGCATCCTGGCGCACGACCTGAGCTTCGGCATCGGACCCGCGGGAACGGGCAAGACCTATCTTGCCGTGGCCTGTGCGGTCGACGCGCTGGAGCGACATCAGGTGCAACGCATCGTGCTCACGCGGCCAGCGGTAGAGGCAGGCGAGCGATTGGGTTTTCTGCCCGGCGACCTCGCGCAAAAGGTAGACCCTTACCTGCGCCCACTGTTCGATGCGTTGTTTGACCTCATGGGCTTCGAGAAAGTGGCCAAGGCCCAGGAGAAGGGATGGCTTGAAGTGGCGCCGCTGGCCTTCATGCGCGGGCGAACGCTGAACCATGCCTTTGTGATCCTCGACGAAGCCCAAAACACCACCCCCGAGCAGATGAAGATGTTTTTGACCCGCATCGGCTACGGCAGCCGCGCGGTGGTCACCGGGGACACGAGCCAGATCGATTTGCCTCGGGGCGTCACCAGTGGCCTGGTGGACGCGCAGCAAGTGCTCGACGAGGTGGAAGGCGTGGCTTTCACTCGTTTCACGCGTCAGGATGTCGTCCGCCACCCGTTGGTCGGCCGCATTGTTGAGGCCTACGACACGCGCGCTGCAGCGACCGGAGGCCGACGATGAAGTCCGAGCCCATGCCCATGCTTCGTTTGTCCCTGCAGTTTCGTGACGGCAGTCACCGCGCCCAGTTGCCTCGGCACCAGGTGATTCGCTGGATCCGCCACGCCCTGAACACCGAAGGTGAGATCACGGTGCGCGTCGTAGGCGAAGCCGAGGGGCGCGAGCTCAACCGCAGTTTCCGGGCAAAGGACTATGCGACGAACGTATTGACCTTCGATTACGACGCCGACCCCGTGGTCTTGGCTGACTTGGTCTTGTGTGCCCCGGTGGTGGCGCGGGAGGCAGAAGAACAGGGCAAGTCGCTGGTGGCCCATTACGCCCATCTGATCGTCCATGGCGTGCTGCATGCCCAGGGCTGGGACCACGAAAGTGCGCGTGAAGCCAAACGCATGGAGCAGCGGGAGCGCGAAATCCTTGCCGGTTTGGGTTACCCGGACCCCTACTTGGATCCCAAGTAACGCTTGCGTCGGAACCAGGCGAACAGACCGCCGCCCACGGCCAGCATCAGGCCCAGGGCGATCCACGCGCCGAGCCGGTCGTGAATCAGCGGAAGTGCGTCGAAGTTCATGCCGAAGATGCCGGTGATCAGGTTCAGCGGCAGGAACACCGCCGTCAGCGCTGTGAGCACGCGCATGATGTTGTTCGTTCGGTGACCGAGCGCCGCGTAGTGCATCTGCACCGCCGACTCGGTGCTTGAAGACAGGCGACGGATATGTGACAGCACGCGCTCGATGTGCTCCAGCAGGTCGCGGCCCCGAACCCGCAGATGTTCCTGGTCTGGCGGTCCTTCGCCTGGGGGCCACTCGGCCAGCGCATCGAGCCACTCTTGCACCGCCGATTGCTGGTCCTCGCACAGGTCTTCCAGACGGAACAGGGTGTCGCGAGCGGCCAGCAGGCCTGCCCAGTTCTCGAAGGGTCGTCGGGTGTCGATGAGCGCTTGCTGCAGATCGCCGTGCTGCCTTGACAACTGGCGCCGAAGGTCCAGGTAGCTGTCCACCACTTGATTGGCCATGCGCAGCATCCACTCGTCACTGCTCACGGCCAGTCGGCCGTTTCCGACGGGCTGAGCAAGCAGGCGATCGATGAACTGAGCCTGCACCGGACAACCGGTCGGATGCACGCTGATGAGCAAACGAGGATAGATCGCAAAGCCGATGGCGCGCGTATCGGCGCGCGGTTGCTCCGGATCTTCGGCTGCGCCCAGGCGTTGCAGCACCAGCAGGTCGTAGGCGACGGTGCTGTCAAAGTACGACGGCAACTGCTCGTTGAGCAAGTCGCTGACGTGCAAGTCCAGCAGCGGCCGTTCACCCCAGGCCTGCAACTGCGACTGCAGGTCTGGCCATTGGCCCTGCAGATCCTCCCGAGCCAAGGTCAACCAAGCGAAGCCCTCAGTCGGTGGCGTCACTGGCAGGCGCTGCAGCGCCACCGCACGTGTGCCGCTGAGCAGCCAGACCTGCATCAGCGCGCGTGCTGCAGCAGGCGCGCTGCATCGAGCGCGTGGTAACTGAGGACGGCGTCGGCTCCGGCGCGCTTGAATGCGAGCAGGGTCTCGAGCATCACTGCGTCATGATCCAGCCAACCCTGAGCAGCGGCAGCCTTGAGCATGGCGTACTCGCCGCTCACCTGGTAAGCGAAGGTTGGCACCTTGAAGGCCTGCTTGACGCGCCAAACGATGTCCAGGTAGGCAATGCCCGGCTTCACCATCACCATGTCCGCACCCTCGGCCAGATCCAGCGCCACCTCGCGCAAGGCCTCGTCGCCGTTGCCCGGATCCATCTGGTAGCCCTTCTTGTCAGACTTGCCGAGATTGCTGGCTGAGCCCACGGCGTCTCGGAACGGGCCGTAGTAGCTGCTCGCGTACTTGGCGCTGTAAGCCAGGATGCGCGTGTAGGGCTGCCCCGCCCCTTCGAGCAGCGCGCGGATGGCACCGACACGGCCGTCCATCATGTCGCTCGGGGCGACGATGTCGGCGCCGGCCTGGGCTTGCATCAGGGCTTGCTGGGCCAGCACAGCCACCGTCTCATCGTTGAGCAAACGACCAGCGTCGTCGATCAGGCCGTCTTGACCATGGCTGGTGTACGGGTCAAGCGCGACGTCTGTGATCAGCGCCAACTCGGGAAGGGCGGCCTTCAAGGCTTGGACGGCGCGTGGCACCAGGCCGTTTGGATTCAGTGCTTCGCAGCCCTCGGGGTCCTTCAGCGACCCGTCAATGACCGGAAACAGCGCCAATGCCCGGATGCCGAGCCCCTGCGCCTCTTCGGCCAGCGGAAGCAGGCGATCGATGCTCAGTCGTTCCACCCCGGGCATGGAAGCCACTGGCGTGGCCAGACCCTGGCCGTCTTGGATGAAGACGGGCAGGATCAGGTCCTGCGCACCCAGGCGGTGCTCGCGAACCAGGTCTCGGGTGGCCGCATCACGGCGCAGGCGGCGAGGCCGAAGGGCGGGATAACTGGCGAGGCTCATGGATTGGAAGTGCGTTATTTATTCGCGACAAGTGAGTTTTCGCAGCCCTTTCGCACTTGCGGCCTCCTGGGAGTCGGGTGCTAGACTGGTCAGCGAATGGTAGCCGCGAGGTCGCCGTTCCCTGCTTTTCCTCCCTGAGCAGGAGCCTTGTGTGATGACAGCATCAAGGCTTTCCGCCCCGGCCGATGGCCGGGGCTTTTTTTTGTCACGCTGTTGGCGACATCGGCTGCGCCGACGTCCAGCGCTTCGCGCTGCTGCCGCTGCCGCTGGCGCGGCAGGCCGCGTGTCCGCGCTTGCAGCGCGATACCGTGCGGTTTGCCCCATCACAATCCAGCCATGCTCTGGATCAAGGCTTTCCACATCGTCTTCATTGCCGCCTGGTTCGCCGGCTTGTTCTATCTGCCGCGCATCTTTGTGAACCTGGCCATGGTGCCTGCCGACAGCCATGCGGAACGCGAGCGCTTGCTGGTGATGGGGCGCAAGTTGCTGAGCTTCACGAACCTGCTGGCAGTACCAGCACTCGGCCTTGGGCTTTGGCTGGTGCTCATCAACCCCCAAGGCTTCTTCTTCGGTCAGGGTTGGATGCACGCCAAGCTGCTGCTGGTGGTGGGCGTGGGCGGCTACCACCACGCCTGCGGCCGCATGCTGCGCACCTTCGAGTTGCTGCAGAACCGGCGAAGCCACCGCTGGTTCCGCGTGTTCAACGAAGTTTCGGTGCTGTTCTTCGCCGCCATCGTCGTGCTGGTGGTGGTGAAACCCTTCTGAGCATGACGCGCAGCCGGCGGCGCTCGGGAGCGACCTGGCTGGCCTTGGGCTACCTGCTGCTGGTGGCCTACGCCAGCCTTTACCCGTTCAGCCCTTGGGGATGGCCCGAGCGGCTGACCCTTACCGAAGCCTGGCAGTTGGATTGGCCGCGATACTGGAGTCGCTTCGACGTCTGGGCCAACGCGCTGGGTTACGTGCCGCTGGGCTCGCTGGTGTTCGTGGCCGCTTGGCGAAGCGGCTTGCGCGGCTGGCAGGCGGCCCTGATGGCGGTGCTGCTGCCTTGCCTGCTGGCCTATGGCCTGGAACTGGCTCAGCGTTTCGTGGCCCTGCGCGTGCCCTCGCTGGCCGACTGGCTGCTGAACAGCGGGGGCGCCGTGCTGGGCGCCCTGCTCGCCGCATTGGCCGCCCGTTTGGGATGGCTGGACCGCTGGGGCCGCTGGCGCGAGCGCTGGTTCCACCCGAACAGCGCCGGTGCCCTGGCCCTGCTTGCTATTTGGCCGCTCGGCCTGGTTTTTCCGCTGCCAGCACCTTTGGCCCAAGGGCAGTTTCTGCCTCCTCTCCTCGATACCTTGAACCGCTGGCTGCTGGAAGCCGGGTGGATCGAACAAGCCATGCGCTGGGCCGGACCGTCTTCTGCGCTGGAGGCACGCCTGGCGACCGGTCTGGGTTTGCTCGCGCCCTGCCTGCTCTTGCTGGCCGTGGTGCGGCCGGGCTGGGGCCGGCTGCCCCTGCTGCTCAGCGTGGCGGTGGTCGGGCTCGGCATGTCGGCCTTGGCCACGGCCCTGGGTTTTGGCCCGGCCAATGCATGGGCCTGGCTGACCGCGGGCACCGCGCAGGCCATCGCTGGCGCCATGGTGGTGGCGGCGTTGCTGGCCCTGCTGCCCTCGCGTGTGAGTGCCGTGTTGTCGCTGCCGGTACTGACAGGCCTCATGCTGCTGGTCACTCGCATGGACACTGACCCATTCGTGGCCCTGAACCTTCAGCGCTGGGAGTTGGGTCCGCGGGTGCAGCTGTATGGCCTGCTGCAGTGGTTGGGGTGGCTGTGGCCGCTGCTGGCATTGGGCTGGCTGATGGCCGGTCTGGCGCGTGGCGAACGGCAGCGTTCCTAGAATCTCGGGTTTTTCCGGGTCAAGGCCCATGAGCTACTACCAGCGCCACATCTTTTTCTGCCTGAATCAGCGCGCCAATGGGGATTCCTGTTGCGCGCAGCACGACGCCCAGGCGGCGGCCGACCATTGCAAGGCCCGAATCAAGCAGCTGGGCAAGGCAGGCCCCGGAGGCGTGCGGGTGAACAAGGCAGGCTGCCTGGATCGCTGCGCAGGCGGGCCCGTGGCCGTGGTGTATCCCGAAGCGGTCTGGTACACCTTTGTGGACCGGACGGACATCGACGAAATCGTCGATCGCCATCTGGTAGGGGGCGAGCCCGTGCAACGCCTCATGCTCGACCCCTCGGTGGGCCGATGAACGCGCTGACCCAGCGTTTCACCATCTCCGGCCCGGCCGGCCTGCTGGAACTTGCGGTGAACGACCCGGCCGATGCGCCGCCGCGCGGCGTGGCCCTGGTGCTTCACCCTCTGCCCACGCATGGCGGCACCATGGACAACAAAGTGGTGCAGACCCTGGCGCGTGGGGCGCTGTTGCTGGGCTATCGCACGGTGCGATGCAACTTCCGTGGTGTCGGTGCCTCGCAGGGCGCGTTCGACGGTGGGCCGGGGGAGATCGACGACGCGTACGCCGTGGCGGCTGCCCAGCGCTTGTCGGGCCAGCCCTTTGTGCTCGCCGGTTTCTCCTTTGGCGCCTTCGTGGCCACCAAGCTGGCCGAGCGTCTGGCGCTGGAGGGCGCGCCGGTGGATCGCTTGGCCCTGGTCGGGCTGGCGGCCAGTCGCTTTCCGGCCACCCAGGTGCCCGACACCACGCTGGTGATTCACGGCGAACACGACGATGTGGTGCCCCTGGCCGCGGTGATGGACTGGGCGCGCCCGCAGGCGCTGCCGGTCACCGTGGTGCCCGGCGCCGGTCATTTCTTCCATGGGCAATTGCCCCTTCTCAAACGCCTGCTCACCCAGGCTTGGTCCTGATCAATGAAGTTTCCTGTTCTCCTGGCTTTCCTGTTCGCCACCGTTGGCGCCTTCGCACAAGCGCCGCAAGCCCCAGAAGTGGCGGCGCGGCAGTACCTGCTCATCGACCTCAGCAGCCAGCAAGTGCTGGCCGAGCGCGCCGCCGATACGCAGGCCGATCCGGCCAGCTTGACCAAGCTCATGACCGCGTACCTGGTGTTTGGCGCGCTGCAGGACAAGCGCCTGAGCCTGGAACAGACCCTGCCCGTCAGCCAGCGCGCGTGGGAGCAGCGCAAGGGAGATCCCTCGCTGATGTTCATCGACCCCACCATGTCGCCGAAAGTGGACGAGCTGCTGCACGGCATGATCGTGCAGAGCGGCAACGATGCCTCGGTGGCGCTGGCGGAAGGCGTGGCCGGCTCGGTCGAGAACTTCGTGCAGCTGATGAACAAGCAGGCCCAGGCCTGGGGGCTGAAGAACACTCAGTTCCGCAACGTCACAGGGATGACCGAAAGCGGCCACCACAGCAGCGCGCGTGACCTGGCCACCATCGCCGGGCGGCTGATCCAGGACTTCCCGCAGTACTACGGCTACTACAAGGTGCGTGAGTACACGTACAACAAGATTCGCCAGCACAACCGCAACCTGCTGCTGACCCGGGACGCCAGCTTCGACGGCCTGAAGACCGGCTACACCGACGCCGCCGGCTACTGCCTGATCGCTAGCAGCCAGCGCGAGTTCCCCAACGGCAAGCGCCGCTTGCTCTCGGTCGTGCTTGGCACCGACTCTCGCGAGGCTCGCGCCAACGAGAGCCAGAAGCTGCACAACTGGGGCTATGCCGCCTGGGACGGCCTGCGCCTCTACGCGAAGGACAAGCCGGTGGCCACGGTCCCCGTGTGGAAGGGCAAGGCCTCGCAGGTGCCGCTGGGCGTGGCTCAGGACGTCTTCATCACCCTGCCGCGCGGCGAGGGCGCCAAGCTGCAGAGCGAGCTGCTGCGCCCCGATCCGCTGCTCGCCCCCTTGCAAGCCGGTCAGGCGGTGGGCAGCATCCGGATCAAGAGTGCCGGCGGCAGCCTGCTCAAAGAGGTGCCCCTGGTGGCGCAGCAGGAGGTTGCTCAAGCCAATGCCTTCGTCCGCCTCTGGGACGCCATCCGTTTGTGGATCCAGTGATGAACCCTGCCGACAGCCTCATCGAGTACCCGTCGCGCTTCCCCATCAAGGTGATGGGGGCGCATGTGGAGGGCTTTGTCGAGGCCATCGCACGGGTTGCCCTGCAGTTCGATCCTGGCTTCGACGCCAGCACCATCGAGCAGCGCCCCTCCAAGGCGGGCAACTACCTGGGGCTGACCATCACCATCACCGCCACGAGCCGTGAGCAACTGGACGAGCTCTACCGGACGCTCAGCACGCACCCGATGGTGAAGGTGGTGCTTTAGGTCGCAGAGGCTGCAACGCTGGCCGGCTCAGGCGGCGCGCTGGCAGCCGAGCAGGCGCGCAGCCCGCCAGGCCAAGCCGGATGGCTGGCCTTGAGTTGCGCTTGCTCCAAGCCCGGCAGGCGCAGCCACCAGTAGCTGGTCGGCAGGCGCATGGGCAGCAGGCGAAGCAGGCGCAGACCCTTGCCCTGCAGGCGGGCCAGCGCGGCACGCGCGGCCGCTTCGTCCTCGAAGCGCTCGACGATCCAGCTGGCTTCACGCTCGCCCATCAGGGCCTGCGACTTCTGCGGCTTCACGCCGGCCTTGTCCAACGCGACCCGCTTGCGCTCCAGATCGGCCGCGTTGTCGGCGGCGCGCGTGGCAATCAACCAAAGCCCGCTTTGGCGACGTTCGACGCGCTGCCACTGTCCTGGCTGCAGGCGCAGCTGTTCGCGCAGTGCCTGCTCGGCCGCCAGCAGCTGCGTTTCTTCGGTGAACTGACCGATCTCTCGGCATTGCAGGGGCTTGAGTGCCGCGCTGGCCGCCTCCGGGCTGAGCAACTGCAGGCGCTCAGGGTGCAGCTGCGCCGCCAGGCGTGCCGGCTCGCGTTGCGTGCTGCCGGGCTGGCCGCCGAGGTAACCTTGGCCCCAGGCCCACAGCACAGCGTGGGCCAGCAACAGCGCGAGCAAGAGCAGACCCAGGCGTTTCATGCGTTCAGCTCCAAGCGCACCTCACCGGCGCGCAGACCGTGCCTATGGCCGTCACCATCTCGAAGCGCCAGCTGGCCCTCGGCATCGACGCCTTCGGCCATGCCATGCAGGCCGTTGCCCGTGGAGAGCGGCAGGCCGCGCAGCCCGTCGCGGGCGCTGAAGCGCGCCTGCAAGTCGGCGCCGAATCCCCGCCAGCTCAGCAGCAGCTCCGCCAAAGGGGGCAGCACCGCGGCCAGGGCGAGCGGGGCCGTCCAGCGCGGGTCCAGCTCGCGCAGGCCGGCGCTGGGTTGATCGACCTGCGGGGCCACCAGGTTCAGGCCGACGCCGACCACCACGGCGCGTGGTGCGCCACCGTGGCTGACGGTCTCGATGAGCACACCCCCCAGCTTGCGCCGCTGCCACCACAGGTCATTGGGCCACTTCAGTTGCAGGCCCAGGCCTTCGGGGTCCAGCGCTTCGACCAGCACGGTGCCCACGGCCAGCGATAGCGCATCCAGCGCGGCACTGGGAGCGGCACAGGCCAGCGAAAAGGTGAGGGCCGCACCGGGCTCCGCATGCCAGCTGCGCCCGAGACGGCCGCGACCCGCGGTCTGCCGTTCGGCCACCAGCAGTTGCGGCTGGATCGGTGCCCCCTGCCGGCAGGCTTCGAGCAGATCGCTGTTGGTTGAGCCGGTTTCCGCCACCGCGCGCAGTTGCCACTGCGGACCCAGTTGCAGGGCCAGGCTGTGCAGGGTGGCGTCGAATGCAGTCATCGGGCCGGGCGGGGAATGAGCAAGGTGCCGCGACAGTTTGCCGCAGTGCAGCGGCACTCGTATTCGCGCTTCAGGCGCGGGCTCAGGCGCTCCTCGACGAACAGGTGGTAGTCGTAGAACAACTCCTCGCCGGGCTCGATGTCGCGCAGCGCATGGATGAACACCCGCCCCTTGACCTCGTTGGCCTCGCAATTGGGCGCGCAGGAATGGTTGATCCAGCGCGCACTGTTGCCCTGGAAGCGCGCGTCGATCACGCCGCCCGCTTCGAGCGAGAAATAGAAGGTGTGCGTGGGGTGATCCGGGTCGGCCGGATGGCGGCGCGCGGCTTCCTCGTCACTGATGCGCTCGCCCTTGTATTCAACGATGCGCTCACCCGCCGCGATGGGCACCACCGCGTAGACGCCGCGGCCGTGCACGCCGGAACGACGGACCTGGATGCGGCGGCTGGATGGGGTCATGAAGGGCTTCGTATAGTGAATTCATGGGTGCGCGCGCGTGTACGTGAGCGTGTGCGCACACGCGAGGCGGCGCGCATTGTGCCGTTGCAATCACTTTCGATCCCATGAGCAACAAGACCCTGGTCATCGCCGAGAAGCCCTCCGTGGCACTGGACATCGTGCGCGCCCTCACGCCCAAGAGCGGCAAGTTCGAGAAGCACGACGAGTACCACGAGAACGAGCACTACGTGGTCAGCTCGGCCGTCGGCCATCTGGTCGAGATCGCGGCGCCGGAAGGACAGGACCCGAAGCGCGGCAAATGGAGCTTCGCCAACCTGCCGGTGCTGCCCACGCATTTCGATCTGGCGCCCATCGACAAGAGCAAGGGCCGTCTATCGGCGCTGGCCAAGCTGATCCGTCGCAAGGACGTCGACCGCATCATCAACGCCTGCGACGCAGGGCGCGAGGGTGAGCTGATCTTCCGACTCATCGTCCAGTACGCACAGCCTGCGCGTGGAAAGTTTGAGAAAACCATCGAACGCCTTTGGCTGCAGAGCATGACGCCGGAGGCGATCCGCGACGGTTTTGCCAACCTGCGCGCCGACGCCGTCATGCTGCCCCTGGCCGATGCCGCGCGCTGCCGTTCCGAGGCCGACTGGCTGGTCGGCATCAACGGCACGCGGGCGATGACCGCCTTCAACAGCCGCGACGGCGGCTTCTTCCTGACCACGGTCGGCCGCGTGCAGACGCCCACCCTGTCCATCGTGGTCGAGCGCGAGGAAAAGATCCGCAAGCATGTGCCGCGTGACTACTGGGAGGTGCGTGCCAGCTTTGACGCCCAGGCCGGTCGGTACGAAGGCAAGTACATCCAGCCGGGATTCAAGAAGGGCGACGACGAGCACGCGCGGGCCGACCGCGTCTGGGACAAGGCACAGGCCGAAGCGATTGCCGCTGCGGTGCAGGGGCAGCCGGCCACGGTGACCGAGGAGAGCAAGCCCAGCAGCCAGGCCAGCCCAGGCCTCTACGACCTCACCACCTTGCAGCGCGAGGCCAACTCGCGCTTCGGCTTCAGCGCCAAGACCACCCTGGCCCTGGCGCAGGCCCTGTACGAAAAGCACAAGGCGCTGACCTACCCCCGTACCGACAGCCGCCACCTGCCCGAGGACTACCTGAAGGTGGCCAAGGAAACCGCGCAGGTGCTGAGCAAGGAAGGGCCGGCCGAGTTGGCCCGCCACGCCGCCACGCTGCTGGCCAAGGACTACATCAAGCCGACCAAGAAGGTGTTCGACAACACCAAGGTCAGCGACCACTTCGCCATCATCCCCACGCTGCAGGCCCCGGGCGCGCTCAGCGAGGCCGAGGCCAAGCTCTACGAGCTGGTGGTCAAGCGCTTCCTGGCGGTGTTCTTCCCGCCGGCCGAGTACCAGGTCACCACCCGCATCAGCACGGCCGCAGGGCACCAGTTCCAGACCAACGGCAAGGTGCTGGTCAATCCCGGTTGGCAGGCCGTGTACGGCAAGGAAGCGCAGGACGAGGACGCGCTGCTCACCCCGGTGGCGGCCGGCGAGGTGGTGCGGACCGAGTCGGTGGACGTGAAGGGCCTGCAGACCAAGCCGCCGGCGCGCTACACCGAAGCCACGCTGCTCGGCGCCATGGAAGGCGCCGGCAAGTTGGTGGATGACGACGAGCTGCGCGAGGCCATGAACGAACGGGGCCTGGGCACGCCCGCCACGCGCGCTTCCATCATCGAAGGCCTGCTCAACGAAAAGTACATGCTGCGCGAAGGCCGCGAGCTGATTCCCACCGCCAAGGCCTTCCAGCTCATGACGCTATTGCGCGGCCTGGAGGTCGAGGAGCTGACCCGCCCCGAGTTGACCGGCCAATGGGAGTACCAGCTCAACCAGATGGAAAAGGGCAAGCTGGCGCGCGAGGCCTTCATGGCCGAGATTGCGCGCATGGCCGAGCGCGTGGTGGCCAAGGCCAAGAGCTACGACCGCGACACCGTGCCGGGCGACTACGCCACCCTGAAGACCCCCTGTCCCAACTGCGGCGGCGTGGTCAAGGAGAACTACCGGCGCTTCGCCTGCGAGGCCTGCGACTTCAGCATCACCAAGATCCCTGGCGGGCGCAGCTTCGAGCTGCCCGAGGTTGAGCAGTTCCTGGTCGACAAGCGCATCGGTCCGCTGGAGGGCTTTCGCAGCCGCATGGGCCGCCCCTTCACCGCCGAGCTGCAGCTGGTGTTCGACGACGAGATCAAGAACTGGAAGCTCGAATTCGACTTCGGCGACGACAAGAGCGAGGACGACGGCCAGCCGGTGGACTTCAGTGGCCAGACCAGCCATGGTCCCTGTCCGAAGTGCCAGGGCCACGTCTACGAGCACGGCAGCAATTACGTGTGCGAGCACAGCGTGGGTGCGCACGTGACCTGCGACTTCAAGACCGGCAAGATCATCCTCACCCAGCCGGTGGACGAGGCGCAGATTCACAAGCTGCTGCACACCGGCAAGACCGATGTGCTGGAGAACTTCGTCTCGAACCGCACGCGCCGTGCCTTCAAGGCCATGCTGGCCTACGACAAGAAGGAGGGCAAGGTGGTGTTCGAGTTCGAGCCAAGGCCGGAGCGGCCCGCGAAGAAGGCACCGGCCAAGAAGACGACCAAGGCCTGAGGGCAGGGGCGGGCATGAGCAAGTCGACGGCATCCGGCTCTACGGGCACCTGGTTTCAGACCCTCTCCCGTGCCCTGAACCTTCGTCGGGATCTTGATCGCCCCGAGCAGATCGACGCCGACATCCGCGACGGCGTGGCCGCCGTGGGCACGAATCTGTGGGTGTTGATGCTGGCGATCCTGATCGCCTCGATCGGCCTCAACGTCAACTCGACCGCGGTCATCATCGGCGCCATGCTGATCTCGCCGTTGATGGGGCCCATCATCGGCATCGGCTACGCGCTGGCCATCCGCGACTTCGAACTGCTGCGCCAAGCTGCCCGCAATCTGGCCGTTTTCACCGTCATCAGCCTGGCCACATCCACGCTCTATTTCACGCTCAGCCCCCTGCATTTGCCAGGCAGCGAACTGCTGGCGCGCACCACGCCCACGCTCTGGGACGTGCTCATCGCCTTCTTCGGTGGCTGCGCCGGCATCATTGCGCTGACGCGCCACAGCTTCACCAATGTGCTGCCGGGTGTCGCGATTGCGACCGCGCTCATGCCGCCGCTGTGCACCGCCGGATTCGCGCTGTCGCAGGGGCGCTGGGATTGGTTCTTTGGCGCGTTCTACTTGTTCGCCATCAACGGCGTGTTCATCGCCTACGCCGCCTTGCTCTTCGTGAAGCTGATGCGCCTGCGCCGGCCGATGGCCTTGGAAGCGGCCACCTTGCGCCGCGCGCGAGGGCTGACCGCACTGACCTTGCTGGTGGTGGTTGTGCCCAGCATCTACCTGGCCTGGCGGCTGGTGGTGGCCCAGGGCTACCAGCAGGCGATAGGTGGCGCCATCGAGGCCTTGACTCGACAGTCGGGTGCTGTCGTGCTGTCCAGCCAAATCGACACCGAACGCCGGGAGGTCGAGCTGGTGGTGGACGGCGCACACAAGCCGAGCGAAGTCGCCGAGCAGCTTCGCGAGATCCTGCGGCGTCAGGGCGACGCGAGCACCCAAGTGGCTGTGCGCAGCGCAGGGGGGCGGGCCATTGATGTCGGTGGGCTCAAGCGCGAACTGGAGCTTGAATTGCTCGGCCGTCTGGGCGATCAGGATCAGGCCCTGCAGCAGCAAAAGGCCGAACTGGCCCAGCTGCGTGACCAACTCGCGGCCCGACCGCTGGCCCAAAGCGAACAGCGCCAACAGTTGCAGCAGGAGATTGCCGCCCAGCATCCACAGCTCGCCCACTTGCAGCTGGTGGACCCGGGGGCACCCCAGCCATTGACCGTGGTGGCCGACTGGCGCCGCATCCAAGCCGCTGAGCAGCAGCGCCTGCGCGCCTGGCTGGCCGTGCGTCTGCCGGGCCGGGATGTGCTGCTGGCGCAGGTGCTGAGCCCCCGCTGACGCGCCGCGAAGACGGGCTTGCCCAGCCGCGCAACGCCGCTGCGGACAATCAAGCCATGGACGACCTGCAGGCCCTGGGCCAAGCCACCCGCGCTGCCGCGACTTTGCTGGCAGCCTCCTCCACCGCCCAGCGCAATGCCGCGCTGCTTGCGCTGGCGCGCCGCCTGCGCTCGCCGCTGCCCGAGGTGCAAGCCGCCAACGAGCGCGACCTCCAGGCCGCCGCCACGCTGAATGCGCCGCTGCGCGATCGCCTCCAGCTCGACGCCAAGATCCTTGCCACGCTGGCTGAGGGCTGCGAGCAGATCGCCGCGCTGCCCGACCCGGTGGGCGAGGTACTGAACCTGCGCCGTCGGCCCAGCGGCATCCAGGTCGGCCAGATGCGTGTGCCACTGGGCGCCTTCGGCATGATCTATGAGAGCCGGCCGAACGTGACCATCGAGGCCGCCTCGCTGGCCATCAAGAGCGGCAATGCCTGCATCTTGCGCGGTGGCTCCGAGGCCTTGCAAAGCAACCGCGCGCTGGCCCAGCTGGTGCAGGACAGCCTGGAGGAGGCCGGCCTGCCGCGTGCAGCCGTGCAGCTCATCCCCACCACCGACCGCGCTGCCGTGGGCTGGCTGCTGGGCGCGACCGAGTTCATCGACCTCATCATTCCGCGCGGCGGCAAGGGGCTCATCGAACGCGTCAGCCGCGAGGCCAAGCTGCCCGTGCTCAAGCACCTGGACGGGAACTGCCACAGCTATGTCGACGCGCACGCCGACCTGGCGCAGGCGCTGCGCGTGGTGGACAACGCCAAGACGCAGAAGGTCAGCCCCTGCAATGCCACCGAGAGCCTCTTGGTGCACCGCGCTGTGGCCGCTCGCTTCCTGCCGCAGCTGGCCTCGCTGTGGGCCCCCAAGGGCGTGCGCTTTCATGCCTGCCCCGAGAGCCTGCCCCTGCTGCTTGGTGCCGAGCCGGCTACCGAGGCCGACTGGGGCACCGAGTACCTGTCGCTGGACATCTCGGTGAAGGTGGTCGATTCGCTCGAAGCGGCCATCGCGCACATCAACCGCTACGGCAGCCACCACACCGACGCCATCCTCACTACCCATCACCCGAGCGCCATGCGATTCCTGCGCGAGGTCGATTCCGCGTCGGTGATGGTCAATGCCAGCACCCGCTTTGCCGATGGCTTCGAGTACGGTCTGGGCGCCGAGATTGGCATCAGCACCGACAAGCTGCATGCGCGCGGCCCGGTGGGGCTGGAGGGCCTGACCTCCTTGAAGTGGGTGGTGTTCGGTCAGGGTGAATGCCGCGTCTGAGCGGCTGAAAGTTCGCGGTTTCGGCTCCAGGTTCCTGCTTCCGGTGGATGCCAAGCGCCTGGCGCGGCGGCACACTGTGCGGATGTGCTCCTGGTTGTCCTCGGTGCGTTCATGGGCCTGCCTGCTGGCCGGGTTGGTCGTCGGTTCAGCCATGGCGCAGGTTTCGGAGCACCGTCTCAAGCTGAGCACACACGAATTGCCGCCCTATTCCTCGCAGCTTGCGGGATCGCCCGGGGGCATCGCGGTGACCGTCGTGCGGTGCGCGGCCCGCCGCATGAACCTGGCGCTGGAGATCGAGTTCGTGCCTTGGGCACGTGCCCAGTTGCATGCCCAGGAAGGTCTCAGCGACGGCTTCTTCGCCGCCTCGCAATCCGATGCACGCGATGCCTATGCGCAGCTCAGCGAGGTGATCGCGCCGCAGCAGTGGCGTTGGTACTTCCGGGTCGACGCCAGGCTGAGGCCCGGAAGCAGCGAGTTCCGCCGCGCGGCGCGAGTCACCAGCTTCCTGGGCGCCAACATGATGGACTGGCTGATCGCCCAGGGCTACCGGACGGAAACCGCCCCCACCGACACCGCTGCCCTGCTGCGCATGTTGCAACAGGGGCGGGTCGATGCGGTGTTGGCCAACCAGCTGGTGATGGAGCACTTGCTGGCCACACGCTCCGACGGCACGTCGCTGCAATCCCAGCTGGCCTTGGACAAGCCCTTGGGCGTCTACCTGACGCGCCGATTTCTGGCCCAGCGCCCCCCGGACTTCATGACGCGCTTCAATGCCGCCGTGCTGGCCTGCAGGCCCGCTGAAGAGCCGCGCGGCAAAGCGGCGAAGCACTGAGCCCGTCCGGTCAGCACCATTCCGGCGGCGTTTGGAAAGCGGGGTTGAGCCGCTCGCTGAGTTGGTGGTCGCGCCAGGCGCCGGCAATGCACAGGTAGTCCTTCGCCAGGCCGATGTCCCGAAAGCCCAGCCGATGCAGCAGGCGTTGGCTGCGGTCGTTGTGCGGCTGCCAGGCGGCTTGCAACCGGTGCAAGTTCAGCCCCGGGGCAAAGGCCTCGGCCATCACCGCCCCCAGCGCTTCGTGCATCAGGCCGCGGCCTTGGCAGTTGGCATCCAGGCTGTAGCCCAGGCTGGCGCTCTGGTGGTGACCGCGCGCGATGTTGCTGACGCCGATCACGCCGATCACCCGCCAGCCGTCATCGCTGAGCAGCCAGCGCAGCGCCTGGCCCTCCGCAGCGGCGCTGGCCGCCATGCTGAGGAACTCCACTTGGCGCGCTGGATCGGCCTGGCCCTCACGGCGTGGCTCCCAGGGCGCCAGGTGCTCGGCATTGCGCCGGTAGAAATCGGCCGTCTGCAAGGCCCAGATCGGCGCGGCCGGCAGCAGGCGCAGCCGGGGTGTGAAAAGCTCTTGCATGGCCGTCAAGCCAGCAACGTGGCCACGCGCTCGCGCAAGCCCTCGGCGCCCAGTTGCCGCGCGGCATCGGGAGCGATCGGCTCACCCACCACCACCTCTACGCGGCTGAGCAGGCCACGGCGGAAGGGCGTGCGCATGGCAGGTCCGTCGATGCGGCTGAAATAGCTGCCCCACAGGTTGCGCAGCGCCATCGGCACCACCGGCACGGGGTCGGAATCGAGGATCTTCATCAGCCCGCCCTTGAAGGCCTGCAGCGTGCCGTCGCGGGTGATGCCGCCCTCCGGAAAGATGGCCAGGATCTCACCCTCGCGCAGCACCCGGCTGGCCTCCTGGAAGGCGCGCTCGTAGGTGCCGGGGTCCTCCTTCTGCGGCGCCACGGGAATGGCCTTGGCGAGACGGAACATCCAGCCCAGCACCGGCGTCTTGAAGATGCGGTGGTCCATGATGAAGCGCACCGGCCTTGGGCTCACGCCCATCAGGAGCACGGCGTCGATGAAGCTCACATGGTTGCTGATGAGAAGCGCTGGGCCCTCGGTGGGGATGTGATCGGCGCCGCGCAGCTTCAGGCGGTACACGGTGTGCGAGAGCACGAAGGCCACGAAGCGCAGCAGGTATTCGGGCACCACCAGGAAGATGTACAGCCCGACCACCAGATTGGCCAGGCCGAGCAGGCCGAACAGCTCCGGGATGCTGAACCCGGCCACCAGCAGCAGGCCGGCGATGACGCTGGCGGCCACCATGAACAGCGAGTTCAGGATGTTGTTGGCGGCAATGATGCGGGCGCGGTGCGTGGGTTGCGCGCGCAGCTGGATGAGTGCGTACATCGGCACGCTGTAGAGCCCGGCGCTGAGCGCGAGCATGGCGAGGTCCACCATCACCCGCAGATGGCCCGGTGCCTGCACGAAGCTCGCCAGCGTGTGGACGGCGTCAGCGGTCACCGGCGGCAGCGCGCGGCAGGCCAGCCACAAGTCGATGGCGAACACCGACATGCCCAGGCAGCCCAGGGGCACGAGGCCGATCTCGACCATGCGCCTGGAGAGCATCTCGCACATCAGCGAGCCCACGGCCACGCCGATGGAGAAGATGACCAGCAAGAGCGTCGCCACCTGCTCGTTGCCGTGCAGCACCTGCTTGGCAAAGGCCGGAAAGTTGGCCAGGAACACCGCGCCGACGAACCACATCCACGAGATGCCGAGCAGCGAGCGGAACACCGCCAGATTGCCGCGCGCCAGCATGAGGTTGCGCCAGGTTTCGCTGAAAGGGTTCCAGTTGATGCGCAGGCCGGGGTCGCTGGCCGGCGTGGGCGGCAGCAGCCAGCTCGACAGCACGCCCAGCAGCGCGATCAGCAGGCAGCCCCAGGCGATGTAATGCGGCCCCACCCCCGGCACATGCACCAGCACCCCGGCCAGGATGTTGCCGACCAGGATCGACACGAAGGTGCCCATCTCCACCATGCCGTTGCCGCCGGTCAGCTCCTCGGGGCGAAGGTGCTGCGGCAGGTAGGCGTACTTCACCGGGCCGAACACCGTGCTTTGCAGGCCGAGCAGGAAGATGCAGGCCAGCATGGTGGGCACATGAGTGGCATACAGACCCCAGGCACCGAGCAGCACCAGCAGCAGCTCCCAGACCTTGGTGAAGCGAATGAGCGTGCGCTTGTCGTACTTGTCGGCCAGCTGCCCCGAGGTGGCGCTGAACAGCACGAAGGGCAGGATGAAGGCCGCGCCGATGACCAGGCCCGCCTGCTCGGGCGGCAACCAGCTCACGCTGAGCTGGAAGGTGACCATCAGCGTGAAGGCGCCCTTGAACAGGTTGTCGTTGGCGGCGCCGAGGAACTGCGTCCAGAAGAAGGGCGCGAAGCGGCGCTGGCGCATCAGCGCGAACTGGTTGGACTGGCTCATGCGGGCACGCTATCAGCGAACGATCTGTTCCGGCCCCGACAGTGCACGGCGCTGCATCCAGGCAAACACCGAGTCGGCGCTCACCGTGGCGATGCGGCCAGCGAAGCGCTGGCTGTCGGGGTGATCATCGAAGGCGACGTTGGCCTTCGTGAGCCGAGCACCCAGGCGGGTGAAGGCGTCGATGCGCAGTACGGTGGGCTCATAGCCCTGAAGGCGCAGCCAGGCCTGGGCGCGCGGGCGGTCGCTGGCAGCCCCCTCCGCGGCGCTGGCCAGGGTTTCGATCAGCCACTGGTTGCTCTGTTGGTAGGTCGTGGCCCAGGGGTAGGCGAGCAGGTTGTAGCGCGGCTGGTGCAGACGCCTTGCCGCCGCGTTGTCGCGCAGCATCGGCAGCAGCGCTTCCTGCCAGTCGGCACGGGGCAGCACGAAGGCGGCCTCGAAGCGGTGCGGGTCGTCCAGAAAGAACTCGGCCAAGCCCTGCCGGAAGAGTGCGGCGCGATCGCTGCCGCAGTGGTTGAGCTTGTGCACCACGCGCCAGGTACCCGGCGCGTCGGCGGTGGGTGCAGCCTCGCGATAGGCAAAGGCCAAGTGCGACCAGCGCAGGCCCCATCGCGACAAATCTTGCCCGGCACGGGCGAGCACCACCACCTGCGCGCCACTGGCGTCGAGGGCTTGCGCGGTGCGAAGCGCCAGCTCCAGACCTTGCGCCACGCGCTCGGCGCGTGGCGGCTGAACCTCGCAGCTGCGTCCGGCATGGACGGGCTTCGAAGCCCCGAGACACAAGCTCAGCAGCAGGGCTCGGCTCAGCTGGGTGTTTCTAGGGCGCACGTTCAAGCTCCAAGGCACCAGGGTGCATGGTGGGATCCCAGCCGAATCGGGTCTTGAGATGGAAGTCTCCCGACAGGCGTCCGTCCCCCACCGAGGTGATGAGCAGGACCAGTTGGCGCTTGCCCGCCGCGTGGCCTTCTGCAAGCACGGCCCCCTGGAGCGACACCTCGTAATCGAGACGTCCACGGCGACGGACGGGTTGTGTGGGGGGCAGGGTGGCGGCGCCCAGGCGGCCGCTCAGCGTCAGGTCGGAGCCGACATGCAGCCGGGTGGGCAACGGGCCGTGCTGGTCCGCCAGCTTCTTCTCGTAGAAGCGCGCCTGTCCGTTCCAACTGCCAACCACGCTCTGGGGATCGACAGAGGAGAGCTTGTCGCTCGCCTGCACAGGCAGCAAGGCGAGCAAGGCCAGCGTGGCGATGAGGACGGACTTCATGGCGCCAGCGCTTCATGGTGGGTGAGCGCGCGGCCGATGGCATTCGGGATGAAGCAGATCGCCTGCCCGGCCACCGACAGCACCATGCCGGCCCCCACCACGGTCACGGACACCGCGGTACCGGCCACCACCGCTGAAGCGCGGGCGGCTTCGCCGCTGAAGCGAAGGGTCATGCGTGCGCCGTCGCTGGCGCGCTCCAGCACCCAGACCGTGCCCTCCGCGCTGGCCTGCACGGCCACGACGGCCAGCGTGGCGCCTGCCGAAAGCAGCATCACCGGCGCCGCCACCGACACGGCCACCGGCAGCATGGACAGGGCACTCGCCTCGGACAGATCGGTGTGCGCCGCCGCAGGCGCCTGCAAGGCCAAGGCCCAGCCCAGGCCGATCGAACACAGGCGCAGGGACGCGTTCAGGGAAAAGGTGCGACGCTTCATGACAGGCACTCCGCTTCCTGCGCATCGCGCAGGGTTTTGGCCAAGGTGAAGGCCGAGGACATCAGAAAGAGCCAGGCCACGAGCAGGAAGGCGCCGTGCGCGGGCGGGATGGCGAGCACGCTCAGGCCCCAGCCGGTCAAGCCCATGGCGGTGGCCAGTCCGCCCCAGGCCACCAGGCGCCAGCCAGGTGCCTCGGGCAAGCCAGCCGCGCGGTCGCGCACCGACTTCGCCAGCACGAATGCGGCGCACAGGCAGAACACGTAGGCCATGACCATGAAGGCCCGCTCGATGGGAGTCACCGGCAGCCAGGCCAGCCCGGAGCCGCAGAGCAGCGCGGCGGCGCCGAAGGAGATCCAGACCTGGGTCTTCCAGGCCGGGGTGTCGCGTCGTGGGGCTGCTTGCATGGCGGGGTGCCGAAGTGAAGGTGAGGGCATGGTGTCGGCACCGCCCTGTGCGCACCAGCAACGGCTGCAGGGTGCCGAGCCTTGGCACCCGAGGTATCGCCGGCCGAGACTGAGAGCTTTTCGTCCATGCCCGCCTTGCCCGCCAAAAAGCTCTCAAGCTCTGAGCCCAAAAAGCAAAACGGCCCGCCGAGGCGGGCCGTTGTTCCCCCGAGGACGAGGGCGTTACGAAGCGCTGGCGCGCTTGGCCGTCACGACGACGGCGGGCAGGCGCGTGGGCTCAGGGCTCTGGGTGCGCTTGGCGGTGACCACCACGGTGGGCAGGGTCACGACGGTAGGTTCTGGCAGAACCATCGGTCCGGCCAGCACGGCAGCCGACGCGACGGTCAGGCCGGCCATCACGATCATGGTGAGGACGTCGCTCAGAGCGGACAGCGGGGCGATTTGGAAGCGGGTCATGGTGATCTCCTTGGGGGGCATCGCGAACTGGCGAATTGCGTTGCGATGACTGAACTTTGGGCGATCACGACCTCGCTTCCCAGCGGCTTGCGACGAGGTGCAGATGCGGGCGCTGAAACGACGTGCAGGCGGTCCGAACGCGCACGATGCTCGCCCTGTCATGAACTGCGCGTTTGCTGCGGCACGGCCCGCGGCGCACAGAGCGAACGATGAAAGGCAAACGGCCCGCACACAGCGAGCCGCAATGAAAACGGCCCGCCGAGGCGGGCCGTTCGTTCCCCCAAGTGATGGGGTTCGTTACGAGGCGCTCACGCGCTTGGCGGTCACCACCACGGCGGGCAGATGAACGCGCTCGGCGCTGGATTTCGCGGTCACCACCACCAGGGGCAGGGTGGCGGGTTCGGCCTTCTCGTGCTGCACCGGCAGGGCCATCACGGCGGCGCTGGCGACCGTCAGGCCGGCCATCACGAAGAGGGTCAGGGCGTCGCTCAGAGCGGTCAGCGGGGAGGTGTTGAAGCGGGTCATGGTGATCTCCTTGGGGGGTCATCGCGAACTTGCGATGACTGAACTTTGGGCGATCACGGCCTCGCTTCCCAGCGACTTGCGATGAAGCGCAGAAAGCGGCGTCGAACCGACGCCTTCGCGCGATGAGCGGTCAGATCCAGCCCAGGTCGATGGCCCGCAACACGGCCTGCGTGCGGTCCCGCACCCCCATCTTGGCGAACACCGCCGAGCAGTGGTTCTTGATCACTCCCTCGCTGTTGCCGAGCAAGGTGGCGATCTCGGTGTTGCTGCGTCCGCTGGCCACCAGGCGCAGTACCTGAAGTTCCTTGGGGCTGAGCGGCTCGGGGTCGGGCAGGCCTTCGAAGGCGCGCTCGGTGGCACCGGGCCGGGTGGCGCGCTCGGTCAGACCGGGGCGCAGCGCGGTGCCACCGGCGGCCACTTCGCGGATGGCCTCGGCCAGGGTCTCGACGCTGATGGCCTTGAGCAGAAAGCCCTTGGCGCCGGCGCGTGCGGCTTCGTCGAAGGCGTCGCGGTCGTCGAAGGTGGTGAGCAGCAGCACGGGCACCGGCAGCTGGCGCGCGGCCAGGGCGCGGATCAGCCCGATGCCGTCCAGACGCGGCATGCGCATGTCGGACAGCACCACGTCGGGAATGTCGGCCTGGATGCGCTCCAAGGCCTGCACGCCGTCCTCGGCTTCGCCGATGAGCTGGATGTCGGGGCACAGCGCGATCAGGCCCTTGAGGCCCTCGCGCACGAGTTGCTGGTCTTCGACGAGCAGGAGGCGGATGGTGGGTGTGGTCATGGCGTCTCGATGGGGCAGCGAAGTTCAATGAGGAAGCCTGGGCGCTGGCGCAGCACCCGGGCCTGGCCGCCGAGCTCCTGCATGCGCTCGCGCATGCCGGTGAGCCCGTTGCCGGGTTGCAGCCGGCTTTGGCCGGCACCGTCGTCTTCCACGCACACCACCAACTCGCGGCCTTCGGCCTGCAGGCTGATGTGCACATGGCGCGCACGCGCGTGGCGCACGCTGTTCGTCACCGCTTCCTGTACGCAGCGCAGGAGCGCGTGCGCGGTGCGCGGCGGCAGGTTGCCGGCCACGGCCTCGTCCAGGCCGAGCGTGATGACGGGGGTTTCGATGCCATCGGCAAGCAGGCGCAGCGCTTGGCTGAGGCCAATGCCGCCCTGGGCGCGCTGGCTGCTCACGGCTCGGCGTACGTCGGCGAGCAGGCGCTCTGCCACTTCGCGCGCCTTCTCGATTTGCGCGCCGGCCTGTGCGCCCTGGTCGCGCTGCAACAGGGCCTGGCCCAGCTGGAGCTGCAGGTTCAGCGCGGTGAGGTGGTGGCCCATCAGGTCGTGCAGTTCGCGGGCAATCTCCAGCCGTTCGCCGTAGCGCAGCTGTTCGTCATGCAATTGCTCGTTGCTGCGCTTCTCGGCCAGCATGGCCTGCAGCCAGCGCCGCTTTTCGGCCTGCGCTGCGGCCAGTCGACCCAGGCCGAAGCCCAAGCCGTACAGCGCCAGCATGGTCAGCCCTTCGGTCAGCGCTGCCGCCAACCAGCCGCGGGCGGCCTGCTCAGCCGCCTGGGCCTCGGTGGGCAGGCCGAAGTAGAGCGCCAGCGCCAGACCCACCTGCAGCGTGGCGAAGCCCAGCGCCCAGACCGGTCGCAGCAACAGACCCGCCAGCACCGTGACGACGAAGGCCAGGCTCGGCGTGACGGCGAAGGCCAGCAGATCGAGCCCGAGCAGCCAGGCCAGGGCGTGTGGCGGTGGCTGGTCGATGTGCTGCGGTTGCGCCAGCTTCCACAGGCTCCATGCGGTGAACAGCAGCAGGCCGATGGACAGCAGCAGCGGACCACGGTCCATGGCGTCGCCGCCCATGCGTGCCCACAACTGGGTGACGAGGCCGTTGTAGGGGTCCGTGGCTTGGCCGGTGAGTGCCGAAAGCGCCGCCCGCAGTTCGAGCAGCGCCAGAGCCATCGCCGCGCCACGCAGCGCGAACGAGGGCTCGACGAGGCGGTCAAGCCAGCGCCGGGCAGGGGCTGCAGCGGGGAGGGAGGGGGTGGCCGGAGCGAACACGGGACGCGAGGCTAACGCGTTGGCGTGCGGATGGCGGTGGTCACGCCATGAATAGCTTCCACAGGGTTGATGCATGGCTTCGAACACAGCATTCAGTGGCTTGCAAACGCAGCGCATGCTGCGCCTGCGATGCTCCACCCATGTCGCGCCTTCCCAGCTTCTTTCTTTGCCACGGCGGCGGCCCCTGGCCCTGGATGGATGGCCCGTACCGGGCCGCGCATGCCGGCATCGAGGCGATGTTGCGTGGACTGCTGGCGAGCCTGCCGGCGCCGCCCAGGGCCCTGCTCATGATCTCGGGGCATTGGGAGGCGCCGGCCTTCACCGTGCAGAGCGGCGCGGCGCCCGGCATGGTGTACGACTACGCGGGCTTTCCGCCGCACACCTACGGCGTGCGCCATGCCGCACCGGGCGAGCCAGCCCTGGCCGAGCGGGTTCGGCAGCTCGTCGAAGCCAGCGGCCTGCCGGCCGCGCAGGACGCTGCACGCGGCTTCGACCACGGCGCGTTCTGCACCGCCTTCCCGATGGACCCCGCAGCGCGACTGCCCATGGTGCAGCTTTCTCTGCGCCACGGCCTGGTCCCGGCCGAGCACCTGCGCCTGGGACGCGCGCTGGCGCCGCTGCGCGGCGAAGGCGTGTTGATCGTCGGCAGCGGCTTCAGCTTCCACAACCTGCGCCTCTACGGGCCGCAGGGCCGAGAGCCCTCGACTGCGTTCGACGCCTGGCTACAGGCGGTGCTGCCGGTGCCGGAGGGCCGCGACCAGGCCCTCGTGGATTGGTCGAGGGCCCCGTCGGCGCGCCTGGCCCACCCACGTGAGGAGCACTTGCTGCCCTTGATGGTGGCGGTGGGGGCAGCGTCGGCAGAGGTCGGCCTTTGCATTCACCACGAGACCGGGTTCCTAGGCGGCACCACGATCTCCAGCTGGCGCTTCGGCTAGCCCTCCGCCGGGCCGCCCGCCGCAGGGCCGCCCCTAGGCGGGCGCGGCCCCCTCGGGGGGTGGCGAAGGCTCGCCAGAGCCGGAGACCTGGGGGCTGGTTCAGCCCGCCGCAGGGCCGCCCCAAGGCGGGCGCGGTCCCCTCGGGGGGTGGTGAAGGCTCGCCAGAGCCGGAGACCTGGGGGCTGGCTCAGCCCGCTTGAATCACCCCGCCCCCCAGGCAGACCTCGCCGTCGTAGAGCACCGCACTCTGGCCGGGGGTGACCGCCCACTGGGGCTCATCGAAGCTCAGGCGATCGCCGCTCAGTGTGCAGGCGGCGTCGCTTTGTCGGTAGCGCGTCTTGGCCGCGCAGCGGCCGTCAGCCGGCGCGTGACCGCTGATCCAGCTCGCGTCGGCAAAGCGCAGCGCCGGCGACTGGAGCTTGGGGTGCCCATGCCCCTGCACCACCACCAGCCGGTTGCGCGCGAGATCCTTCTCGGCCACGAACCAGGGTTCGTGCTCGCCCCCACCCCGGGGCGTGCCCTTCTCCTTCACACCGCCAATGCCCAGACCCTGGCGCTGGCCCAGGGTGTAGAAGGAGAGGCCCACATGCCGGCCGAGCTTGCGGCCGCGCTCGTCCACGATGTCGCCCGGCTCATGGTTCAGGTAGCGGTTCAGGAACTCGCGAAACGGGCGCTCGCCGATGAAGCAGATGCCGGTGGAGTCCTTCTTCCTCGCGTTCGGCAGGCCCCACTCCAGGGCCAGGCGCCGCACTTCGGTCTTGGGCAACTCGCCCACCGGGAAGAGCACCTTGCTCAGCTGCGCCTGGGTCAGCCGATGCAGAAAGTAGCTCTGGTCCTTCAGCGGGTCGAGGCCCTTGAGCAGCTGGCTTTCACCTGAAGACAGCACGCGCCGCCGCGCGTAGTGGCCGGTGGCGATGGCGTCGGCGCCCAGGCGCAGGGCGTGGTCCAGAAAGGCCTTGAACTTGATCTCGGCGTTGCACAGGATGTCGGGGTTGGGCGTGCGGCCGGCCTGGTACTCGGCCAGGAAGGACGCAAACACCCGATCCTTGTACTCGGCGGCGAAGTTGACATGCTCGATCTCGATGCCGATGACCTCGGCCACCGAGGCGGCATCGACGAAGTCGACATTCGACGAGCAGTACTCGGAGTCGTCGTCGTCCTCCCAGTTCTTCATGAAGATGCCGAGCACCTCATGGCCCTGGCGCTTGAGCAGGGCGGCGGAGACGGCGGAGTCAACGCCGCCGGAGAGGCCGACGACGATGCGCTGCTTGGGCGAATTCATCGCCCGATTGTCCGGTGGGCGTGGCTCAGCGCCGCTTGGCCCGGTAGAGCGATGCGTCGGCTTCGGCCTCGCCCATGTACTGGACCAGGATGCGCCGCACCGTGCCGTCGTCCAGCATGCTCTGGACGAGTAACTGCCATGCGGCCGCCTGCTCGGCGCTGAAGCGCTTCTTCGACAGGGTCAAGCCGCTGGGCGTGCCTGGATCTGCATCCCAGTTTTCAACGCGTCTGGGTGTCTTGAGACCCAACTGCTTCACGTAATGCCCGTACACAAACTGCGAGGAAACAAAGGCATGAAAACGTCCTGCGGCGAACATGCGAAAGACTGCCTCGGTGTCGCCCACTTGGTCCAGGCGGCCCGCAGCCTGAAGTCTGACCATCGCGGCGTCGTAGAACGGGCCAAAACTGAAGGAGCGGACCGTGCCCATGCGCAAGTCCTTGGCGGCTTCGAACTCAGTAAGGCTGGTCACGTGGTCGGGCACGGAGTCCGCCAGCAGCACTTTGTTGATCTCCACGACGTAGTGCGCGTACCAGGCGAAGCGGTCTCGCTGCGGGTTCTGCACCCCGGAGCCCAGCATGTCGAGGTTTCCCGATTCCAGATCAGTCCAGCTCCGAGCGCGGGGCTGCAGGCTCACCTCGAAGCGGCAGCCGGTTCGTTGCGCGAGCTCCCGCTGGATGTCGTCGTCAATTCCCGTTCCGGACCTTCGGTTGAAGATCAACCCGAACTCGTAGTGGGCAAAACGAATCGGTCCACCATCCGGGCAGTACTTCGAAGGGCCCGCCAAACACGATCCGACCAAGGCCCAGCATGTCAGGAGTGCCGCCGACCATGGCAGTCGTCGTCGTGTGGTCATGCTTAGCACGTGCTCAGCTGCTCTTGCTGCCGTCTGCGTTGAAGAAATAGGTGGTGCGCTTGCGCGGTGACAGGTAGTCGAAGACCTCTTGCGGCAGTTGCGAAGGTCTGAGCGTGCTGGCCACGCTGACATCAGGCTCCAACTCCAAATCGACCACCACAGAGCTGTCCTTGGGGACAGCCGGGTCGTAGACGAGCACGGTGGGCTTGAGCGGGCGGCTGCTGTTGACCGCCACCACCATGCCCAGCGTGCCGTTGCTGAGCGCGACGACGGTTCCCGGCGGATAGATGCCGACGCTGCGCACGAAGGTGGTCAGCACCGTGGCATCGAACTGCGCGCGGCGCTGCCCGTAGATGATGGACATGGCCTCGTGAGGCGTCAGCGCCCGTTGCGGATCGAGCGGGTTGCACAGGTTGTCGTAGGCGTTGACCAAGGCCACGATGCGCGTCAGCAGTGACAGCTGCGTGCCGCTGAGGCGACGCGGATAGCCGGAACCGTCGACCATCTCGTGGTGCTGCTCAATGACGGCACGCACCTCGGCTGGCACGCCCATCGCCGTGCTCATGGCCACACCTTTTTCGCAGTGCAGTTGGTAGACGGCAGCCTCGGCCGTCGTCAAGGGCGTGAACTTGCGCACGACGCGATCGGGCAGGTCGGCCTTGCCGATGTCGTGCAGCAGCGCGCCCAGGCCCACCAGCTTGACGGCGGCGGCAGGGGCCTTCAGCTCGCGTGCCAGGATCATCGACAGGATGGCGACGTTCAGCGAATGGAAGTAGACGTCCTCGTTGCCGATCTTGTCGGCCATCAGCTGGATGGCGACATCGGCTTCCACCAGCATGGAGTCGGCCATGCCGCCGATGAGCGTCGACGCTTCCGCGTAGGCCTCCTTCGGCTTGGCGAACAGGTTCTGCGTGATGGACTTCACCGCACGTCCGCTCGACATGAGCGCTCGCTCACAGGCGGCCACCTTGGCCTGATGGGCCGCCATGCGGGCCAAGCGCTCACGTTTGACCTGGTAGGCCGGATCGTCCTCCAGGGGCTTCACCGACGCAGGCGGCACCGCCGGTGAGTCAGCCGGCCGATCCAGCGGCTGGCCGTCGCTGCGTTCGGGCGAGTAGCGAAGCGACTTCAGGCCCAGAGATTGCAGCGTGGCAATCTGATCGAGCGACTTGATCTTGAAGCTGGAAAAGGTAAAGGGGTGATCGGTCCAGTGCATATCGAGGTGCACGTACAGGCCAATGCACAGTTGCTCGGGACTGATCTCGCGGTCTTGGGCAGAGGGGGTGCTCATCGCAGCCAAATGTTAGGCGGGTGCGACAGGGGATGGGCTGACAGTGGCCAGAATGCAGCCCATCCGCTTGCCTCGGGGAGAGTCCGCATTGCGCTGGTTTCGCTCGTTGGCCCGATATGACTTTGCGCCGGCACTGGCACTGGCTGCGGGGCTTGCGCTGTCCGCAGCGCTCGCACTTGGCTTGCGTGCGCTGATCCTGCATGAGGCTGAGCAGGAATTTCAGACCTTGGTCGAGCGGGCGCAGCGTGCCTATGTGCAGAAGCTGGAGGTCGCCGCCCATGGTCTGCGGGGGTTGGTGGGCAGCATGGCGGTCCAGGGAGGGCCGCTGACGCGCAGCCAGCATCGCGCGTACATCGAGTCGCGCCATCTCGAGACCGAATTTCCTGGTGTCCGAGGCTTTGGTCTGATCGACCGGGTCAAGACCGCGGAGTTGCCGGCCTACATGGCCCAGGAGCGCGAAGCGGGCTTTGCCAATTTCACGGTGCGCACGTTGGGACCTGCAATGCTGGATCCTGCCTATGTGATTCGCAGCGTGGAGCCGATCGCGCTGAACCTGGAGGCTGTGGGGCTCGATGTGGGCAGCGAGGCACGCCGACGCGAAGGCGTCGAGGCCGCCATCGACCGTGCCCAGCCCACCCTGAGCGCGCCCATCTTCCTGGTGCAGGAGCGGGAGCGCACGCCAGGGTTCCTCCTCTACCTGGCCGCCTATCGCTACGGCCGTGATGTGGAAACCATCGCCAGCCGCCGGCTGGCTTTGGCGGCGGTGGCCTACGCACCGCTGCTGGCGCGCGAGCTGTTTGCCGAACTGCCGGAGTTGCTGGGTGGGCGGCTCCAGTTGCGCCTGATGGGCGGGGCTCAACAGGCCGAACTGGTGCACGCCGTGCAGGTGCCGGGTCTCGAACCCTCGGCAGATGCCGCGCGACTGCGCAGCACCACGCGCTTCGAAGTCTTCGGCCAGACCTTTGCCATCGACGCGCGCAGTGCGCCGGGCCTAGAAGCCGCTCACCCGCTGTTACCGGCCTATCTGGCTGGCTTGCTGGCGGCGCTGCTGTCGCTGGGCTTCGCGGCCTGGTTGCGGCAGATGCGCGACGCCCATCAGCGCACGGAGCGCGAGGTGCAGACGCTCACGGCGCAAAGCCGACGCCTGGCCGCGGTCGCGCAGCGCACCTCGGACGGCGTGCTCATCGCCGGACTGAGTCGGCGCATCGATTGGGTCAACCCAGGTTTCGAGACCATTTCCGGCTACAGCGCCCAGGAGGCCCTCGGCCGCACCCTTGAAGAGCTGCTCCATGGCCCGCAGACGGATGAGGCCGAGTTGCGCCGACTGGGCGAAGCCTTGGATGCCGGGCAGTCCTTTCATGGCGAACTGCTGAACCGCCGCAAGAGTGGCGCGATGTACTGGCTTGAGGTGGAGGTGCAGCCTCTGCTTGACGCGACGGGCGCTCAGAGCGGTCACATCGTCATCGGTTCTGACGTCACCGACCGGCGTGAGCGCCAACGCGCTTGGCAGGACTTGCTGCAGCGTCAGCGCCTGACCACCCAGGCGGCTGGCATCGGACTCTGGTCCATGGAGCTGCCCCGACCGCGTCTGCATTGGGACGAGTCGATGGCGCAGCACTTTGGTGCGCTGCCAACGGGCGGCAGTGCCAACCGCTGCTGGCGCGAACGCGTCAGCCGCGCGCAGCGGCGAGCGGTGGCCATTCGCCTGCTGCAGTCCTTGTGGCTGGGCGAGGGCTTCGACTTCGACTTCGAGATCGTCGCCCCCGATGGCCGACGTCGCACCCTGCAGTGCAAGGGTCAGCGCATTCGCCAAGAGGACGGGAAGCGGGACATGCTGGTTGGCGTCTGCATGGACATCAGCGAGCGTCGGGAAGCCGAGCAAGCCTTGCGCGCCAGTCGCGCATTCCTGGATCGAACCGGGCGCGTCGGTGGCATCGGCGGCTGGGAGTTCGACCTGCGCAGCCAGCGCGTGGTGTGGAACGACCAGGCCTGCCTCATCCACGGCTGCCCGCCTGGCCACCAACCGAGCCTGGAGGAGACGCTGTCCTACTACCCCCATGAGGCACGACGACGCATGCAGCAGGCGCTCGACCGGGTGACACGAACGGGCGAGCCCTTTGACCTGGAACTCCCGCTGCGCAGCGCGGACCAGCGCTCGCTGTGGGTGCGCGTGGTGGGCGAGGTGGAGTTCGAGAACAGCGAGCCGGTTCGCCTGGTGGGCGCCATCCAGGACATCACACAAAGCCACGAAACCAATGAAGCGCTGGGACGCAGCCGAGACCTGCTCGATGCCGTGATCGCCAGCCTGCCGGCGGGCCTGTCGGTGTTCGACTCGCAGTTGCGCCTGGTGCTGTCCAACCCCTTGCTCGGTGAACTGCTGCAAGTGCCGCCTGCGCTGCTGCAGCGCGGCCGCAGCGAGCTGAGTGAGCTCCTGCGCTTCTTTGCCGAACGTGGCGACTACGGCCCGGGCAAGGTGGACGAGCTGGTGCAGGCGCGTCTGCGCTTCATTGCCGAGATGCCGGACGGCGGCCATGTGCTCCGGCCGGTTCCGGGTGGCCCCAGTCTGGAAATTCGGCGAGCGCGCATGCGCGACGGCAGCGTCATCACCACCTACACCGACGTCACCGCGCGTCTGGCTGCAGAGGCTCTGGCACGGCGTGCCGGCGAGCTGACGCGCAAGGCGCTCGAGGTCAGCGGTGTGGCGTTGGCCATCTTCGATACCGACATGCGCTTGATCGAAGCCAGTGCAGGCTTTGCCGGCATGACCGGCGTGGACGAGCAGGTGCTGCACCCGGGCGTGCCCATGCAGACGCTGACGCGTGCGCTGCTGCGCGCCGACGATCCGAGCCTGGACGAGGCGGGCCTGGAGCGTCGCCTGCAACAACAAGCGGACTCCCTGGACCCCGAGCGCGAGCACCGCAGCCCCGATGGCCGCGTGCTGCGCATCGTCGAAGCCCTGGCAGGGGATGACTACTTCGTGACCTTCGCGGTGGACGTGACGGCGCTGGCCCTTGCCCGCGAGCAGGCGGAAGCGGCCTCCCAAGCCAAGAGCCTGTTCGTGGCCAACATGAGCCATGAGATCCGCACGCCCATGAACGCCATCCTGGGCATGCTGCAACTGCTGCGCCGTACGCGCTTGGACGCTCGGCAGCTGGACTATGTGGGCAAGACGGAGGCGGCCGGTCGTTCGCTGCTGTCGCTGCTCAACGATGTGCTGGACTTCTCCAAGCTTGAGGCCGGGCGCATGACGCTGGACGCGCAGCCCCAGGCCACCGAACAGCTGCCGCGCGAACTGGCGGCCATCTTCGGATCGGCGCCGCTGGCCAAGCCGGTGGAGCTCATATTCGACATGGACCCCATGCTGCCGCCGCAGGTGCTGGTCGACGGCCTACGCCTCAAGCAGGTGCTGATCAACCTGTTGGGCAACGCCCTGAAGTTCACCGAGCAAGGTCAAGTCATCCTGCGCGTGGACGCCCAGTCTCTGACCGACACCATGGTTCGTCTGCAGTTCAGCGTCAGCGACACCGGCATCGGCATCGAGCCGGCCGCTCAGCAGCGTATCTTCAGCGGCTTCACCCAAGCAGAGAGCTCCATCACGCGGCGATTCGGCGGCACGGGCTTGGGCTTGGTGATCAGCCGTCGCATCGTCGAGTTGATGGGCGGCGAGCTCGCCCTGCAAAGCACGCCCGGCGAGGGGAGTCGCTTCTTCTTCAGCTTGGACTTGTGGCTGATCGCGCCCAGCCATGCACCTGGCAGCGAGGTCCCTGTTCCGAAGAGGCTGGGCATTGCGGCAGGTTCGCCGGCGCTGCGCGCAAGCTGGCGGCGGGCTGCCCAGGCACTGGGAGCAGAGGTCGTCGAATGGGAGGAGCCTGCGCAATGGCCGGTGAATTGCGCTTGGCCCCTGCTGCTCGACGGGAACGACCCGACCTGGATGAACGCGCTTGCCGAGCGAAGTGGTGAAGCAGGCAGCGACTGCCTGCTTGCACTGACCGCCGAAGCACGGGAGTCCATGAGCGGCAGCTTGCCGGCAGGTGCCCGCGTGGTGCTCAAGCCGGTCTTCGCCGCCACCCTGAGGGATGCCCTGCGCCCTCCGGTCGAGAGCGAGCCGTCGTTCGCCACCACCAGCCGTCTCGACGGCCTGCGGCTGCTGGTCGTTGAAGACAACCCGATGAATCAACAGGTCGCGCGCGAACTGCTGGAGGCCGAAGGGGCGCTGGTGGAAATTGCAGAGCATGGCGGCGTGGCCGTGGAGCGCCTGAGTGGCGAGCGCGATGTCTGCGACCTGGTGCTGATGGACATGCAGATGCCGGTCATGAACGGGCTGGACGCGACACGCGCGATTCGCGCCAACCCGGCGCGTCAGGCCCTGCCCATCATCGCCATGACCGCCAATGCCTTGCCGGCGGATCGAGCAGCCTGCTTGGAGGCGGGCATGAACGACCATGTCGGAAAGCCCTTCGAGATGGAGGCGCTGGTGGGCTTGCTGCAGCACTTGGGCGCTGCGGCCCTCCAGCGGCGCGCGGAGCGGCTTGCCGCGCGCAAGGCTCAGCGGCAGCTCGCCGCGGCAGCATCCATGGCTTCGGTGGAGGCTGCGGTCGGGACTGCGCCGGTACCAGGGTTCGCTTCAGCGGTAAGCGCGCCGAGCGAATCGGATGAAGCGCTGCTCCAGCAAACGCGCGACGCGGGCGTGGCGGTGGACGAAGCACTCGAGCGCATGGGCGGTCATTTGCGCATCTATCTGCGCATGCTGCGTCGCTTGCGGACGGACTTGCCGGGCCTCTTGATGCGCCTGCGGGATGCGCTGCGTGGTGCGGAGGCGGCAGAGGAAGCCATACGCGATGCGCACACCCTGAAGGGGAACGCTGCCATGCTGGGCGCCATGGCTCTGTCGCAGGCCGCGCGTGAGTTGGAGAAGGCTTTCCAGCAGGGTGGTGCAGAAGCGCCAGCCGCGTGGGCCGTGCTGGAGGCCGAGGGCCAGCGCCTGCTAGAAGAAGTCAACGCCCCCTGAGGGCTCCTGGTTGCGCTCGCGTCCACTCGCTGTTTCGCGCACCACCGTATCGGCCGCCGCCGCTGCCTCACGGGCTTCAGCCAGAAGCTTCTCGACCTGCTGGTCGTTGCCGATGCGGAAGCTGGTCAGCACCTCGGCCAGCCGCACCGCTTCATGAAGCAGCGCGGCCGCGATTTCGTTGCTGCGCTGCGCCACGTCGAGGTTGCGCGTCGTCACCACATCGAGCTCCTTCACCGAGGCGGTCACCACATCGATCGAGACGGCGTGTTCCGCCGAGTCGGCGGTCAGGCTTTCGAAGGCCTTGCCAACCCCTTGCACCGAGCCGACCAACTGGCTCATGGTGCGACCCGCTGTTTCGGCCTCGCGCGTACCGCGATCGACCGTTTCCAGCGAGGCGGCAATCAGGCTCTTGATCTCGCGCGCGGCCTCCGCGCTGCGACCGGCCAGCATGCGCACTTCGGTCGCCACCACCGCAAAGCCGCGCCCAGCCTCGCCCGCGCGCGCGGCTTCCACGGCTGCGTTGAGTGCCAGGATGTTGGTCTGGAATGCAATCGCGTCGATGGTTCCGATGATGTCGGTGATGCGCCGCGAGGAGACGTTGATCTCCTGCATGGTGGTGACCATGCGACCGACGACTTCGCCCCCCTGCGCCGCCATGCGGCTGGCCTCATAGGCCAGTTGCTTGGCCTCGGCCGAGGCGCGGGCGCTCTCCTGCACGATGACATTGATCTGTTCGAGGCTCATGGCCGCATCCTCCAGACCCCGAGCCGTGCTGCGCGTGCGCTCGCTGAGCTCGACGGCACTGCCGCTCAGCTCGCTGGAAACCTGGTGCACCGACATCGTGGCTTCGCGCACCAACCCGAGCGCCTGCGCCATGCGCTGCTGCACTTGCTTGAGTCGCTGGCCCATCGGCGATTCGGCGCGCACCACGTCCAGGTTGAGGCGGATCGGCCCCTCGCTTCCCATGGCGTTGACCAAGAACTGCAGCTCGAAGCGTTCGGCCAGCTCGAGCTCCATGCGCCGGGCCAGCAGGCACAGCGCGCCGGTCAGCGCGAGCAGCAGCAACACATCGGTCAGCGCTGACTGGCCCTTGAGCAGGTCGGCCAAGCCGTGCACGACGCCGGCCAGCGCCAGCGGCCGCCAATCGCGGTAGGGCAGCAGCATGGCCAGTACCACGGGCATGGCGGCGCCGATGGCCCGTTCGCTGAGCAGGCGGGGGGCCCAGTACTCGATGGCGGCCATCATGAGCGCCGCCACCAGCCCGAGGCCGAGCCGCGCCGACAGGGTGCCGGGCAAGCGCCAAATCAGGCCAGCGGCGATCGCCACCCCCAGCAGGGCGGCAGCGAGGCCAAAGACGAAGCCGCTCTCGCTCCAGCTGCCGCCGATCAGCAATACCGCTTCAATCCCGATCAAGGCACCGATCACCTGGTCGTGGCGGCGCGCTTCAGCGGCGAAAGAAAGGTTTGGGTTCACGCAGGTTCTCCCGATTTCGCTGCCATGCTACAGGCCGTGCTCGTCGAGCCCCGGCTTCGGGCATCATGCAGGCGATAGCCATTCGGAGGAAAGCAGCTTGAAGCGTGTGCTGATCATCGAGGACCAGGAGGAGATCCGAGAGTTGATTCGGGTCACTTTGGAGTTCGAGGATTTCGACATCCACGAGGCCAGCGACGGCCCGAGCGGGTTGGCCGCTGCGCAGCGGCTGGTGCCTGACCTCATCCTGCTCGACGTGATGATGCCCGGGGGCATGGATGGTCTGCAGGTTTGCCGATCGGTTCGAGCGGATGCCCGGCTTCGCCGCTGCAAGGTGGTGTTGCTCACCAGCCGCACCGAGGACAGCGACCGTCAAGCCGGCAGCAAGGCCGGCGCTTCTGAGTATCTGGTCAAGCCCTTCAGCCCGATGCAGGTGCTGTCAGTCGTCAAGCGCCTGGTCTGAGCATCCGCCGGTTGAGGATCGACTCGCCGGGCAGCGCCGTTTCACTTCAACCACCTGAGCAGCAGGGCGCCGATGCTCTCCAGCGGGGAAACCTCGGAGGCGGCGCCCAGTTGCACGGCGGCGCGCGGCATGCCGTACACCACACAGCTGGCCTCGTCCTGAGCGACGGTCGGTGCACCGGCCTGGCGCATCGCCAGCAGGCCGCGCGCCCCGTCTTCCCCCATGCCGGTGAGCAGGACGCCGATGGCGTTGCGGCCGGCACACTGCGCCACCGAGCGCAGCAGCACGTCCACCGAAGGCTTGTGGTGGCTGATCAGCGGTCCATCTCTCACTTCCACCTGGTATTGCGCGCCACTGCGGCGCAGTTGCATGTGCAGGCCGCCGGGCGCAATGAGGACGCGGCCAGTGACGAGTCGCTCGCCGTCCACCGCTTCGCGCACGTCAAAGGGCGTGAGCTGGCTCAGGCGTGCCGCCATGCTGGCCGTGAAACCACGCGGCATGTGCTGCACCAGCACGATGCCGGCTGGCAGGTCGGGAGGCAGGCTGCATAGCAAGGTCTCGAAGGCCTGCACACCACCGGTGCTGGCGCCGACAGCGATGACGCGATCGGTGGTTTCTGCCATCGCATCCGGAGCATCTGATGGATCCGGGCTGAGGGCGTTACGCGGCACCGCGGGCGGAGGCCGGGTTACGGCTGTGCTGGCACGAGGACGTGCACGCGCCGCTTGCGCGATGGCCTCCGCGATCTGCCGGGCGTCTTGCTCGAAGAACTGCTTGAGGCCGATGCGTGGTTTGGTCAGGCAACCCACGGCGCCGGCGGCGAGGGCTTGCAGGCTGGTCTCGGTGCCCTTGCCTGTCAGCGTCGAGCACATCAGCACGGGCATCGGGTGCTCGGCCATCAACTCGCGCAGGAAGCTGATGCCATCCTGCCGGGGCATCTCGACGTCGAGCAGCAGCACATCAGGCCAGTTGGCGCGCAGCTTGGGCCAGGCGAACAGCGGATCGGCGGCGGTGAACAGCAGCTCAAAACCGGCACGTTCGATGAGCGCGCCGAGTTGCTGGCGAACCAGCGCGCTGTCGTCGATCAAGGCGACGCGGATCGTCATGTCAAGCTTGGCACAGGCTGCTTGGCACTGGGGCCACGCACCAGGCGAACCTTGCCCTCGGGCAGCAGCAGGGTGACGGTTCGCGGAACCTGATCGCCGACGTCCACCGCGACGAGGTTCAGGCCGTAGCGGTCGACCAGTTCCATTCCCATCTCGATATTGCGTTCGCCGACGTTGAAGTTCATGGACATGCCGTCCGGCAGCGTGTCAGCTCCACCGTACAGATGCGCTTCGTACTCGTCGCTGCGCGTGCCCATGCGCCGCATGGCTTGCTCCATCAGTTCCATGGCCTCGTCGCCGTAGCGCGGGTCGAGCGTCTCACCGCCACGGCGCTTGCGCGAGGGCAGCAGGTAATGGCACATGCCACCAAAGCCACGGGCCCGGTGCCAGACCAGGATGGACACGCAGGAACCCAGCAGGGTCTTCAGGGCGCCAGCGCGCACGAAAGCCCACTGACCGGGCAGCAGGGTCTCGACGACGCGGGCTTCAGCCATGCGCGTAGATGGCGGGCTGCAGCGTGCGAATCGGCAGGTCCAGCCCGCCCAGCGACTCGGCGTGACCCGAGTACAGCACGCCCTCCGGCTTGAGGTGCTGCAACACGCTGCGAACGATCTTCTTCTTGGCGTCGGCATCGAAGTAGATCAACACATTGCGCAGGAAGATGACGTCGAACTGCGGCAGGTTCTCCGGCAGGCGCTCCATCAGATTGGCGCTCAGGAACTGCGTACGCTGGCGCAACTCGCGCGCCACCAGCAACTGGCCGTCATACGGCCCTTGGCCGCGGCGGCAGTAACGGCGCAGGCGCTCGGGCCCGATGTTCTCGGCCCGGTCGAGTGGATACAGCCCCTGCCGCGCCGCCTGCACCATGGCGGTGGACAGGTCGCTGCCCCAGACCTCCCAGTCGGCCTTCATGCCCAACGTGTCGGCCAGCACCATGCAGATGCTGTAGGCCTCTTCGCCCGAACTGGATGCGGCGCTCCAGACCTTGAAGCCATCGTCCCCGGCTTGATCCGCACGCCGCTCCAGATCCTCGAAATGCTTGGGTTCGCGGAAGAAGTAGGTCTCGTTGGTGGTCAGGCGATCCACCACGCGAACCATCTCCGCCTTGGACACCTGCCCCTTGAGGATGCTTTCGGCATAACGCTGCACGCTGGGTTCACCGGCCTCCAGTGCAAGGCGCTGCAGGCGCCCATACACCAGCGCCTGCTTGCTGGCGGCGAGTTGGATGCCCGAGATGCGGTGGAAGAGCGCGACGATGCCGGCGAAGGTGCTGGGCTGCAGCGACGTGCTCATGAGGGTCGGGGTGCGGGGTTCACGGTCAGTCAACGGCGACGAGAAGGCGCGGCCATGTGCGGTGCCTCATCGCCGAGCTGGTAGCGGCCGACGGTGTCCTGCAACTGCGCGGCCTGGGCCGAGAGCTCCTCGGCGGTGGCGCTGAGCTCCTCGCTGGCGCTGGCCGTCTGCTGGGTGTTGCTCGACACATGGTGCATGGCCGCCGTGATCTGGCTCACCCCCTGGCTCTGTTCGCCGCTGGCCGCGGCGATCTCCTGCACCAGCTCGCTGGTGCGCTGGATGCTGGGCAGCATGTCGCTGAGCAGCTTGCCGGCCTTCTCGGCCATCTGCACGCTGTTGCCGGCCAGGTTGCCGATCTCCTGCGCCGCCACCTGGCTGCGCTCGGCCAGCTTGCGCACCTCGGCGGCCACCACCGCAAAGCCCTTGCCATGCTCGCCGGCGCGCGCCGCCTCGATGGCGGCGTTGAGCGCCAGCAGATTGGTCTGGTAGGCGATGTCGTCAATGATGCCGATCTTGGTGGCGATGGACTTCATCGCCTCGACCGTCTGGGTGACGGCCTGCCCACCCTCCTGGGCCTGCTGCGCCGCCTGCGTGGCCATGCGGTCGGTCACGGTGGCGCTCTCGGCGTTTTGCTTGACGCTGGCGGCCATCTCCTGCAGCGAGGCGGTGGTCTCCTCGACGCTGGCGGCCTGCTGACTGGCGCTGTGGCTGAGCGACTGCGAGGTCTGCGAGACCTGCTCGGAGGCGGAGCTGAGCTGATCGGCGGCGACGCGCACCTCGCGGATGGTGTCGCCCACGCTGTCCAGCAGCGCATTGAAGCGCTCGGCCAGCATCTTGAAGAACTCGTCCTTGCCCTCGACGCCGATGCGCTCGGCAAAGTTGCCCGCCAGCGCGCCGTCAACGACGCCGCGGATCTCGGCCTCGGCGCGCCGCTGCGCCTCAACGTCCTGCCACTGGCCGACGGTGCCCAGCAACTCGCCCTGGGCGTCCAGCACCGGCGAGGTGGAGACGATGTAGGGGCGCCCACCGAGCTCCATGGCGCTGCTGACGGGTTGGCGCAATTGGCGCAGGCGCGCCACCGCGCCTGCTGGATCGGCGTAAAACATGCCGATCGAGCTGCCGAGGATGCGCTCCGGATCGAAGGCCGGATTGACTTGGCGGAAGGCCGCTGCGTCGCGCCGCAACACCGCCAGCAGGGCCTGGTTGGCATAGACGATCCGACCTTCGGCATCGGCGATGCGCACCGGCGAGGCGTTCACGTCGAGCGCCTGGCGGATCCGCGCGTTCTCGGCCGCCGCAGCCTCCTCGCGTTCGCGTGTCGCCAGCTCCAGGGTCATGTCCTTCCACTCCACCACCGTGCCGATGCGCTTGCCGGCCACGCTGACCGGATTGACGATCAGGTCGAAGCGTCGCCCGCCGATGTGCAGGCGCGTGCGGTGCACCCCCTGCAGGCCGTCGAGCATTTGGCGCTGATGCGCCGGGTTCTTGTGGAACTGGTCGATGTTGGTGCCGATCACACTGCTGGCCTGGAAGGCCGGCAGCTCCTTGCGCAGGTCGGCCTCGGCCTCCTGGAGCATCTGCTTCAGCGAGGCATTGCCGTACACGATGGTGTAGCTGGCATCGGCCACCATCATGTTGGTGGCGGCGGCGTCGAGTGCCTGGCGGATGCGCTCGGCCTGCTCGGCGCGGCGCTTGGTGTCGGCGAATTCGAAGCCCAGGCGCGTTTGTACGCGTCGCAGTGACTCCATCAGCGCGGCCAGCGCGTCGCGTCCGTCCACCGGCACGATGCCGTCAAAGCGCCCCTGCGCATACTGCTCCAGCTGCTCGGTGGCCCGCGCCAGCAGGCGAACCAGGCGTCCGTTGCGTACGACGCCGATCCCAAGCCCCAGTGCCAGCAGCGCAACGGCCACCAGCGGCCTGGCCAGGCCGCTGAATCCGCCGGCTGCCCACGAACCCAGCACACCGCCGGCGAGCAGGCACAGCAGCGCCATCAGCAGGGACCAGGCGCCGGGCGTCAAGCGATCCAGCAGGTCGCGCAGCGACAGCTGCAGCCCGAGCCGAACCACCTGCCCATCGCGAATCGCGAGGCCGCGCGCCGTGCCTTCGCGGAAGCCACGGTAGGCGGATTCGGCGGCCTGCACCTGCTCGCGCGTCGGCCGGGTGCGCACCGACATGTAGCCGACCACCTGGCTGCCTTCGCGAAGCGGGGTTGCGTTGGCCACCACCCAGTAGTGGTCGCCGTTCTTGCGGCGGTTCTTCACCAAGCCGGTCCAGGGCCGGCCGGCCTTGAGCGCTGTCCACAGGTCGGCGAAGGCCTCCTCGGGCATGTCGGGGTGGCGCACGATGTTGTGCGCCTGGCCGATGAGTTCCGCCTCGCTGAAACCCGAGGCCGTCAGGAAGTCCTCGTTGACATAGGTGAGGCGGCCCTTGGGATCGGTGCAGGACACGATGGTCATGCCATCGGGCAGCAGGTACTCTTTCTGCGTGACGGGTTGGTTGTTGCGCAAGGGGAGTCCTCCTGGGCCTAGGTGGCGACCGACGCCGAGCCGATCAAGTCTGAGAGTTGGGCCGGCGCGAGCAGTTGGTCGAGGCTCAGCCAGGCTGCGTAGCCGCTGTCCAGGCGCAGCATGCCGACGAGAAAGGCGGCGGGCAGCTCGACGCCCAGGGTGGGGACGGGTTCGATGCGTTCGACCACGGCATCGATCACCTCATAGACGGCGTCGACGAGCAAGCCGGCGACGAACTGCGCCTGCACCTCATCGCCCGGCACTTCCACCACCACGATGGCGCTGCGCCGACCGATCTGGCAGGGCGGCAGGCCGCAGCGTGCCGCCAGGTCGATGATCGGCACCACGGCGCCGCGCAGATTCATCACGCCCCGCAACAGCGCGGGCGCCTGCGGCACCTGGGTCAGCGAGCCGAGCTCAAGGATCTCGCGCACCGCGTCAATGGGCACCAGCAAGGACTGGCGACCCGCCGCCAGGCGCAGCACCTGGCGGATGGTCGCGGTGGACTGTTCCGGGCTGGAGGCCATCGTTCAGAACGAGGTGAACTGAGACTCGTCGATGATGTCGGTGGCGCTGGGTCGCTGGCGCGGCGCCGCAGCCGCACGGGGCTTGGCGGAGGGCGTGCCCGAGGCGCCGCTTCCGCCGGTTCCTCCGGCGCCCACCGACTGGCCCCGGCGCGCCGTGGGCTTGGCCGGACGTGCCATGGTCGAAGCACGCGGTGCCTCATCGCCGAGCTGGTAGCGGCCGACGGTGTCCTGCAACTGCGCGGCCTGGGCCGAGAGCTCCTCGGCGGTGGCGCTGAGCTCCTCGCTGGCGCTGGCCGTCTGCTGGGTGTTGCTCGACACATGGTGCATGGCCGCCGTGATCTGGCTCACCCCCTGGCTCTGTTCGCCGCTGGCCGCGGCGATCTCCTGCACCAGCTCGCTGGTGCGCTGGATGCTGGGCAGCATGTCGCTGAGCAGCTTGCCGGCCTTCTCGGCCATCTGCACGCTGTTGCCGGCCAGGTTGCCGATCTCCTGCGCCGCCACCTGGCTGCGCTCGGCCAGCTTGCGCACCTCGGCGGCCACCACCGCAAAGCCCTTGCCATGCTCGCCGGCGCGCGCCGCCTCGATGGCGGCGTTGAGCGCCAGCAGATTGGTCTGGTAGGCGATGTCGTCAATGATGCCGATCTTGGTGGCGATGGACTTCATCGCCTCGACCGTCTGGGTGACGGCCTGCCCACCCTCCTGGGCCTGCTGCGCCGCCTGCGTGGCCATGCGGTCGGTCACGGTGGCGCTCTCGGCGTTTTGCTTGACGCTGGCGGCCATCTCCTGCAGCGAGGCGGTGGTCTCCTCGACGCTGGCGGCCTGCTGACTGGCGCTGTGGCTGAGCGACTGCGAGGTCTGCGAGACCTGCTCGGAGGCGGAGCTGAGCTGATCGGCGGCGACGCGCACCTCGCGGATGGTGTCGCCCACGCTGTCCAGCAGCGCATTGAAGCGCTCGGCCAGCATCTTGAAGAACTCGTCCTTGCCCTCGACGCCGATGCGCTCGGCAAAGTTGCCCGCCAGCGCGCCATCGACGATGGCACCGATCTCGCGCTCGGCCGCCACCTCGGCGGTGCGGTCGCGCCACTCCACCACGGTGCCCAGGCGCCTGCCGTCCTGGTCCAGGATCGGGCTGGCCGCCAACGCAAAGGTGGCGCCGGCCACCCGAATCTGCGCGCGGTGCTCGCCCTTCAGGTCGTTGATCAGGCTGCGCTGGTGCGCCGGGTTCTTGTGGAAGGCGTCGAAGTGCTGGCCGATCAGCTGGCGTGCGTTGAACTGCGGCAAGCCCTTGCGGATCTCGGCCTCGTTGCGCTGCAGCATGCTGTGCAGGGACTTGTTCATGAACACGATGTGGCCGCCGGCGTCGGCAATCATCACGTTGGAGCTGGCGGCGTCGAGCGCCTGCTGCACGCGCCGGCCCTCGCGCGCCAACGCCAGTTCGCGCTCCTGCTGCGCCAGTTCCTCGGTGCGGTCGGTCCATTCCACGATGGTGCCGGTGCGCTGCCCTTCGACGATGACGGGGCTGATGGCCAGATCGAAGCGCCGCGCACCGAGCTGAAGCCGTGCGTTGTGCGTGCCGCTGAGCTTGGCGAGCAGGCCGCGCTGATGTGCCGGGTTCTTGTGGAACTGGTCGATGTTGCTTCCGATGACCTGCTTGGCGTCGAAGCGCGGAAGGTCCTTGCGGATCTCCTGCTCCTGTTCCTGCAACAGCCGCATTAGCGAGCGGTTGCCGTAGATGATGTTGAAGTCGGGGTCGGCCAGCATGATGTTGGTGCTGCTGGTGTCCAGCGCCTGAAGCACGCGGCCGTTCTCGAACAGGGCCTTCTGGTCGCGTTCGTTGCGCTCGCTGAGGTTGGCCTGCATGCCACCGAGCGCGCGCAGCAGTTGGGCTGGCTCATCGGAGCCGATGTCGCTGGCATCGCTGTCGAGCCGGCCTTCGGCCACGGCCTGCGCCACGTTCACGGCGCGGCGCAGCGGCTGGGTGACCGAGCGCACCAGCAGGTAGCCCAGGCCCGTGGCCAGCAGCAGCGTGGCAACGATGACACCCAGCAACACATTGCGGTTGCGCGTCTCGCTGACGATGCGCTCGTGCATCAGGTGCTGGAACTGGGTGACGATGGCCCGCAGCAGCTCGCGCTGCGCGTCCACCGTGGCATTGCCGGCCTGAAAGATGCTTTCGGCATTGACGCCGCTCTTGGCGCCGGCAGACAGCACCTCGGCGTTCAGGCGGGCCAGGAAGCGGTCGGTTTCGTTGCCGGCCTTGTCCAGAGCGCCAGCCAGGTGTTTGGCGGCCTCGTCTCCCGAGGCCATGGCCTTTCTCGCCTGACCGTCGACGCGCTTGCGCAGCGTCGTGGCCTGGGCAGCCAGAGCCTGAAGCACCGCACGATCGGCCGGGGCGACGTCCTTGCCGGTGGCCAACTGAGCCGCCAGGCCGGCGCCACGGCCGCGCATCTGCGCTGCCAGCTCGATGAGCCGTGGCAGGTGATCGGTGACCACCGTCATCAGGTAATACGTGTCGGCCACCGGGTCGAGCGAGAGTCCGGATTCGTCGGCCACGGCCTCGATCGCGAACAGGTACTGCTCTGCCAGCTGGCCGTGGCGCGCGAAGGCCTCTGGGGCACCCAGGCCGGCCGACGCCACCTCGCGCTGCAAAGCATCGAACTGAGAGGCGATGTCGGCGAAGGCCTTGCGCGAGCGCTCAAACATCGGGTCCTTCAGCAGGTCCTGTGCGCCGGCCAAGGCCTTGGCGGCCTCGGCGGCGGCGGCGCTGCGCGCCGGGGCTGCGGCCGTGTCGCCCAGCAGCACACGATTGCTCAGACCTCGGTGCAACTGCAGCGCGCCCAGCGCGGCATCGAGCCCCTCAACTGCGTCGATGCCCATGTCCTCGGCCACAGCCACCGCGATGGCCTCGTTGAGCTTGGGTAGCAATTGGGTGGTTGGAAGCAGCGCCGCCACCAGCGCCAAGGCGCCCAGCAGCGCCATCTTCTGCCACAACTGCAGACGTCGGAAAAAGGCATTCATCGCTTCGCTCCACTCTGGGCCGCCGCAAGGCGCGCCGATTCGGTCAGTCCATTCACGTCCAGCACCAGGGCCACTTCGCCGCTGCCCAAGATGGTCGATCCAGCCAGTGCCTTCAAGTTCCGGAACAGGCCGCCGAGCGGCTTGATCACGGTCTGGTGCTCACCGTGCAGGCGGTCGACGAGCAAACCGATGCGACTTTGCCCCTGGCGCACCACCACCAGGCTGCGGCGGCGCTCGGACTCGACGGGCATGTCGTAGAAGCGCGCCAGGTCCAACCAGGGCACGATCTCGCCGCGCAGGTCAAAGGTCCCCAGCGCGCGCTCGCCTGCTTGCACCGCCTCGCGCGGCACCTCGATGCACTCGCTGACCACCGCCAGCGGTAGCACGAAGAAGGTGTCGGCCACCTGCGTCAGGAAGCCGTCGATCATGGCCAGGGTGAGTGGCAGGCGGATGCGCGTGCAGGTGCCCTGGCCCGCCTCACTGAGCAATTGGATCTGGCCGCGCAGGCTCTCGATGTTGCGCTTCACCACGTCCATGCCCACCCCGCGGCCCGACAGGTCGGTGACCTGCTCGGCGGTGGAGAAGCCGGGCTGGAAGATCAGCTGCCAAACCTCGGCATCGCTCAGCACCGCGTCGGCGGCGATCAGCCCACGCTCGGTGGCCTTGGCGACGATGCGCTCGCGGTTCAGACCACGGCCGTTGTCCTGCACTTCGATGACGATGTGCCCTGCCTCGTGTTGCGCGGTGAGGCGCAGCCTACCCTGGCGCGACTTGCCGGCGGCCTCGCGCTCGTCGGGCATTTCCAGGCCGTGGTCGAGGCTGTTGCGCACCAGGTGCATCAGCGGGTCGGCGAGCGCGTCGACCATGGACTTGTCCATCTCGGTATCGCCGCCCAGCACCTCCAGCTCGACCTCCTTGCCGAGTTGCTTGGTGACGTCACGCACCACGCGATGGAAGCGCGCGAAGGTCTCGCCCACCGGCACCATGCGCAGGCCGAGGGCGGCGTCGCGCGTGCCCTGCATCAGGCCCATCACGCGGGCGCTGGCTTCCACCGCGGCTTCATCGCCCAATCGGTGCGCGACCATCTCGGCGCCGGAGCCGGCGATGACCAGCTCGCCGATCAGGTCGATCAGGGTGTCGAGCTTGTCGGCGCGCACGCGCACGAAACGGGTGTCGTCGCCGGCGCGGCGGTCGCGGCCGCCTTCGCGGCGGTCGCCTTCGCCACTGCGACGGTCCGGCCCCTTCTCGCGCGGCGCACCCTCGTGGCGGCGTTCGATGCGTGGCACAGCCAGCGGTTCGCTGGCTTCGTCGGTCGGCATAAGGACCGTCTCGATCAGCTCGAACTGGACGCCCAACTCGCGCCACACGCCGTAGAGTCGCTCGCGCAGGGCCGCGTCCATGCCGCAGCGTCGCTCCACCAGCGCCTCGAACTGCGCGGGTGTGGAGCCGGGTTCGAGCAGTTGGATGTCAGCGTCCTCCTGTGCGAACTCGAACACCGCCTCCAGCTCGGAGCGGCTGCGTTGGCCCTCGAACTGAAGCTCCAACCACAGATGACAGGCCTCGGCGTCGAGCGCATCGAGCGCCGGGATGTCCTCGTGCATCAGGCGAACACCGCTGATCTGGCCCAGCTGCGCCAGATAGCGCAGAAACGCCAGCGGATCCAGGCCGTTGCGCAGCGCGTCGTGGCCGAAGCGCAAGGACAGATGCCAGCGCCGGTTGGCCACCGGTGGCGTGGCGGGTGCCACCGACTCGGCGGGCTGCTCCGATCGCGTGGGGTTGACGGCCGGTTGGCCCAGCAGCGTCTGCAGCCGCTCGACCAGCTGCTGCGCCTGCGGCGGCAATTGGCCACCGTCACCGTCGTCATCGATGCCGGCCAGCAGCGTTTCGATCTGGTCGCGGCTCTGCAGCAGCGCATCCATGCAATCGCCGTCCATCGCGCGGCGGCCGTCGCGCAAGGCATCGAGCAGGGTCTCGGCAACGTGCGTGAAGGCCACCACGGCGTCGAAACCGAACATGCCTGCACCGCCTTTGATGGTGTGGGCGGCGCGGAATGCGGCGTTCAGTTGCTCGTGGTCGTCGGGCGTGCCTTCCAGCACCAACAGCGCCTGCTCGTACTGGCGCAGCATGTCCTGCGCTTCGGACAGGAAGCCGGCGCGCGCGGCAGCAAGGATCTCGGCGTCGTCGTCGGTCACGCGCTCATTCCCCAAGCAGTTCAGCCTGCAGACCATAGGTGGCGCAGGCGCTGAGCAGCGCTTCACTGGGCTGCAGCAGCCAAAGGCTCAAACCCCGCTCCCGCAGACTGGCGCGCAGAGCCAGCATCAACTGCAGGCCGGAACTGTCGATGCTGGTGATGGTCGAGGTGTCCACGGCCAGGTCCTCGAACTGCGCTTCGAGAACCTTCAAGAGCTGCTGCTGACGCTCGGCTGCCTCGGCAATCGTCCAATCGGCTGCGACAACGAGGGGCTCGGCCACGTCAGACGCAGAGTTTGTTGACGGCGTCGACGAGCTGGGAAGGCTGGAAGGGTTTGGTGATCCAGGCCTTGGCCCCTGCTGCACGGCCCTCGGCCTTCTTCGCCTCCTGGCTCTCGGTGGTCAGCATGATGACCGGCACAAACTTGTAGGCGGCCTGGGTCTTCACCTGCTTGAGGAAGGTCAGTCCGTCCATGTTCGGCATGTTGACGTCGCAGACGATCAGATTGACCTTCACGCTGCCATCCAGCTTGGCCAGGGCTTCCTTGCCGTCGCCCGCTTCCATCACGGTGTAGCCGGCCTTCTGGAGCGCCAGCTTGACCACGGTGCGAAAGCTCGCCGAGTCGTCGATCACCATCACGGTCTTGCTCATCAAAACTCCCATTCAGAAAAAGTCGATACCACGTGCATCGGCAGGCCCTGCTTTTGTGCCGTGCACCTCGTGCTGCTCGGGCGTTGTGTACCGCGAGCGCAATTCCTCCAACCACTCTTCGGCATGGTGCAAGCCATCATTGCCGAGCAACGGCATCCGATCGATCAGGCGCTGCATGTCCGAGCGCACCACGGTGAGCATCTGGCTCAGCCGATCTCCGATCTGCAGGCCACTGAGGGCATGGTCGACCTGCACCTGAAGTTCCGGGCTCAGCGAGGCGAGTGACCCGGCCCCCACGTCCGACGGTTCGCGAGCCAGAAGCGCCAAGCCCTCGCTCAGCTCGTGGATGCGCACCAGTGCCTGCGTCAGTTCGCTGATGCCCTGGTTGAGCTGCGTATGAATGACATCGAGCTGGCGGCCCCAGACAGGCAGTACCGCTTGGGCAATGGCCACCGTGCCGTCCGGCATCAAGGCGGCGCCCTTGTCAGCTGGCGGCGAAGTCTGCACGGGGGGCACGCTCATGCGGGCAACATGGAAGCCTGAATTAATTCGAAGCGTACGCGAAGTTTCGCGAGCTCATGCGCACCGCCTTCCGCGCAAACCCTAGGCGGGCCGGGATCCAGCCTGGGGCTGCCAGGTCCAAGATTTCTGGATAGGCTCTCGCCCCTACCACCAAGGAGTTCCTGTGAAGCGCTTGTTTTCCGCCCTGCTGACCCTTCCCTTGTGCGCCCTGGCGGCGCCCCCGATGGCCGGTGGCCAGGCGCCGGGCTGGTTCCGCATGAAGCTGGGCAGTTTCGAGGTGACGGCGCTGAACGACGGCATCTTCCAATTGCCGGTGGACAAGCTGCTTCAGACACCCGATCCCAAGCTCATCGTGCAGCGCCTGCAGGAGGCCTATCTGGGTATCCCGGTCGCAACCTCCGTCAACGCCTATCTGGTGCATACCGGCGAGAAGCTGGTGCTCATCGACACCGGCCACGCCGGTCAGGGCGGTGCGCCCACCGGCCTGCTGATCAAGCACTTGCGTGACAGCGGCTACCAGCCCGAGCAGGTGGACGAGATCTACATCACCCATTTCCACGGCGACCACATCAATGGGCTACTCGGCGCCGATGGCAAGCCGGCGTTCCCCAACGCCACGGTGCGCGCCGACCAGCGCGAGAGCGGCTTCTGGCTGGGCGAGGAGGCCAGCGCTCCGGAAGGCGCGCGTGGCAGCATGAAGAACGCCAAGCGCGTCCTGAAGCCCTACCAGGACGCCGGTCGCTTCAAGGCCTTTGACGGCGGTGCTGGCCCGGTGGAGTTGGTCAAGGGGGTGCGCGCCCTGCCGACCTGGGGCCACACCCCCGGGCACACCATCTACGCGGTGGAGAGCGGCAGCGACAAGCTGATGCTGTGGGGCGACCTGATGCACGTCGCCGCGGTGCAGTTCCGCAACCCCGAGGTGACGATCCAGTTCGATTCCGACCCCAGCAAGGCCGGACCGCAGCGCATCGCGCAGTACCAGGACGCGGCCAAGGCCGGCTACTACGTGGGCGTGGCCCATGTCAGCTTTCCCGGCATCGGCAGGCTGCGTGCCGACGGCAGCGGCTACGACTGGATCCCGGTGAACTACTCGCGCAACTGAGCGCCGCTGTCCAAGCCCGATCCAGTCAAAGCACCCCCAGGGCCGGGCCGATGGCCCGTCCCGCCCCCGACGGGGGGGGTGAGGTGCCGGGCAAAGCCCGATCTACTCGAGCGCCACGCGCCCGTCGACCAGCGTGATCACGCGGTCGGCGCCGGCCGCGAAGTGATGATCGTGCGTCACCGTGATCACGGTGGTGCCCACGCGATCGACCAATTCGCGAAGGATCTGGCTGACGTTCTGGCTGCTCGCGCTGTCGAGGTTGCCGGTGGGCTCGTCAGCCAGGATCAGCAGGGGCTCGTTGGCCAGCGCGCGGGCGATGGCCACCCGCTGGCGCTGCCCGCCGCTGATCTGGTGCGGCTGCTTGCGCTCATGGCCGCGCAGGCCGAGTTGCTCCAGCAGGTTCAGCGCCCGCTGCTCGACCGCCGCCTGCTTCAGCCGACCCAGGCGGCGCATGGGCAGCGCCACGTTGTCGAGCAGGCTGAACTCGGGCAATAGAAAGTGGAACTGGAAGACGAAGCCCAGCTTGGCCAGGCGCGTGTCGGCCAGGCGGTCTTCGCTGAACGCACTGGTGTCTTCGCCGTCCAGCACCAGGCGGCCGCGGGTCGGGCGGTCGAGCAGGCCGAGCAGGTAGAGCAGCGAGCTCTTGCCGGAGCCCGATGGGCCGACGATGGAGACGAACTCGCCGCGCCCGATGGAGAGGCTCACCGAGTTCACCAGGGTCACCGGGACCTCACCGGGCAAGGTGCGGGTCAACTGCTCGGCGGCGAGCAAAGCCGGCGCGGCGGCGGGCGCTCCCGAGTCGCGCGCCGACGGTGACTGGGGGGCTTCGTCCTTCATGCCGCGCCGCGCAGGATGTCGACGGGGTGTAGCCTTGCCGCCTTGCGCGCCGGCAGCCACGAGGCCGCCAGCGCCGACAGCAGCGCAAAGCCGGCGGCGAGCAGGAACTGGTCGGCGCCCCAGTGCAGCGGCAGCTGCGTGACATCGGTCGCGCCGGGCGGCTTGATGGGAATCTGCGCCAGCACCGACATCAAGGCCCCGCCCAGCAGGAGGCCGAGCACCCCGCCCACGCCGCCGACGAAGAGGCCCTGGATGAGGAAGATGCGCTGCAGCTCGGCCGCGTGGAAGCCCATGCTCTTGAGGATGGCGATGTCCTTGGTCTTCTCCAGCGCCACCGTGGACAGGGTGTTGTAGATGCCGAGCGAAGCCACCACCAGGATGGCCGAGACCACCGTGTACATGATGGTGTTGCGCACCACCAGCAGGGCCAGGATGTCCTGGTTGGCCTCGGTCCAGCTGACAGCCTTGTAGCCATGCTCGGCCTCGATGCTCGCGGCCAGCGGCGCAGCAGCCTGGGCGTCGTCCAACTGCACGATGAGCCGGTTGACGCGGTTCTCGCGACCGAACAGCGACTGCGCCCGCGACAGCTTCACGAAGGCCTGGCCCTCGTCGTAGCTCTGGTTGCCGGTGCGGAACACGCCCACGACCTTCATGGCACGGGCCTGGTTGCCAGCCGCCTGCACGCTGACCGTGCCGCCCAGGCGCAGCTGGAACTGTTTCATCAGGCCCTCGCCCAGCACGATGCCGCCGGCATCGGCGTCGAGCGCCTCCAGGCTGCCTTGCACCATCTTGTCGTCGATGGTGGAGACCCCTTGCATGGCCTCGGGTTCGATGCCCGAGAGCTGCAGACCCTGCAGGCGACCGGCGAAGCTGAGCACCACGGCGCCGCTGAGCACCGGCGCCACGCGCACACCGTCCTGCCGGCGCAAGCTGTCGAGCACGCGCGGCCAGCCCCGGATGCCGCGCGTCTCGCGTTGCGGCTTGACCCGCGGCAGG
>JAFLDE010000110.1 GCA_017302655.1 Burkholderiales bacterium
ACCGACCTTGCGCGCAAAGGCCTTGGTGAGGTCGCCGGTGCCGGCGGCGATGTCGAGCACCGTCTCGCCGCCCTGCAGGTCGGCCACCATCACGGTGTAGGCCTTCCACAGCCGGTGCAGGCCGCCGGACATGAGGTCGTTCATCAGGTCATAGCGGCTGGCGACGTTGTCGAACACGCCCTTGACCAGGCTGGCCTTGCGGCCCTCCTCGACCTGCTGGAAACCGAAGTGGGTCTGACTCATACCGTGTGCCTCGACGCGCCCGCAGCGCGCAATTTGTCTTCGTACTCGGCCCACAGGCGCTGCTGGTCCCGGCCCAGGCGGTACAGGTAGTCCCAGCTGAACAGGCCGGTGTCGTGGCCGTCGCTGAAGCTGGGGCGCAGGGCGTAATGGCCCACCGGCTCCAGAGCGGTGATGCGCACGCCGGCCTTGCCCACCTGCAGGGTCTCCTGCCCCGGGCCATGGCCTTGCACCTCGGCGCTGGGGCTGTGCACGCGCAGGAACTCGGCGCTGAGCATGTAGCGCTGGCCGTCGTCGAAGGCGATTTCCAGGCGCTGGGTGGCTTCGTGCAGGGTGAGGTCGATGGGGAGCACGCGGTGCGGCCGCTTCAGGCGGCCTGGCGGAACGCAAGGGAGTGGCAGTCTAGCTTTTGGCCCTCCCCCCCTCATTCGCGGGTATCGGGCTCGCGGCAAGGGTTAGCCGCAGGGCGCCAGCGCGAGGCTGCGGCGCAGCATCGCCGCACGCCGCCCTGTGCCCGGCCCACTTGCGGCACGGCGGGTTTCATCCACCCCTGAAGGAGAGAGCATGAAGTCAATCTGGACCCTGAGCCTGCTGGCCTGCGCCAGCGCCGCCAGCGCAAGCACCCTGTACAGCAACGGCCCGGTGGTCGATGGCACGGGCCTGTCCGTGCTGCAACCGCCCAGCACGACCATCGGTCTGGGCGTTCAGGTGTCCGCAGGCAACAGCGTGGCCGAGGACTTCAGCGTGGGCGGCCTGGGCTGGAACGTGCAGTCCCTGTCCTTCTATGCCTACCAGACCGGCGCATCGGCGTTCACCTTCGCCAGCGCCACCTGGAGCATCGTCTCGGGCGATGTGAACAACGGCACCGTGGTCGCCTCGGGCGTGGACACCGTGAGCAATGGCGGCCTGCAGGGCTACCGGGTCACGTCCACCAACCAGACGGCGACGAACCGGCCCATCTTCGAAGTCGTCGTGGACGTGGCGGACTTCAACCTGGCCGCCGGCAACTATTGGCTGCGCTGGAGCTTGGCCGGCGACAGCCTGTTCACCGGCCCCTGGCAGCCGCTCACCTCCGATGGCGCTGCAGGCAATCTGCATCAGGCGATCGGCAACGCTGCGTATGCGCTGTGGGCCGATACAGGGTCCGGCCTCAACCTGGCGGCCCCCTTCGCCATCCAGGGCGTGGCCGCCGTGCCCGAACCCGGAAGCTACGTGCTGATGGCGCTGGGCCTGCTGGGCCTGGGCGCCGTGGCACGGCGCCGCCGCTGAGCTCGCCGCGCAGCAAAGCAAAGCCCCGCCTAGGCGGGGCTTTTTCTTGGTCGGACGCCCGCCCCGCGTTCGCAGGGCGAGCAGCCTTGAGGCCCTCAGGTCTTACCAGTTCAGGTTCAGGGTGTAGCTGCCGGTGCCACCGCTGTAGTAGCGCACCCGCACATAGCGCACCGAGCTGCGGCTACCGGTGTTGGCGCTGGTGGCGCTGTCGATCTGGCCCGCGCCCTTGGTGCTTGACGCCAACTGCGTGCCACTGCTGTTGTAGATGTAGAGGTCGTAGTCGCGCGTGCCGGGGTTCAGGGTCGCCGTGAGGGTTTTGCCGGCGGGCAGGTTGACCAGGAAGTAGTCGGTGTCCGAGGTGGTGGACAGCGCGCCATTCACCGTGGTGTTGGCTGTGGCCACGGGGTCGGCGGTACCGCGCGTGTTGTTCGACTCGGACTCGTTCATCGTCGTGCCGCTGCCTCCGCCGCCGCCCGGGTTGAGCAGCTTGGCGATGGCCGCCGGGGCGTCGACGATGCCGGTGCCGCACTGGCTGCAGGTGGCCGGGAACGCGCGCGTGCTGGTCTTCAGCGCGGTCTCGATCTCGTCCGGCGTGGCCGCAGGCTTGGCCTGGTACATGAGCGCGACGACGCCCGCCACATGCGGCGTGGCCATTGAGGTGCCCTGGTAGTAGGCGTAGTTGTCGGCCCCCGGCGTGGTGGTGCCCGCGTTCAAGGTGGACAGGATGCCGTTGGCGGAGCCGCCGCTGGTGTCGCCACCGGGCGCGGCCACGTCGACGAGGCTGCCGAAGTTCGAGTAGTAGGCCTTGCCACCGGTGGGCCCGACCGAGGCTACGGCGATCACGCCCGAGCAGTTGGCGGGGCTCGCATTGCTGACGTTGACGTTGCTGTTGCCGGCCGCCACCACCACCGTGGCGCCGCGCGAGCGGGCGCTGTTGATGGCGCTTTGGCTGGTGGTGTCGCAGGCACCGCTGCCGCCCAGGCTGAGGTTCAGCACCTTGGCCGGCGTGGCATTGGCGGGCAGGCCGGACACGGTGCCGCCCGAGGCCCAGATCATGCCGTCGGCGATGTCCGAGGTGTAGCCGCCGCAGCGGCCCAGCACGCGCACCGCCTGCACCTTGGCGCCGTAGGCCACGCCGATGACGCCCCGGTTGTTGTTGCCCACCGCCGCGATGGTGCCGGCGACATGGGTGCCGTGCCAGCTGGAGTTGGCGGCCGGGTCGCCCTGCGCACATTGGTTGGCGGTGTTCCAGTCGCCGGGGTCGGAGGGGTCGCTGTCGCGGCCATTGCCGTCGTTGGAGACGAAGGTGTCGGCAATCATGTCGTAGCCGGCCACGATGTTGGCGGCCAGGTCCACGTGCGGGCGGATGCCGGTGTCGAGCACGGCGACGGTGACGCCCGCGCCGTTGTGGGTGTCCCAGGCCACGTTGGCGCGCACGCCGGCGGTGGTGCTGGACAGGCCCCAGAGGCTGCCGTAGTTGGTGTCATTGGGCGTGAGCTGCGCATGCATCAGCCGGTCGGGCTCGGCGTACTCGACGTTGGCGTCGTCCAGCATCAGCTGACGGGCCAAGGTCTGCAAGTCCGCTTCAGGGGTCCAGCGGCTCAGCTGGAAGACCTTGGCGCCCAGCGCGTTGGTCTTGAGCTCGGACATCTTCAAGCCGAAGGCGCCGGCCACGCGCTGTGCGACCAGATCGGACTGCCCAAGAGCGACGCGGCCCTCGGCCACTTCCTTGTACTTGACGATCAGGCGGTCCGTCATGGAGGCGCGCGGCGCCGGGTTGCCGGCACCGCCGGCCTGGGCCAGGCCGCAGACGGCGCCGGCCAGCAGTAGAGACAGGGCGGTCCGTGCGGGGACCTTGATAGAACAGGACATTCAGAGCTCCAAAGGGTTTCGATTCAGAACGATCGGCCCGCCGGTTGGCGGCGGGTGCCAGAGCAAACTGCTTGCCGGGTTGACCGGCTCCTGCAACAGCGCCAGCGGCCGGCAGACTTCAGGCGCCGCCGCTCTTCGGGAACATCCTCCGGGGTGCGCCGCCCCGTTCGCCGGCGGCAGAGGGTGACTCTTCCGCCCGGCAAGGGTGCGCAGTCTATGGACGCATAACCCCTGTCAATCGTTCCAAATGGTGAGACTGCGACGCAGGCTTTCCCGCTCCGGCGCAACCCTCTCGGTTGATTCCCGGACAGGGTTGGCACCGGCGCTGGTCTTCCCTTCAGTCGCTTCAAAAGGAGCGCGAAACCCTGCCAGACCGCGCGTTTGCCCAGGAGGCCGCGCCCGAACAATCTCGGCATGTCTTCGTGGTTGCCGCTGTTCTGGTTCCTCGCCGTGCTGGCGCTCATCCCGCTGGTGCTGTGGCTGCTCAAGCGCAGCCCGCTGCAGGCGCTGGGTCAAGGCGGGCCGCGCGTGGTGGCCAGCGCGCATCTGGGCCCCGGGCAGCGCTTGCTGACCGTGGAGGTGGGCGAGGGCGAAACGCGGCGCTGGCTGTTGCTGGGCGCCACCGCGCATCACATCCAGCTGTTGACCGAGCTGCCTCCGGGCGCTCCACCCACACAAGAGGCGCCCAGCTTCGCCAAGCTGCTGCGGCGGCAGGGGGGCGCATGAGGCGCCACCTCGTCCTGTTGTTGATATTGGGACTGGCCGGCACCGGCGCCTGGGCCCAAGGCAATCCGGCCAGCCTGCCTCTGCTGGTGGGCCAGGGCGCGCAGGGCTCCAGCTACTCGGTGCCCATCCAGACCCTGCTCTTCTTCACCGCGCTGGGCTTCCTGCCGGCGGTGCTGCTGATGATGACCGGCTTCACGCGCATCGTCATCGTGCTGTCGCTGCTGCGGCAGGCGCTGGGCACGCAGGCGGCGCCGCCCAATCAGGTCATCATCGGGCTGAGCCTGTTCCTCACCTTCTTCGTGATGAGCCCGACCCTGGACAAGGTGTACGAGCAGGCCTGGCAGCCCTACAGCAGTGGTCAGATCGGCTTCGAGCAGGCGGCGCAGCAGGCTCAGGAGCCGATGCGCGCCTTCATGCTGAAGCAGACGCGGCAGAGCGACTTGCAACTCTTTTCGCGCCTGGCCAAGCTGGAGCCCGGCGTGAAGGCCGAGGAGGTGCCCTTCAAGGTGCTGGTGCCAGCCTTCGTGACGAGCGAGCTGAAGACCGCCTTTCAGATCGGCTTCATGATCTTCATCCCCTTCCTGGTGATCGACATGATCGTCGCCAGCGTGCTGATGAGCCTGGGGATGATGATGCTTTCACCGGTGCTCGTCGCCCTGCCCTTCAAGCTGATGCTGTTCGTGCTGGCCGATGGCTGGAACCTGCTCATCGGCTCCCTGGCGGCGAGCTTTGCTGTCTGAGCGAGGAATGTGATGGACGCTCAACAAGTTTTCACCTTCGGCCAGCAGGCGCTGCTGATGCTGCTCATGGTGGCCGCACCCATCCTGATCGTGGTGCTGGTGGTGGGCGTGGTGATCAGCGTGCTGCAGGCGGCCACGCAGATCAACGAGGCCACGCTGTCCTTCGTGCCGAAGATCCTTGCCGCCGTGGCCACGCTGGCGCTGGCCGGGCCTTGGATGATCACGCAGCTGGTCGAGTACCTGCGGCGCATGCTGCTGGCGATTCCCGGAGCGGTGGGCTGATGCCCGGCCTTCGCGAACGGCCGTGATCGGCATCACCGAGGCTCAGCTGCTGGGTTGGTTGAACCCGCTGCTGTGGCCCTTCCTGCGCTGCCTGGCGTTGCTGTCGGCCATGCCGCTGTTCAGCCAGCGCGCGGTGCCGCTGCAGGTGCGCATAGGTTTGGCGATGTTCTTCGCGCTCGCTGCACAGGCCAGCCTGCCGGCCATGCCGGTGCTGCCGCTGGATGCGCCGCCGCTCTTGCTCATGCTGGTGCTGCAGCAGCTGGTGATCGGCATCGCCATGGGTTTTGCGGTGCGCTTGGTGTTCGCGGCCATGGAATTCGCCGGCGAGCTGATCGGCCTGCAGATGGGCCTGAACTTCGCCGGCTTCTTCGACCCCGCGACCGGCATGCAGGGCACGGCCACGGCGCGATTCCTGGGCACGCTGGTGTCCTTCCTGTTCGTGGTGACCGGTGGGCACTTGCTGCTGGTGCAAGCCTTGGCGCAAAGCTTCCACGCCTTCCCGGTCGGGCCCGAGCCCTTCGCCTTCGTGCGTGCGGCTCAGCCTCAGACCTGGGGCGCGGAGATCTTTCGCGCCGGCTTCTGGGTGGCCCTGCCGCTGCTGGCCCTGCTGCTCTTCGTGAACCTGGCGCTGGGCGTGGTATCACGCGTGGCGCCGCAGCTGAACATCTTCGCCATCGGCTTTCCGCTCACCGTGAGCGTGGGCCTGGTGGGCCTGCTGGCCACCCTGCCCTTGATGCAGACGCCGCTGGAGGCGGTGATGACCCGGCTGCTGTCTGGGTTTGCCTGATCAGCCCTCGACCAGGCCGTTGCGGATGGCGTAGACGGTGAGCTCGGAGTTGTTGCCCAGGCCAAGCTTTTCCAGCACGCGAGCGCGGTACACGCTGACGGTCTTGGGACTGAGCATCAACTCTTCGGCGATGTCCGACAGGCGCCGGCCCGAGGCGATGAGCACCAGGGTTTGCAACTCGCGATCCGAGAGCTTTTGATGCGCCTGCTCGACCGCAGGCGCGGTGAGGTTCTCGACCAGCATCTGAGCGATTTGCGGCGTCACGTACTTGCGCCCCTGCGCCACCATGCGCACGGCGGCCACCAGTTCGGCCGGGTCGCCGCCCTTGCAGACATAGCCGTAGGCGCCGGCGCGCAGACAGCGGATGGCGTATTGCTCCTCCGGGTACATGGAGACCACCAGGCTGCGCAGGGTGGCGCCCTGATCCTTCAGCACGTGCAGCACGTCCAGGCCGCTGCGGCCGGGCAGGTTGACGTCGAGCACCAGCACGTCGGCCTGCCCCTCGCGCAGCCATTCGCGCAGGCTGGGGTAGTCGGCGACCTCGCCCACGATCTCGATGTCGCCAGCGTCCAGCAGGGTGTCGCGGATACCGCGACGGATCAGCGCGTGGTCGTCGCAAAGCAGGGCGCGGATCATGGGGCGGCGCTTTCCTCGGTCCACTGTGGCAGGGCCGGCTCGTCAGGGAGCGGCAGGTTCAAGGCGAGCAGCGTGCCCTGGCCGGGGCGGCTGCTCACGTCCACCCAGCCACCCAGCCCAGCCGCGCGCTCCTGAAGGCCGCGAAGGCCCAGGCGCGTGGGTTGTGCCAAGGCGCCGGCAGCCATGCCTTGGCCGTCGTCCTGCACTTCCACACCCAGCACGCCCGAGGACCACTGCATCTCCACCCGCACGCGGCTGGCCTGGGCATGCTTGGCGATGTTGTGCAGAGCTTCCTGTACGAAGCGGTAGGCGGTCAGACAAGAGGCGGGCGGCAAGTCGGGTTCGCCCGGCGGGTGCAAGAGGCTGCAGGCCACTGCTGGGTGCTGTCGCTCGAACTGGGCAAGTTGCCATTGCACGGCTGGCAGCAGGCCTTCTTCCAGGATCGGCGGGCGCAAGTCCTGCATCAGGCGGCGGCTGGCGGCAATGGCGCCGTCCAGCACCTGCTGGGCCTGGCCAGCCCGTTCGGCCAGGCGTTCGTCGTGCGCATGGCGCTGCAGCCAGCCGAGGTCGAACTTGAGTGCGGTGAGGGCACTGCCGACTTCGTCGTGCAACTCGCGCGACAGGCGCGCACGCTCCTCTTCGATACGTTCCTGCAACTGCGCGGCCAGCGCCGAGAGCTGCTGCTGCGCGAGTTGGCGCTCGCGTTGGGCGCGCGCGGCGCTGATTGCTTGCGTCAGCGCCGGCGCCAACCGGGCCAGGCGGCCTTTGAGGAGGTAGTCGGTCGCGCCTTCGCGCATGGCCTGCACGGCGCGGTCCTCACCGATTTCTCCGGACACCAGCAGGAAGGGCAGCCAAGCGTCCTGCTTGCGCAGGCGAGCGAGCAGGCTGAGGCCGTCGAGGTCGCCGCTGCCTGGGAGGTGGTGGTCGCAGATCACCGCATCCCAACCGCCTTCAGCCAAGGCCTGCTCAAAGCCCGGCAAGTCGTCCACGCGCGTCCATGACACCTCCAGCCCGGCATGTGCCAGCTGGGCCCGCATGAGTTCGTGGTCGAGCTCAGAGTCCTCGACGTGAAGCACGCGCAGGGGCCGAAGTGCCGATTGATCCCAAGACATCGGAGCAGTATGCCGCCCTCAAGTTCCGCGACCGTCGAGCGGGATTTCCCTAGCGAGGTCCGTCCAGGCCTGGGGAGCGCTTCGGTTAGGCTTGCATCCGCATGTGCAGTGTTTGGTGGCAAGGCTTGGTTGATGCCATCATGACGGTGCTTCCTTCACCCGACCGGAGCTTGCATGTCCGACCCCATGCTGCCTGATGAAAGCGCCAGCGCAGCCGAGATGGCCCCTGAAATGAGCGACGGCGCAGACACTGCGCCGAGCTTCACCTTGCTGGCCGCCGCGGAGGTGCAGGATCACCTGATGTCGGTGACCAACGACCTGGATCGCCTGCTGCGCCTGCTCGATGACGCGGGCGAGACCCTCTCCACGCACTTCTTCGCTGCCTCTGCCAAGCTGCAGGACATGGCCGCAACCCTGGAAACCGGCAAAACGTTGGGTCCGGGCAGCCTTGGCGATGTGCTGAACCACGTGGCTCAGGCCATCATTGCGTTGCAGTTCCAAGACATGTCGACCCAACTCATCACCCACACCACGCAGCGCCTGCGTGCCTGCGCCGACATCCTGGCGCGAGACACCTTTGGCGACGACGAGGATGGGGCGGCGGCCGTGGTAGAGGCGCCCTTGCGGCCCAACCCCGTCACGCAGGACGAAGTCGATGCCGGCTCCGTCGAACTTTTCTGAACACGATTGACTGATAGCCCGGAGAGCTAACGATGCACTCGATTCTTGCGGTGGACGACTCGGCCTCGATGCGCCAGATGGTGGCCTTCACGCTGAAGAACGCCGGATTCAACGTGGTCGAGGCCGTCGATGGCCAAGACGCCTGGGAGAAGGCAACGCAACGCGACTTCGACCTCGTGCTGACCGACCAGAACATGCCCCGGATGGACGGCATCAGCCTGGTCAAGAAGCTGCGCGAGAACCCGAAGTTCAAGGCCACGCCGATCCTGATCCTCACCACCGAAAGCAGCGACGCGATGAAACAGGCCGGCCGTGCCGCCGGCGCCACCGGCTGGCTGGTCAAGCCCTTCGACCCAGCCAAGCTGATCGAGGTGATCGGGAAAGTCATCAAGTAAGGAGCCGGCGATGGGTGAAATGACCAACGAAGGCAGCAACCTCGGCGCAGGCATCGACCTCAGCCAGTTCTACCAGGTCTTCTTCGAGGAAGCCGGCGAGAACCTCGACAACATGGAGCAGTTGCTGCTCAATGTGAATGTGGAGGCCGCCGACGACGAGGAGCTCAACGCCATCTTCCGCTGCGCCCACTCCATCAAGGGCGGCGCCGCCACCTTCGGCTTCAACGATGTGGCAGAACTCACCCACATCATGGAGACCCTGCTGGACAAGCTGCGCCGCCACGAGTTGCAGCCGACCACGCAGATGATCGACATCCTGCTTCAGTCGGGCGACGCGCTCAAGGGTTTGCTGGCGCGCCATGCCGGCACCAGCACCGAAGTGATCGACAGCTCGGGGCTGGTGGCGGGCATCAAGACCCTGGTGGACGGGGGCACCTTGGAAGGTGCCCCGGCGCCGGCACCCAAGGTTGCGGCGCCACCGCCTCCTGCCGCAGCTCCGGCCGCGGCTCTCAAGCCCGGCGTGCGCGAACTGGAATTGCTGGTGGGGCCGTTGGACAACCCGGATCAAGCGAACAACCTGATCGAGCTGTTCAAGGAGATCACGGACCTGGGCACCATCGAGATGCTGGACGGCGGTCAGGCCGCCGATGGCATGCGCCGCTTCAAGGTGCTGACCAGCAGCACGGACAACGATTTGCTGGATCTCTTCACCTTCCACGTCTCGCGGGAACAAGTCAAGCTGATGCCTTTCGGGACCGGCTACGGGTTCCACGAAGGGGCTCCAGGTGCGCCCAAGCAGGAAGCGGTCAAGGAAGAAACAGGCTACGGCTTCTTCGACAATGCGCCCGGTGCGCCTGAGGGCACTCCTGCACCGGCTCCTGCTCCGCAGCAGGCCGCGGTGGTTCCCACCGCCAAACCAGTGGCGACGGCACCTGCACCAGCCAAGCCTGCAGCGGCTGCGGGCGACCAGTCGACGCTGCGGGTGTCCATCGAGAAAGTCGACCAGCTGATCAACCTCGTCGGTGAACTGGTCATCACGCAGGCCATGCTGGCGCAGAACAGCCGCAACGTGGACCCTGGGCTCTACCAGCAACTCACCTCGGGCTTGGCCGACCTGGAACGCAACACCCGCGACCTGCAGGAAGCGGTGATGTCGATCCGCATGATTCCGATGTCGGTCGTGTTCAACCGCTTCCCGCGCATGCTGCGCGACCTGGCGGCCAAGCTCGGCAAGAAGGTCGATCTGGTCACGCAGGGCGAAGCCACCGAGCTCGACAAGGGCCTGGTGGAGAAGATCACCGACCCGTTGACCCACCTGGTGCGCAACAGCTGCGACCACGGCATCGAAATGCCGGCCGAGCGCCTGGCCAAGGGCAAGCCGGAGATGGGCACCATCACCTTGGTGGCCAGCCACCAGGGTGGCTCGATCGTCATCGAGGTGCGCGACGACGGCAAGGGCCTGAACCGCCAGAAGCTGATCAGCAAGGCGCAGGAAAAGGGCATCGATGCCCATGAGGGCATGAGCGACTCCGAGGTCTGGAACCTCATCTTTGCGCCCGGCTTCTCGACCGCCGAGCAGGTCACCGACGTGTCGGGCCGCGGTGTCGGCATGGACGTGGTCAAGCGAAACATCACCTCGCTGGGGGGGCATGTCGAGATCGACTCGGCCGAGGGCTACGGCATGAAGGTCTCGGTGCGCCTGCCGCTCACCCTGGCGATCATGGACGGCATGAGCGTGGGCGTCGGCGAAGAGGTCTACATCCTGCCGCTGTCCAGCGTGGTCGAGAGCTTCCAGGTCAAGGCCGACACCGTGAAGACCGTGGCCGGCAGTGGCCGGGTTGTGGAGGTGCGCGACGAGTTCATGCCGGTGATCGAACTGGAGAAGGTGTTCGACGTACCGCGCTTCGACTTCGAGCATGTCTCCACCATCATGGTGGTCGTCGAAGCCGAAGGGGGCCGGGTGGCCTTGCTGGTCGATGAACTGCTCGGCCAGCAGCAGGTCGTGGTGAAAAACCTCGAAGCCAACTACCGCAAGGTCAACGACGTGTCCGGCGCCACCATCATGGGCGACGGCCGTGTGGCGCTGATCCTCGACATCGGCAGCCTTGTCCGCAAATCCCGTCACTGAAAGGACCGCCATGGAACTCGCCATCGCCTCGCCAGGTACCGGCCGCTCCCAGGCCGCCAACGCCGGGGAATACCTGACCTTCCGCCTCGGTTCCGAGGAGTACGGGATCGACATCCTGAAGGTGCAGGAGATCCGCTCCTACGAAGCACCGACCCGCATTGCCAACGCGCCCGAGTTCATCAAGGGCGTCGTCAATCTGCGCGGGGTCATCGTGCCCATCGTCGATCTGCGCGTGAAGCTGGCCTGCGCCAGCAGCGAGATCAACGACTTCACGGTCGTGATCGTCCTCAACGTGAAGAACCGCGTGGTCGGCGCTGTGGTCGACTCGGTCTCCGATGTGCTCGAACTGAACAAGGATCAGATTCGCCCGGCGCCGGAAATGAACCACTCGATGGTCGACACGCAGTTCATCACCGGCATCGCCACGCTCAGCGAGCGCATGCTGATCCTGATGGACATTGAGGGCCTGATGAGCAGTTCGGACATGGGCCTGATTTCCTCCGTGTCCTGACAGTCTCCGCCCCGGCACGCAGCCCGCCACCGGCGGGCTTTGTGTTTGCTACGGCCCGCCACTGGCGGGCCTTTTCATTCCGCCGACGCCTCGCGAAGGGTCTGCACCACCGGCCGCGTGAGCACACCGCGCAGGCCCCACCAGCCCGCGCCCCAGGCCAGCAGCGCGCCGCCCAGCAGCGTGGCCAGCGGCACCCAGGGCTTGGGCTGCCAGCTGAACTGGAAGACCTGGCTCGCCAGCACGGCGCCCAGGCCCACGGCAATGAGGCCCGCGAGCAGGCCGGCGAGCAGACCCAGCGACAGCAGCTCCACGCGCTGCACCCGCGCCAGCAGGCCCGAGCCC
>JAFLDE010000111.1 GCA_017302655.1 Burkholderiales bacterium
GGCGTCGAGTCGCCAAAGCCGCCCGCCGCTGGGCGGGCCGCCTGCGGCGGCGAAAGCAGGGGGCGCGGCGGCCTGCTCGTTCTGCCCCCCAGGCCCGCTCGCACAGCCAGCCAACAGGCCGGCCGCGCAGAGCAGGCGGCGCTTCACTGGAAGTCGCCCGCCCAGACGATCTGGAACTGCTCGGGCTTCAGGTAGCGGCGCAGCACGGTGTTGACCTGCTCCAGCGTGGTGGCCTGGATCTGCGAGTCGACCTCGGCGACGCGCTTCATGTCGCGGCCCAGGTAGGCCTGCAGGGCCAGTGAACCGGCCAGCGAGCCGTCCTGCGCGCGGCTCAGCGCGCGGTAGTTGAGCAGCGCGCGCTGCGCGGTGCCCAACTCGGCCGGCGAGAAGCCGTCCTTCAACGCGCGTGCCAGTTCTTCGCGGAAGGCCTTCTCGACGCGCTCGCGGTTCTGCGGCGCGAAGATGGCGCCGAAGCTCCACGAGGAGTTGGGCTCGAAGGCGTTCCAGTCCAGGCCGCTCCAGGTGCCGTAGCTCAGGCCGTCCTTCTCGCGGATGCGCACCCACAGGCGCGAGTCGGTATTGGCGCCGAGCAGGTAGTCGGCCAGCATCAGCGGCACGAAGTCGGGGTGGCGGTCGTGGATGGGCAGCGAAAGCGTGGCGCCGAAGGTGGCGTTCTGCTTGTCGGGCGTGCGCTGGCGCTCCTCCACCGGGGCGATGTCGGCCCAGGGCTGCGCCAGGCGCTGCGGGTTCACCTGGGCCTGCCAACCGCGCGTGGCGGCTTGCAGCGCCGCCTGCACGGCGGGGCGGTCGAAGTCGCCGACCAGGCCGATGGTGAGCTGCTGCGCGCCGTAGTGGCGGGCGTGGAAGGCGCGCACGCCGTCCAGGGTGACGGCCTTCAGGTCGGCCACGGTGCCGTCCCAGCTGCGTTCGTTGCGCGGGTCGCCGGCCGGCTGGGTGCTGCGCAGCAGGCCGAGCCGGTTGTTGACGATGTGCTCGGGCTCGCTGCGCATGGCCTCGATGCCGCTGAGGAACTGGCTGCGCACCTCCTCGAGCGCGGCGGCCTCCAGGCGCGGTTCGCGCAGCATCTCGAAGACCAGGTTCACGGCTTCCACCGCATGCTCGCGGCGGGTGTTGAACGCGAGGCTCATGCCGCTGGTGCCGTCGCGCACCTGCAGTTCCATCTTCAGCGCGTCCAGACGGTCGCGCAGGGCCTGGCGGTCGAGCCCGCGCGTGCCCTTGTCGAGCAGCGCGGCGAGCAGGTCGGAGGTGGAGCGCTGCCCGCGCAGCGATTCCAGGTTGCCGAAGCGCAGCTGCAGCTGGCCGCTGACGCGGGCGCCGCGCGTCGGCTTGGACAACAGCACGGCCTGCGCGCCGCCGTCCAGCTTCAGGCGCTGGGCTTGCGCTTCGATGGCCAGCGGGCTGGCGTCAAAGGCGGCGACCGCCTCGCCGCTCGCCTGCGGCACAAAATCCTTCAGCTGCGCGGCCGCGTCGACCTGCTCGGGCTTGGGCGCGCGCTGCGGCTTGTCGGTCGGCAGGTAGAGGGCCAACGTGCGGTTGGCCGGCAGCAGGCGTTCCTGCGCCACGCGTTGCACGTCTTCCAGGCGCATGGCCTTCACTCGGTCGCGCAGCAGGAAGAACAGGCGCCAGTCCCCAGCGGCCACGTACTCGCTGAGCACCTGGCCGACGGCCTCGGGGTTGCTGAAGAGCTGCTCCCAGCGGTTCAGCCAGCGCACGCGGGCGCGGTCCAGCTCGGTCTGCGCAAAGGGCTGCGCGGCCAGGCCTTCGCTGATCTCGATCATGGCCTTGGCCAGCGCCTGGGCGTCACCGCCCGGCGGGGCGTCGGCGCCCAGCATCAGCGCGCTGGGTTCCGCCAGCGCTGCCGCGTAGGCACTCACGCTGGAAGCGATGCGCAGCTCCTCGACCAGCTTCTTGTGCAAGCGCCCCGCCGGGGGCTCGGCCAGCATCTGGCCGATCAGCTCGACGGCGGCGAAGTCGGGGTGGGCGACGGGCGGAACGTGGTAGCCCAGCGTGCCCGACGGCGTGCCGCCGCTGCGCCGCACGGTGACGCTGCGTTCGCCGTCCTGCACGGGGTCGAGGGTGTAGAGCACCGGCCGCGCCTGGCGGCTGCGCGGCAGCGAGCCGAAGGCTTGCTGGATCCAGGCCAGGGTCTGACGGGGCTCGAACTTGCCGCTCACCATCAGCGTGGCGTTGTCCGGCTGGTAGTGCAACTTGTAGAAAGCCTTGAGCCGGTCGATGGAGACGTTCTCCACGTCGGTGCGCGCGCCGATGGTGCTCTTGCCGTAGTTGTGCCACTGGAACATGGCGGCCCACAGGCGCTCCCAGGTGATCATGGCGGGGTTGTTCTCGCCCATCTCCATCTCGTTGCGCACCACGCTGAATTCGGTCACCAGGTGCCGCTTGGCGATGAAGCTGTTGACCATCGCGTCCGCCTGCCAGCCCAGGTACCACTTCAGGGTGTCCGGGTTGGCACTGAAGGACGCGAAGTAGTTGGTGCGGTCGTACCAGGTGGTGCCGTTGGCATTGAGCCCGCGCTTGGCGAACTCGGCCCAGGGATTGGGGTGGCGCGGCGAGCCCTTGAACAGCAGGTGCTCCAGCAAGTGGGCCATGCCGGTCTCGCCGTAGTTCTCGTGCTTGGAGCCGACCCGGTAGGTGACGTTGACGGTGGTCGTGGGCTTGCTGGCATCCGGCGCCAGCAGCACCTGAAGGCCATTGGCAAGGCGGTATTCGCTGATGCCTTCGACCGTGCGCAAGGGGGCAAGAACGGAGGCCGAGGCGCCTGCCGTCCCCGCGGCTGCCGAGGCTTGGGGTGCCGCAGCCAAGGCGGCAAACAGAATGAGAGCGAGTGGGATGACGCGCATGGGCAACTCTTGGATGAGGCGGGCAGCCTAGCTCCTTCGGCGGCCACCTGCTGAAGGTCAGTGTGCTTCCCGGCCCCCCGATACGGCGGGGCGTGCCTGCGGGGACTTGTTCAGCGCTGCCCTAGCGCTCGGTCAGCGCGTCGAGTGCTTCGCGGCGATCTTGGTGATGGCGGCGTCCAAGCGACGCATCACCGCTTCCGAGACGTTTTGGCTGCACAGGAGGTGCCTGGGCTCGCCAGCGGGCATGTCCCGGTATCGGATCTGGGCAAAGTCCGCCGCCTGAAAGCCGGCCGCCTCGATGGCCACCGCAGCCTCCTCTGGCGCGATCAACATGTAGTCGGCCATCCCCAGCTTGATCTGCCGGAGCATCTGCAGGTTTTCGTCGGGGGTGGCGCGGTGGTTGGGCTGCAACTGCTCCATCATGGCGTCCAGCGGAGCGCCGTAGGAGTAGGCCAGCTTCACCAGCAAACGCAGGGATCGTTCCTTGAACAGGTCCTGGATCGACGCCAATCCCTTCAGCCGGTCCGCCAAGTGGGCAGAGGCCAGCACCAACTGCGGCTGGTCTTGGTACACCGGCTTGCTGTAGCGCGCGAACGCCTCGCGCTCCGCCTTCCAGAACATGCCGATCATGCAGTCCCTGCCCGAGTTCTCCCTCACGGCGCGCAGTTGGCGTGCGAAGGGGGTCTCTTCGACGCGGACTGGCACATTCGCCTTCTTGAAGGCTTGGTAGGACGGCCCGCCCGTCAGGCCGGTCAAGCCCTCGCCCTGCGCCACCATGTAGGGCGGGCGAGGCACATAGTGCAGCGTGACCGCTTGCTCGGCCGGTGCCTGGGCCGTCACGCCAAGCGGCCACACCAGGGCGGCGACCCTGCCAGCCTCGCGCCACCATCGGGCGCGCTTGCGGCGCTCTCTCAATGTCATGGGGTTGTGCTGATGCTCCGTTCGCGGGGCGGCGCTGGCATCCGAACCCGCAACCCGCCCGTCCCGCTTCGGCCCATGTTACGGGTTGGAGGGAACCGCTGGCCGGGCAGGCCTCTCACCCGCTCAGCCCGCTTGCCACTCGCCCAAGAGGCGCTCCCAGCGGGGCAAGACGGCCTTCACATGGCGCTCCTTGACGTGCCCGTAGCCGCGGATGTCCTCGGGCAGGCGGGCGATCTCCACGGCCTGGCTGCGGTTCTCGGCACTCAGCTTCGCGAGCAGGGCCTCCACCGTCCGGCGGTAGCGCTGGATCAACTCGCGCTCCATGCGGCGCTCCTCGGTGTGGCCGAAGACGTCGAGCGCCGTGCCGCGCAAGCCCTTCATCTTGGCCAGCACGGCAAAGGCCGGGCGCACCCAGGCGCCGAAGGGCGACTTGACCAGCTCGCCCTTGGCGTTCTTCTTGGCCAGCAGCGGCGGCGCCAGGTGGTGCACCAGCTTGTAGTCGCCCTCGAACTGGGCGGCGATCTTGGCGCTGAAGGCCGGGTCGGTGTGCAGGCGCGCCACCTCGTACTCGTCCTTGTAGGCCATCAGCTTGAACAGGTAGCGCGCCACCGCCTCGGTGAGGGCCTTGCCGTTGCCGAGCTGCTCCTCGGCGGCACCCACCTTCTCGACGAAGGCCTGGTACTCGGCCGCGTAGGCGGCGTTCTGGTAGCCGGTCAGGAACTCGACGCGCTGCTTGACCATCTCCCCCAGGCTGGAGCGCTTGGCGAACTGGATGACGGCCTGGGCGGCGAACAGGCCCTTCACCTTGGCCAGGTCGTGCGCGCAGCGCCGGCCCCACTCGAAGGCGGCCTTGTTGGCGTCGATCTGCACGCCGTTGAGTTCGATGGCGCGCTGGATGGCGGCGTAGGAGAGCGGGATGCGCCCCTGCTGCCAGGCGTAGCCCATCATCAGCGGGTTGGTGTAGATGCTGTCGCCGAGCAGCTTGACGGCCACCTCTTCGGCGTCGAACTTGCCGAGCAGCTCGGCACCCACGGCCTGCTCCAGGGCCTGCTCGCAGGCGCTTTCCGGATGCTTCCAGTCGGCGTTCAGCACGAAGCTGGCGGTGGGGCTGGCGTGGGTGTTCAGCGCCACGTAGGTGTGGCCCGGGCGCATGGTCTGCAGCGTGGCCTTGTTGGCGGCCACGATGGCGTCGCAGCCGATGATCAGGTCGGCCTCGGCGGTGCCGACCTTGGTGCAGTGGATGGCCTCCTGCGTGTCGGCGATCTGGATGTGGCTCCAGGTGCTGCCGCCCTTCTGCGCCAGGCCGGCCGCGTCCTGCGTCACCACGCCCTTGCCTTCCAGGTGCGCGGCCATGCCGAGCAGCTGGCCGATGGTGATGACGCCGGTGCCGCCCACGCCGGCCACCACGATGCCCCAGGCCTCGCGGCAGCCGGGCAGGGTGGGGTGTGGCATCTCACCCAGCGCCGCACTGTCGAAGGGCGAATGCGCCTTGGCCTTGGGCTTCTTCAGTTGCCCGCCCTTCACGGTGACGAAGCTCGGGCAGAAGCCTTTCACGCAGCTCAGGTCCTGGTTGCAGGCGTTCTGGTTGATGCTGCGCTTGCGGCCGAACTCGGTCTCCAGCGGCTCGATGCTCATGCAGTTGCTCTGCACGCCGCAGTCGCCGCAGCCCTCGCAGACCAGCTCGTTGATGACCACGCGCGACTCGGCGGCGGCCATCTTGCCGCGCTTCCTGCGGCGGCGCTTCTCGGTGGCGCAGGTCTGGTCGTAGAGGATGGCGCTGACGCCCTCGATCTCGCGGAACTCCCGCTGCACCCGGTCTAGCTCGTCGCGGTGGAACACGTTCACGCCGGGCGGCAGCGCCACGCCGGTGTACTTCTGCGGCTGGTCGGTGACGATGCAGAACTTCGCCACGCCTTCGCTGATCACGCTGTTCATGATCTGCAGCACCGAGTGGCCCTCAGGCCGCTCGCCGACCTGCTGGCCGCCGGTCATGGCCACCGCGTCGTTGTAGAGGATCTTGTAGGTGATGTTCACGCCGGCGGCGATGCTCTGGCGGATGGCCAGGATGCCGCTGTGGAAGTAGGTGCCGTCGCCCAGATTGGCAAAGATGTGCGGCTCGGTGGTGAAGGGCTGCTGGCCGACCCAGGGCACGCCCTCGCCCCCCATCTGCGTGAAGGTGGAGGTGCTGCGACCTGGCATCCAGCTCACCATGTAGTGGCAGCCGATGCCGGCCACCGCGCGCGAGCCCTCGGGCACGCGGGTGCTGGTGTTGTGCGGGCAGCCGCTGCAGAACCAGGGCGTGCGCTCGGCGCCGCCGGCCACCTTGACCTCGCCGGCCAGCGCCAGGTCCTTGGCCTCGATGACCGCCAGGCGCGCGTCCAGGCGGGCGGCCACGTCGCCGTCCACGCCCAGCTTCTTCAGGCGCTGCGCGATGGCGCGGGCGATGAGCGCCGGCGTCAGATCGGCCTGCGGGCGCAGCAGCCAGTTCTTGCTCGGGTTGGGCAGGCCCCACTCGCCGCCGTTCTGCTCGTCGTCGTCGAACTTGCCGAGCACGTGCGGGCGCACATCGGCCTTCCAGTTGTAGAGCTGTTCCTTGATCTGGTACTCGATGACCTGGCGCTTCTCCTCGATGACGAGGATCTCCTGCAGCCCGGTGGCGAACTCGCGGGTGATGTTCGCTTCCAGCGGCCACACCACGTTGACCTTGTGCAGGCGCACCCCCAGGCGGCGGCAGGTGTCGTCGTCCAGGCCCAGGTCGAACAGGGCCTGGCGGGTGTCGTTGTAGGCCTTGCCCGAGGCGATCAGGCCGAGGCGGTCCTGCTTCGTCTCGATGACGTTGTGGTTGAGCCGGTTGGCGCGGATGTAGGCCAGCGCGGCGTACCACTTGTGGTCCATCATCCGCGCTTCCTGCTCCAGCGGCGGATCGGGCCAGCGGATGTGCAGGCCGCCGGCCGGCATCTCGAAATCGGTGGGGAGCAGGATCTGCACGCGGTCCGGACTCACGTCCACCGTGGCGCCGCTCTCCACGATCTCCTGGATCGTCTTCATGCCGCTCCAAAGGCCCGAGTAGCGGCTCATCGCGAAGGCGTGCAGGCCCATGTCGAGGATGTCCTGCACCGTGGTCGGAAAGAACACCGGGAAGCCAACGGCCTTGAACACGTGGTCGCTCTGGTGTGCGGCCGTGCTGCTCTTGGCGATGTGGTCGTCGCCGGCGATGGCGATGACCCCGCCATGCTTGGCCGTGCCGGCCATGTTGGCGTGCTTGAAGACGTCGATGCAGCGGTCCACGCCCGGGCCCTTGCCGTACCAGATGCCGAACACGCCGTCGTACTTGCGCTTCTCGGGGTAGAGGTCGAGCTGCTGCGTGCCCCACACCGCCGTGGCGCCCAGTTCCTCGTTCACGCCGGGCTTGAAGACGACGTGGTTCTTTTCCAGGTGCTTGCGCGCCGCCCACAGCGCCTGGTCGTAGCCGCCCAGCGGCGAACCCCGGTAGCCGCTCACGAAACCAGCGGTGTTCAACCCGGCCAGGCCGTCGCGCGTGCGCTGCAGCATGGGCAGGCGCACCAGGGCCTGCACGCCACTCATGAAGGCGCGGCCGCGGTCCAGCGCGTACTTGTCGTCCAGCGTCACGGTTTCGATGGCGCGGCGGACGTGGTCGGGCAGCGGAGCGTTCATGGGCGGGGTCCTTGGGCAGGGGTGGCGGCAGTGTGCGCCGGGGGCGCAGCGCGCGCCTGAGGGCAAGCCCGGCAGTGTAGGAATTCGACGCCGAATTGGGCTTGCGTTCTTTGCTAGAAAATGGGTCTAGTGAGCAAGAATGTTGCTCACCCAGTGCAATGAGAAGTCCATGATGGCCAAGAAATCAGTTCGTGCGAAAGACCCGCGCCAAAGCGCCGCGCGCCAGCAGGCGGCCCAGGCTCCCCTTGAGGCCGAACGCCAGGGCGGGCCGTTGGATCGCTACGACCTCGCCATCCTGGCGGCGCTGCAGGACGAAGCACGGCTCACCAACGCGGAGCTGGCGGCGCGCATCGGCCTCTCGGCCGCGCCGACCTGGCGACGCGTGCGCTGGCTGGAGGAGCAGGGCTACATCACTGGCTACCGCGCCGTGCTGGATCGCCGCCGGCTGGGCCTCGGGGTGCTGGCCTTCGTGCGCGTGGACGCCGAGCGCAACAACGCCGCCGCCACGCGCCAGCTGGAGACGGCGCTGAAGGCCCTGCCTGAGGTCATCGACTGCCATTACATCAGCGGCGCCGGCACCTTCGAGATGCAGGTGGTGGCCACCGACCTCGACGCCTTCAGCCGCTTCGCGCTGGAGCGCCTTCTGGTGCTGCCCAATGTGGGCGATGTGCACACCAGCTTCAGCCTGGGCGAAGTGAAGGCGGCGGCCGGGCTGCCGCTGGCGCAACTTCGCTGAGGGCCGGCGCGCATCCCGGCTACGCTCCGCCCCGCATGACCGACTTCTCCCAGACCACCCAGCTGCCTTCGGAGGCCACCGACCTCCCTGTCGCGCCGCGCTGGGCTTGGCTGCTGGGCGTCGAGCGCAAGCATCGCATTCGCAGCGGCCAGTCGTTGCTGGCGCTCGGCCTGGTCGTGCTCGGCTTGATCTGGGGCTTGGTGGCCGGCCGCCGTGCCGATACCGATTGGATCTGGCTGCTTCCCTGGGCTGCCGTGGCATTGGGAGGACAGGCGGTGTGCGCCTTCCTGGTGTGCAGCGGACGCAGCAGCGCCTGGCGCGACCCGGCGCTGACCCAGGCGCAATGCGCACTGACCTTGGTGCTCACCCATGCCGCCTACCCGATGACGGGTGAATCGCGTGTCGCGGTGTTCCCGATTGCGATGGTCATCCTCATGTTCGCCACCTTCGATCTGCGGCCCAGGCTGGTGGCGCAACTGGCCTTGCTGTCGCTGGCCTCGCTGGGTGCGGCCATGGCCTTCGCCGTCGAGATCTGGCCTCGCAAGCTGCCCTGGTCGTCGGAGCTGCCCCTGCTCGTCATGATGGTGGTGCTCGTGCCCGGCGTCTGGGTGCTGGCCACGCGCATGGCGCACATCCGGCAGCGCCTGGTGCGTCAGCGCGAAGAGGTTCGCGAGGCCATGGCCAAGCTGCAGACCTTGGCCGAGCGCGACGCGCTCACCGGGCTCTTCAACCGCCACCAGGGCGAACGCCTGCTGGCGCGCGCGCTGCGCCGGCACCAGCGTTCGGGCACCTCCTTCGCGGTGGCGCTGATCGACCTCGACCACTTCAAGCAGGTCAACGACCGCCACGGCCACGCCGCCGGTGACGCCGTTCTGCGGCACTTCGCGAAGGTGGCACAGCGGTGCCTTCGTGACACCGACACCCTGGCCCGCTGGGGCGGCGAGGAATTCCTCGTGCTGCTGGACGACGCCCATTTGGACGCCACCCGCACCACCATCGAGCGCCTGCGCCAGGCGGTGCAGATGAACCCCGTACCGCTGGAACGCGGCAGCCTGGGGGTGACTGCGTCGGTGGGCGCCACCGTGGCCCGTCGAGGCGAGTCGGCGGAGCCCCTGCTGCGCCGCGCCGACGCCGCGCTGTACCGGGCCAAGTCGAACGGCCGCAACCGGGTGGAGTTGGACGCTTGAGCGCGCCGGGCCACCCCAAGCGCGAAACACGGAGCGCCTTGGCGCGAAGGATGCTTCAGTGACGCTGCGCTTGCCGCACGCATTGCTGGCGCTGGCGGTCGTCGCCGTATGGGGCAGCAACTTCGTGGTCATGAAAGCCGCGCTCGTGCACTTCCCGCCCTTGTGGCTGGCGGCGCTGCGCTTTTTGCTGGCGGCCTTGCCCCTGCTCTTCGTGCCCTGGCCGGGCGCGCCCTGGCGCTGGGTGGCGCTGTACGGTGTGCTCATCGGCTGCGGCCAGTTCGGCCTGCTGTTCCTGGCCATGGACGGGCACATCTCGCCTGGCCTGGCTTCCCTGGTGGTGCAGAGCCAGGTCTTCTTCACGCTGCTGCTGGCCTGGGCCCTGCGCGGCCAGGCGCTGCGCCGCCTGCAGTGGCTGGCACTGGGTCTGGCCGGCCTGGGCATGGCCTGGCTGGGCCTGCACCTTGACGCCCACAGCCTCACGCCGCTGGGCCTGGCGCTCACGCTGGCCGCCGGCCTGTCCTGGGCCGCGGCCAACCTCGTCAACCAGCACGTGGGCCGTGTGCCCATGCTGGGTTTCGTGGTCTGGAGCAGCGCCTTTGCCGCGCCGGTGCTGGCCCTGCTCGCCGGGGCCTTCGAAGGCTGGGAGCCGCTCTGGCGCGGCGCGCAGTCGGCGGGCTTCGGCGGCTGGTCGGCGGTGCTCTGGCAGGCGCTGGGCAACACCTTGTTCGGCTACGGGGTCTGGGGCTGGCTGCTGGGCCGCTACGAGGCGGCGCAGGTGGTGCCCATGGCGCTGTTGGTGCCGGTGTTCGGCATGGGGTGCTCGGCCGCTTGGCTGGGTGAGACCCTGCCTGGCTGGAAACTGCAGGGTGCGGCGCTGGTCATGGCGGGCCTGCTGCTCAATCTGTGGGTGCAAAGAAAGGCATGGCGGTGAGTGGAACGATGACCCTGGCGCTGATCGCGCACGATCGCAAGAAGGACGACATGGTGCGCCTGGCCGGCGAGTTCGCCACACAGCTGGCGCGATGCGAGCTGATGGCCACCGGCACCACCGGCCGGCGCCTGCAGACCGAGCTGGGCTTGACCGTGCACTGCTACCTCAGCGGCCCGCTGGGTGGTGATCTGCAGATCGGCGCCCGGCTGGCGCAGGGCGAGGTGGACGCCGTGGTCTTCCTGCGCGACCCGATGACCCCGCAGCCGCACGAGCCCGACATCAACGCTCTGGTGCGCGCCTGCGACGTGCACGACGTGCCCTGTGCCACCAATCTGCGCGGTGCGCGGCTGCTGCTGGGCGCGCTGCTTGGGCCGGTGACTTTGTGAGCCCCGCTCTGTTCGGCATCGCCGACTACTGGGCCTTCGTGCTCGCCGTCTGGGTGTTCCTGATGATCCCCGGGCCGGGCAATCTGGTGCTCATCGGCTCCACCGGCAAGGGCGGCGTGCGCGGCGGCCTGGCAGCCACCGCCGGGGTGATGGCCGGCGACCAGCTGCTGATGTGGAGCGCCGTGGCCGGCGTGGCCGCGGTGCTCAAGGCGGCCCCTGCGCTGTTCGCCGCCGTGCAGTGGCTGGGCGCCGCCTACCTGGTGTGGCTGGGCCTGAAGATGATGCGTGCCCGCGCGGGCGGCGCGCCAGCGCTGCAGGTGCGGCCGCGGCAGTACTTCCAGCAGGCCTTCGTCATCACCCTGTTCAACCCCAAGGCCATCGTGTTCTACATGGCCTTCTTCCCGCAGTTCGTGCACCCCACGCAGCACCAAGGCCTGCTCACCTTCGGCGCCATGGCGGTCACGGTGGCGCTCATCACCTTGTTGTACTGCGTGCTGGCCATCGCACTCACCCGCCTGGCGGCCGAGCGTCTGCGCGCCAGCCCCATCTATGGGGTCTGGCTGGAACGCGTGGCTGGCGGGCTCTTGCTGGGCTTCGGCATCAAGCTGGCGCTGGGGCGCTGACAGCCCCGCGCTTGCCGTTACGCTGCGCGGCTTCGAAAAGGAGCTGCCCTTGCGCCTTGCATCCCTCGCCCTGCTGTGGCTGGCCGTGTCGGCCGTGTCGAACGCCTTGGCCCAGGAACGCCCGGTGGGCCTGCGTGAAGCCGTGCCGACCTGGCATGCGCTGACCGGTGCGCGCATCGTCGTGCGGCCCGGCCAGGTCATCGAGCGCGGCACGCTCATCCTGCGCGAGGGCCGCGTGGTCGCCGTCGGGGCGCAGTTGCCCGTTCCGCCGGGCGCGCGCGAATGGAAGCTCGACGGGGCCACCGTGCTGCCCGGCTTCATCGACCTGGCCAGCCCGCTCGGCGTGCCGGCCTCGCTGC
>JAFLDE010000112.1 GCA_017302655.1 Burkholderiales bacterium
GACGTCCATGATCCTGCTCCTGTGGGTGACCGAGGCGGATTGCCTCGATGACCAACATCGCAGAGATGGGCGCTCAGCGAACGTCCTCGGTCGGGCCGGAGCGACTACCGCGCGAGCGGTTTAGTCCTGCGCTGCATCTCAACCTCTCAATCAGCGCACCTGAGAGCCGCCGCCGAGACCCCGGCATCCCCCTACGATGCCCGCCCGCGCCGACCTGCCGTCCATGAACCCGAACCTGCTGCTGCTGGCCTGCTGCCAGGCCCTGCTGCTGACCAACAACGTCGCCTTCATCGCGATGAACGGGCTCGTGGGTCTGGCGCTGGCGCCGCAGCCCTGGATGGCCACCCTGCCGGTGACCGGCTATGTGGTGGGCGCGGCGCTCGCGGCCATGCCGGTGTCGCGCATGCAGGCGCGCTTGGGGCGGCAGCGCAGCTTCCAGATGGGCCTGGTGGTGGCGGTGCTGAGCTGCGGCTTGTGCGCCTGGGCGGCCTGGGCGCAAGCGTTCTGGGGCGTGGTGGCGGCCACGGTGGTGGCGGGCTTCTACAGCGCCAACGGGGCGCTCTACCGTTTTGCCGGGCCCGAGCTGGTGGCGCCGGCCATGAAGGACAAAGCGATGTCCTGGGTGCTGGCGGGCGGCGTGGTCGGTGCCTTCAGCGGGCCGAACCTGGCCTCCGCCACGCGCGACTGGCTGCCCGTTCCCTTCGTGGGCACCTACCTGGCCCTGATGGGCGTGGGCCTGCTCGGCCTGGTCTTGATGAGCTTCATCCGATTCCCGGCCCCACCGGCCGCCGTGGCCGGCGCGACGCGCGGGCGCAGCGTGCGCGAACTGGCGCATCAACCGCTCTTCGTGCTGGCGGTGCTGGCGGCGGCGCTGGGCTACGGCGTGATGAATCTGCTGATGGCCGCCACGCCGATTGCCATGGGCCAGTGCGGCCACCCGTTCGACCGTGCCGCGCTGGTGCTGGAGTGGCATGTGCTGGGCATGTTCGTGCCCAGCTTCTTCACCGGGCACCTCATCGCGCGCTTCGGTGCGCTGCGGGTGATGGCGGTGGGCGCGCTGCTCAACCTGGGCTGTGTGGCGGTGGCGCTGTCGGGGGTGGATCTGATGCAGTTCCTGGTGGCACTCACCCTGCTGGGGGTGGGCTGGAACTTCCTTTTCACCGCCGGCTCCAGTCTGCTCACGCAGACCTACGCGCCGGAGGAGAAGACCCGCGCGCAGGGCGCCATGGACACGGCGGTGTTCTGGACCATGGCCCTGAGCTCCTTCGCCTCGGGTGCCTTGATCACCACGCAGGGCTGGACCTGGCTGAACCTGGGTTCGCTGCTGCCCATCGCCCTGGTGCTGGTGGCGCTGGCCTGGGTGGGGTGGCGCGGGCGCACGCTCACGCCGCCGACAAGCGGGTGACGTTCGCGGGCCGCGCAGCCTGTTGGCGCCCATGAACCATCGGCATGAAACCACCGTGTACCCGCGCGTAAGCTGCGCGGATGAACGAGCACATCCCCCCGTCCTCTGAGGCGGCGCTGCGCGAAGCGGCGCTGGAATACCACCGCCTGCCCACGCGCGGCAAGATCAGCGTGGCGCCGACCAAGCCCCTGGCCAATCAGCGCGACCTGTCGCTCGCCTACTCGCCCGGGGTGGCCTACCCCTGCCTGGACATCGAGAAAGACCCGCGCCTGGCCGCCGAATACACGGCACGCGGCAATCTGGTGGGCGTGGTCACCAACGGCACGGCGGTGCTGGGCCTCGGAGACATCGGCCCACTGGCCGCCAAGCCGGTGATGGAGGGCAAGGGCTGCCTGTTCAAGAAGTTCGCCGGCATCGATGTGTTCGACATCGAGCTCAACGAGAAGGACCCGGACAAGCTGGTCGAGCACATCGCCGCGCTGGAGCCCACGCTGGGCGGCATCAACCTCGAGGACATCAAGGCGCCGGAGTGCTTCTACGTGGAGCGCAAGCTCAAGGAGCGGCTCAGCATCCCGGTCTTCCACGACGACCAGCACGGCACCGCCATCATCAGCGGCGCGGCGCTGCTGAACGCGCTGGAGCTGGTGGGCAAGCAGCTCGGCGACATCAAGCTCGTGTGCAGCGGCGCGGGCGCGGCGGCCATCGCCTGCCTGGACGTGATGGTGGGCCTGGGCGTGAACCGCAACCACATCTACGTGCTGGACAGCAAGGGCGTGATTCAAAGCCAGCGCGAGGACGCGCTGGCCGGCAAGCTCGACGAGAGCAAGCAGCGCTACTGCCAGATCACCGCCGCGCGCACCCTGGCGGACGCCATGGTGGGCGCCGACGTGTTCCTGGGCTGCTCCACCGCCGGGGTGCTCAAGCCCGAGATGGTGGCCACCATGGCCGAGCGGCCCATCATCCTGGCCCTGGCCAACCCGGAGCCGGAGATCCGCCCCGAGCTGGCCAAGCAGGCGCGGCCCGACTGCATCGTGGCCACCGGGCGCAGCGACTACCCGAACCAGGTCAACAACGTCCTGTGCTTCCCCTACATCTTCCGCGGCGCGCTGGACTGCGGGGCCACCACCATCACCGAGGCCATGAAGCTGGCCTGCGTGCGCGAGATCGCCGCCCTGGCCAAGGCGGAAATCTCTGACGAGGTGGCCAGCGCCTACGCCGGCCAGGACCTCGCCTTCGGCCCCGACTACATCATTCCGAAGCCCTTCGATGCGCGGCTCATCCTGCGCATTGCCCCGGCGGTGGCGCAGGCGGCCATGGACAGCGGCGTGGCCACGCGGCCCATTGCCGACATGGACGCCTATCGCCAGAGCCTGCAGCGTTTCGTCTACCAGACCGGCCTGGTGATGCGCCCGGTGTTCGCCAGCGCCAAGCGTGCGCAGGCGCGCGTCATCTACGCCGAGGGCGAGGACGAGCGCGCGCTGCGCGCCGCCCAGGTCGTGCGCGACGAAGGCCTGGCGCAGCTCACGCTCATCGGCCGGCCGGCCGTCATCGAGGCACGCATCGCGCGCGCCGGCCTGCGCCTGAAGGCCGGGCTCGATTTCGAGCTGGTCAATCCCGAGGACGACCCCCGCTACCGCGACTGCTGGGAGGCCTACCAGCGCCGCATGGGCCGCGAGGGCATCACGCCCAGCATGGCCAAGGCGGCGCTGCGCCGCTCGCACACGCTCATCGGCAGCATGCTGGTGCAGCGTGGCGACGCCGACGCCCTGCTCTGCGGCCTGGTGGGCCGCTACGACCACCACTTGGAGCATGTGCGCGACGTCATCGGCCTGCGCCCCGGCGCGCACTGCTTCGCCGCGCTGAACGCATTGCTGCTGGAGAACCGCACGCTCTTCATCGCCGACACCTTCGTGAACGAGGAGCCGAGCAGCGAGGACCTCGCCGAGATCGGCGCCATGGCGGTGGATGAGCTCAAGCGCTTCGGCATCCCGCCACGCGTGGCCTTCGTCTCGCATTCGATGTTCGGCTCCAGCACCCGGCCCAGCGCCCGCCGCATGCGCGAGGCCGCCGAACGCTTCAAGCGCCTGCGCCCCGGCATCCCCTGCGACGGCGAGATGCACGGCGACGCCGCGCTCAGCGAGGAGATCCGCAGGAACTTTCTGCCCGAGACCACGCTGGACGGCGAGGCCAACCTGCTGCTGCTGCCCAATCTCGACGCCGCCAACATCCTTTTCAACGTGCTGAAGATGACCGGTGGCCAGGGCGTCACCGTAGGCCCGGTGCTGCTCGGCGCCGCCAAGCCGGTGCACATCCTCACCCCCAGCGCCACCGTGCGGCGGGTGGTGAACATGACGGCGCTGGCGGGGGCGGAGGCGCGCTGAGCGCGCCGCCGTGCGCCTTGGCTGCCGGCCCAGCAGGGCCTTTCGCGTGGCTTTCTGCAGTGTTAGCAGGCCCTAGTGCGGGCATTCGTTTGAAGCGCCCCGGTCAAGGGGCGCCGACCCTGGGCCCTTCCTGACCTCGCACACCCTGGGGCCGGCGCTGCTCATCACATGAACGCATGCTGCAAAGGCCTTCAGCTTCGCTTCAAGCAGGCTGCAAAGAATGAAGCAAAGGACTCCCGAAGGCCCGCCATGAACGCCGTCGCCCGCGACCGCCTGGTCACCGATGCCCCGATCCGCACCTTCCACCTGCTGTTTGCCAGCGCCTTCGCCGTCGCGTGGCTGACGGGCGACGCCGACGATTGGCGCGCGCTGCATGTGGCCCTCGGTTACTGCCTGGCCGGATTGCTTGGCTGGCGTCTTGTGTACGGGCTGGTGGGTCCGCAGCCAGCGCGGCTTGGTGCCATGGGTCGTCGATTCGCCAGCCTGCTGAGGTGGCTGGCATCGCTGGCCCAGCAACGGCGCGGCCTGGAGCGCCCTCAACCCCTCGATGCACCGCAGCGCGCGAAGCTCAGTGCGTCGCAGGCCGCCACCTTGCTGATGGCCGTGCTGCCTATGATCTTGATGGCCGGCCTTCCCTTTCTCGCGCTGAGTGGCTTGGCCACCTATCAAGATTGGGGCGGGCTCGGCCACCTGACCGAGGAGTTGCATGAGGGCCTGGCCCTTGCACTGGGCCTGCTGGCCTTGGCCCACCCCCTGTGGGTCGCTGGCCTCAGTCTTCTGCGGGGTCGCAATCTGGCGGCCGTGATGGTCAGCGGGCGTGTTGCCGGGCCTGGCCCGGACTTGGTGCGCCACGAACGGCGGCGCTGGGCCTTGCTGCTTGCGGTCAGCGCGCTCATGGCCACCGCGATGTTGTGGCGCGAGGAGGCGCGTCACCCTCCGGCCCGCGCGGCGGCAGAGCGATCCGATGCCGCGGACACGGACGATGACGACTGAGCCTTCCACCCTGAGCCAAAGGCCGCGTAGGCCACGACCACTGCTGCCACCAGCGCCACCGGATCGTCGAACTCAGTACACGGCCGGCTGACTTCGCTCCAGGAGATGCCCGTCTCGGCCATGGCCTGAACGAAGTCTTTGGCCAAGCGGGCGGAAATGCCGTGGGACTTGGCGTCAAGCTTCAGGAGGGGCGGGCCGCTTGCCGCGTGCACTGCCGCAAAATGCCGGCCGCATGAAGCGCCAGACCAACAGGGCGCCAGATGGGGGAATGGATGAGATGGGTGAGGTGCGGGCTGCTCGCTGCGCTGGTGCCGCTACTGGCTGACCCAGCGGGGGCGACGGTCTATCGGTGCACGGATGCCTCCGGCAAGGTGGTGTACCAGGCGCAAGCCTGTCGCGAGGGTGACCAAGCTCGAGCGGTGGATTCGGGCCAGGCGACTCGTCCGGCGCGGCCCATTCGGCCGGACGAGCCGGCCATCCCCTCGCGCAGCTTCAGAGTCCAGACCCTGGATGGGGTGCTGCTCGATCCCGACGATGCGGCTCCCATCGCGGCACCCGATGGAAGCCAGCCGACACCCCGGGTCGGTGGGGCGGCCTCGACCGCGGGACGGCTTGCCATCCCTTCCAAGCCCCGCATCCCCGTCCGCTTCCACTTGGTCTCGACGGACGGTCGGCTCCTGCCATGGAGCAACGCAGGCCCCAGGGATGGCCAGCGCAGCGCGGGAGCCGTGGCGGGCGGCACGATGTTTCGCCACGGGGCCGCTTCGCTGGCGTTGGACGGCCATGGGCGCGAGGCGTACACCCTGGCTGGCAATGGTGGAACCTTGGTCTGGCTGCCCAAGGGCATGGATGGTCCGAGGCAGGACTCGCAACCCCCTGCGCGACTGCCCAGGCTCTCCTGGGCCTCCGGCCTGGCTTGGTCGACCAAGGATGGTCTGCTGTTCATCGCTTCCACAGGCGGCGAAGGTCACCTGTACCGCTACGACACCCGCAACCACGCCTGGTTGGACGCGCGCTCCTTGAAGGATCGGCACTTGCTCAGTCTGGCCTTCGACGAGGCGTCCGGAACCCTTGTCGGCTTGTCGAGAGGCCTGGAGCTGGTCACCTTCAGCGCCGAGGGCCATGTCAAGCAAACCCGTTCGCTGAAGGGTATCTTGGTGGGCCTCGGCTCGGGCAAGTCGGAAATGGCCGCGGCGGATGGACTGAGCCTGGCCGCGCAGAGTGGCGCGGTGGCCATCATCAGCGTGCAGGCTGCCAGCGTGACGCATATCTGGACGTACGAGCTGGCCAGCGGGCAGGCCCAGCTCACTTACTCGGCAAGCTACTGAACATGATGCGACTGCAACTGCCACTGATCCTTCTGGCCGGACTGCTGCTGTCCGGCTGCGATGTGCGCCAACGCTTCTCCAGTCCGGAAGCTCGGATCAATGAGGCGATGCCGCTGGGTCTGCCGCTCCGACAGGCCTTCGAGCGGACCGCTGAGCAACTGGGCCAACCCTCGGCGGGCTTTCAGGAGCTTGAAAGCGCCTGGGTGGCGCGATTGCGCGCTCGCGCGCTGACTTGCAGCCCGAACTTCTCGCCCACTTGGAGGCAGTCCGAGACGGCCGTTCGGGAGGCCGTGAAGGACAAGGCCTGCTTCGAGGAGTTCGACCGTGGGCTGCAGCGTTGGCTTGGCATGCAGCGGGCGCGTTGGCTCCTCGCCCAGCCACCCGCAGTGGCCGATGACATGCCTCCGTCGGTGACCTTGCGCGGACATTCGAACTCGCTGCTGAGGGAGCAACTCGGGTCGCCGGTCCTGGCGTCCGCCTTGTCCGACGGCCTGGAGTTGGTGGCGCTGGCGAGCGGGCGCGTCCTGCTCAAGGAATCGGGCACCAGTGGCGAGGTGACGGTTTCGCCGAATGGCCGGCTCTTTGCGCAGGCCGCCGGTGGGGTGGTGAAAGTGCGGGCGAGCGAGGGCGGCGAGACCCTCTTCGAGCTGTCCGAAGCCAACGCCGTGCATTGGCTCGGCGCTGATTTCATGGGCGTTCGCAGCTCAAAGGGCAAGGCGGCCCTGCTGTTGAACTTGCGCAGCGACAAGGCGGTGCCTATCCCGACGAAGAGTCACGCGCCACCGATCACCTTGTTCCCCATGCCCAGCGGCGACAAGACCTTTGCGGTCTTGACCTACGAGGGGCTGCAGCGATTCAAGTGGTCTGAGGCCGAGGGTCAGACAGCGATCGTGCTGGAGGCCGAACGTGCTGGGGTGGACATGAACCACATGGTGCTGATGCAAAGCCCCGGCCAGTTCTCGCTGGATGGCCATGAATGGCTGTTTGCTGCACGCGGGAAGCTCGTTCGGCTCGATTTGCGCTCACTGGAGTATCGAGAACAAGGGTTTGAGCCGTTGGAAGTCGATGCCGTGTCCCCTGCAACCCAGGAGGGCCAGTATGTGCTCGCGCTCAGCCTGCATGGAGCCATTGCGCGCAATGGGAATTACTTGTTCGATGCCCGGCAGGGCACGCTGGCCCGCATCGGTGGGCCCGGCAGCGGGTCGAGATTCCGTTATGTGCCCGCGCTGAAGCGGCTGGCCCATGGGGGGCCCTCGGCCGTTTGGCTGCAGGAGCGGCTAGACCTTGCCATGCCGCAGCCGATTGCTGAGGTCACGGCCGGCTTCATTGACGAAGCCAACAAGAGCAAGCTGGCGGCAGCAGCCATCGAGGAGCGCCAGCTCTCCCTCGCCCAGGCACCGCTTCCGGGCTCCCCCTTGTTGCCGCTCGTGCAGGGCGCCTACGTGGAAGGCGTGGGGGTCTACGAGGCCAGCGAGAAGGTGGCCCAACCTGGACAGTCGCGCAGCACGGGCAAGGTCGTCGTGAACGTCCGACGCACGCGGCTCCCGATGGTTCTCGTTCTCACGTCGTACGAGCCGGTGCAATGGAATCTGCGCATGGAGCCAGGCGCAAAGCTGAGCTTGGTGCTGCTGGGGAGTTACTACCCCTCGACGGTGGTGGGTGCGGACAGCACGCGCGTGGTCCAGATCGGCCGCACCTACGCCTACAAACAAGAGGACCCCGAGTTCTCTGCCCTGCAGCGCCAGGTCAACCAGCAAACGGGGCGAACCATCTCGGTGTTCCAGGGCAACTATTCAGGCACCAGTTTCAGCGTCGGTGGAAACTGAGGGGCGCTCAAGCTCCACACGCTGGGGTGTGCACCGGCCTCAGTGCCGAAGCAGACCGGGCTGAGTCGTTGCTGCTTCTGCGCGCAGCCGCACGCACCAGGGCGTCGAGCTGTTTGAACCTGGGAGGTTCGCGATGGGATGGTTGAACACCCTCTTGCTGGGGGACATCGGCAACCGGCTCGACATCGGCGAGGTCGAGGACGAGGTGGCGCGCATGCAGGCCGCCCTGCAGGCCTCATGGCAGCACAAGGCCCGCCATGAGGATCGGCTGGCGAGGCTGGAGCGAGAGAACGGTGAGCTCAAGCTCTGTGTGGTGGCGCTGATGCGCGAACTGGCTGGGGCCGGTCAGCTCGATCTCGGCCGCTTGCAGGCTTTGGTGCGGGCCATCGATGCCGAGGACGGCCGACTGGATGGGCAGTACCAGGGGCGCGTCGGCCAAGGCGGGTAGCCGGGTCGCCCGGGCCCTGCCCTGCGCACCCGGGTTCCCGTCCGGTCGCCAGGCCTTCAAGGCCGTCTGAGGTGAGACCGACCCCGCGATGGCGTGGGCGTCAGCGCGTCACGGCCAGTCTCATCGCCGGCTGCCCGAGATCGCGTAGACCTGGCCGTTGTGATAGGTCACGGTGCCTTGGAAGGCCTTGGCGTTGGCCGCGAGTTCAGCGCGCACCACGACCTCGCCCTGCGGCGAGTCGACCGTCATCACCAGCTTCGTGTCATTCACCTGCACCGAGCGGATCTTCAGCACCTCGCCGCCCTGGTCGGTTGACAAGGTGCCGAGAAAGCGGTCGTCATAGGCCGTCAGGTGGATGGCGCCTTGGGTCACATGCTGGCCGACGGTGACCTTGAAGCTCCAAGCTCCTCCCAGCTTGGCACCCCACTCCGGTGCGATGGCGGTGCTTGCCGTGCGCGCTCTATTGTTGGCGCCGGCCGCATCGCTGCGGTGGTGCGTGCAGCCGGTGGAGGCGAACAAGGTGGCGGCAACGAGGGCCATGACGTAGAGGGGCTTCATCGGGGACATCCGTGTTGTGCGCACCGCAGGTTCAGAGCTTGGCCGAGGGTGCGTTCGGAAACCCAAGCCCATCCAGCCTAGGCGCGCGACTTGCAAACGCCGTTCGTGTTGCCGGCTTGCGGCGACGAGCGACGGCTTGCTGGGGGCGAGCCACGGTCGAAGGGATGACCCGCCATGACGTGTCGCTGGACGTCACGGGCGCGGATCAGGAGGCGCGACCTTGCGCTCGAGGGCCTGGCCCAGTTCCAGCCGCCTGCGCGCTGATCGGTGCTTCCACACGGCATCCCGGTCCGTGAGCCAGGCCGGGCGGGGCGCAGGAGGGAAGCGCCGCCGGTGCCTCCGCGCTAGCGCCAACCGCGCATGCACCGCCGCAGCCGGCGTGCGGCTCACGCGACATTCGTTCAAGACACCAGGAATGGGACGGTTCACAGTCACGGCTCCCTTGGGTCCTACCCCGGTCGATTCACCGGGCCTCGCCATGCGCCGCCGCCACCTTCTGCAGACCCTGTTCGCCACCGTGTCGATGACCCAGCAACGGCCCGGCCGTGCGAGTGCGAGTGCGAGTGCGAGGGCCAATCTTCGGGCTCTGAGCGATCAGGCCTGGGCCAGCGGCGCCTTTCCCGGCTTCCAGCTGGCGGTGCTGGCCGAGCGTCGGCCCCTGTGGTCCACGGCGCATGGCATGGCCGATGTTTCAGCCGCACAGCCGGCCACCGAGGAAACCAGCTACTACATCGCCTCCACCACGAAGTGCTTCACGGCGCTGGCGGCCGCGCAGCGAGCGGCCCGAGGCGAGCTGGATCTGCAGGCCTCACTGGCGCAGCTGCTGCCGCAGGTTGCTTGGCGCCCCGCCTTGCAGGCCGAGCGCATCACCCTGCGCGAACTGCTGACCCACACCCATGGCATCGCCGCCGACTCGGTGCCCGCCCAACTCCGGGTGAACTTCTCGGGTGTCTACCGCGACAACGCGGAGTTGCTGCAGTGGTGGGCACAGGCCGCACCGTCCAGCGAGGGCAAGGCCTTTCGCTACTCGAATATGGGCTACGACCTGGCCGCCATGGCCATGGCACCGGCCGGCCGAGACGGCTGGAAGATGGAAGTTCAACGCGACGTGCTGGACACCCTGGGCCTGAGACGCAGCAGCCCCTGGCGCTCCCGGCTGGATCCGGCGACCCTTGCCGCGCCGCATGTCGATTCAGCACAGGGCTGGCGAAGCCTGCCGGCGAACAAGCAGGACCGCAACATGGGACCCGCCGGCGGCATGTTCTGCACGGCGAGTGATCTGGGGCGGCTGATCCAGGCGCTGATGGACGGCGGGCGCCTGGATGGACGCCGCCTGCTCTCGGCCGAGGTGCTGGACCTGATGCTGCATCGTCAGGTGACGCAAAGCCGCACGGTGTGGGGCTACGAACGCTTTGGCCACAGCCTGGGCTTCGACATGGCACGCCTGCATGGTCAGGAGATCCTGACCCGTCTCGGCAGTTTTCGCGGCGCCCAGAGTCACCTGTCCTTCATGCCGGCACAGGGCTTGGGCATCGCCCTCCTGAGCAATGGCGACGCGGTGGCCGGCATGGCGGGTGAACGGCTGGTGACTGCCATCTACCAGTGCTTGCTGGGCGACCCGGCGGGTGCCCGGCTGGCCCTGGGCGAGGGACTGAAGCAGGTGCAGCAAGCGCAAATGCAATGGCGCGCAGCGCCGCCCCCAGCACCTGTGGCCGACTGGCCCCTGCCGCCCGGCGCCCTGGCGGGCCGCTACGTGGACGAGCAACTGGGTGAACTGGAGCTGGCGTGGACCGGCAAGGCGCTCATCGCCCGCTGGGGCGTGCTGCAGAGCGAGTGCAATCTGCGCTCGGCCGATCAGCGGCAATGGCGCGTGGACTGGAGCGGGCAGGGCGTCCTGGTGGAGGTGCTGAGTGACGCGAGCGATTCAGTCATCGGCCTGCGCATGATGGGACGGGCGTGGTGGCGTGCGGTGCCAGCCACGTCCGACGCCAGCGTCCTGGCGCCTGGCCGAGCCAGCGCCGGCATGCGCGGCTGAAGTGCGCCTGGTCGGCAAAGCCGGCGGTCAGCGCCACTTGGCTCAGCGCCAAGTCAGGCTCACTCGACAAGCGGGCCAGGCAGCGTCCCAATCGTGCCCGCTGCCGCAGCACCGTGGGCGAGCAACCGGCCAGTCGCTGCGTCACGCGAACCAGCTGTGCGCGATGCACCCCGCAGTCGGCCGCGATGGACGCGATCGACACCGAGGCGTCACACAGGGCTTCATGAGCGCGCGGCCACCAAGGGGGTACACGGTGGTCTTCCTCGGGCGGCGCCAGCAGGGCGGCGAGATCGTCCAGCCATTCCCCGCCGGATGCGGCGGGTCGCGCGCCCAGCAGCGACCACATCAGCTGGGTGACCGGCGCATCGAATCCCCATCGCCAGGACAGGCCAGGCCGGAGTGCTGAAAGCTCGGGCACGACCAGTTGCAGGGTCGTGGCCCCCACCGGGCCGAAGCTCGTCGCGTGGTCAACCCCAGCCGCCTTGTGACACCACTGGCCGGGCCGGGCGCCGACCTCGCGGCGGCCCACCTTCTCGGTCAGACCACCGGCCAGCAGCAAGCTCAGAGACACCTCGCCATGCACATGCTTGGGCCGGTGGTGGCCGGGTGGGTAGTGCAC
>JAFLDE010000113.1 GCA_017302655.1 Burkholderiales bacterium
CCTTCAGGCGCAGTTGCAGGTCGGCGGGCAGGCGCGCGATGAGCGGCACGCGACGGCGCAGCACGCGGCGCCAGGCGGCCGGCAGCGGCTCGCGCCGCCAGCGTGCGCGCTGCAGCGAGCGGTGCCAAGGCTCGACCAGCCACCAAGCAGCCAACAACAGAGGAGGGACAAGGAGCAGCCAGGCCATGAGACCGGCATCTGAGGCGCGGGCGCGGAGATTCAAGACAATGCACGCCATGCTGCGCTTCGACCTACCCCGTGTGCCCGCCCACGTCATCCGACTGGAGGCCTTCCTCACCTTTGCCATCAGCCTGCTGGCGCTGGCGCTTCAACAGCCCTGGCTGATGCTGCTGCTGGTGCTGCTGGGCTTCGTGCGCGGCTTCTTCGGCCACCACCGCGAGCCCCTGCATCGTTGGCTGCGCAGCAAGGCTGAAGCGCGCGGTTGGGGCGGCAAGCTGGAGGATGTGGGGGCCAAGATGTTCGCCGCCAAAGTGCTGTTCCTGGCGGCGGCCGTGTCGCTCGGTCTGGCGCTGGCCGGCAGCCCGCTGTGGCAAGTGCCGGCGGGCGTGCTGGTGCTGTTCAGCTTCCTGGAGTGGGCGTTCGCCTTCTGCGCCGGTTGCTGGGCCTATGGCGTCTGGTACCGGGTCTTCCCCCCGAAGGGCTGAGCGCCGTTGACGCTCAACCCCGACGCGCTGCTCCAGGTCGCCGAGGCCGCAGCCACGCTGGCCTTCGCCTTGTCGGGCCTGCTCGCTGCGGCGCGCAAGCGCCTGGACGTGGTGGGCGTGATCGCCGTCGCCGGCCTGGCGGCCTTTGGTGGCGGCACCCTGCGCGACGTGCTGCTGGATCGCCGTCCGTTCTACTGGGTGGAGCACAGCGACTGGGTGTGGGCGCTGCTGGCCCTGTGCCTGCTGGCCATGCTCTTCATGCGGGCCCGGCACCTGGTGGTGACGTCTCGCGCCATGCAATGGCCCGACGCGGTGGGACTGGGCCTGTTCAGCGCCAGTGGCACACAGATCGCCCTCGTCTACGGCATGCCGCCCTTGATCGCCGTGCTGATGGGCTGCATGACCGCCATCTGCGGCGGCGTGCTGCGCGACATCGTCTGCAACGAGATCCCCTCGGCCTTCCACGACCACCGCCCCTATGCCCTGTGCGCCTTCGCAGGCGGCTGGGTGGCCGTGGCCGGGGTGCGCTTCGCCTGGGGCGAGGAGGCCACCTTGCTGGCCGCCACCGCGACGGCCACGGGGCTTCGCGCCCTGGCGCTGTGGCGGGACTACGAACTGCCGCCCTGGCGGGTCACCGACTGATCAGCGGCGGCGCAGCCGGCCCCCCACCAAGCCCGCCAGCAGCACCAGCGCCAGCGCGCCGGGCTCGCTCACGGCCGCGTTCGGGCCTTGCAGGCTCAGGCCTTCGAACAGGAACACCCAGTCGGCATAGTCGCCATTGCCATCGTTCTCGAAGCCCAGCATCAGGCGGCCAGCGCCCAGGTCCACCCAGCGGGCATTGCCGAGGTGTGCGAAGAGTTCGATCGCCACCTGGTCGTTGGCGTCGTTGCTGTCGAGCGCATCGCCCTGCAGTCCGAAGTACAGCGCCTGCCCGGCGGCGAGGTCGCCGATCTCGCGCCAGTCGCTGACGCCCTCGATCGCGCAGAAGGCGTCCACCTGCCAGTCGGCGTAAGTGCACCCGGCGCCGCGGGCCTCGAAGAGCAGACGCGAGGCATCGGCCAGTTGCGCGGCATCGCCGGCCAGCATCAGGCGCGCCTCCTGCGGCGCCGCCGTGCCGCCGTATTGCACGCGCACGCTGCTGCCGGTCGCGTAGACCGGCTGCGGGCCCACGCCGCCGGCCAGCAGCGCCAGATCCAGGCTGCCATCCCAGAAGGGCTCGGCGTAACGGTCGAAGCCGTCGCCGGCGGCCGACAGCGAGCTTTGGCCCAAGCCCCCGTCCTGCTGGGCGCCGATGGTGGCGGCCCCTGCCAAGGCCGGCAGCAAGCAGGACCAAAGCGCGATGCGGCGCAAGCCGTTCAGACCCAGGAAGTGTTTCATGTCTGTAGTTTGGCTAGATGTTGATGAACACATGTTGCCGATCGAACCGATCTGACGCCTCGATTCTTTGGTCAGATTCTTTGTTGATCAATAAGTAAGACTGCTACCCCGCGAATCAATGGCGGGTTAACCCGATCGATGAAAGGCCGCATTTTCCGGGATCGGCGATCTAGTAACACTACATCCACCATCAGCTCCACCGCCTCAACCATGCGCAACCGCTTCCTGACCCTGGCCCTTGTCGCGACCCTCGCCGGGCTTGCCCATTCCCAACGGGCGAATGCCCAGACGGCTCCGGGTGGCGTCGACCAACTCGGAGGCCAAGTCACGGCCACGGGCAGCGCGGTGTCCTTCCGCGTATTCAGTGCTGCAGCCACGCGCATGGAGGTCAATCTCTTCCGCCAAAGCTACGGCGCCCAACCGGTGGCGCGCTACACGATGGCCAAGGTGGGCAGCACCGGGCTGTGGCAGGTCATGGTGCCGGTCAGCACCTTGCGCAACCTGGGCTTTGACATCGACCCAAGCCACCCGACCAAGCTGTTCACCGACATCTTCTACGGCTACCGTGCCTGGGGCCCGAACTGGCCTCACGTGGCGGGCTGGACGCCCGGCTCCTCGGCCGGCTTCGTGGCCGATGTGGACACCGCCGGCAACCGCTTCAACCCCAACAAGCTGCTGCTGGATCCCTATTCGCTGGAGGTCACGCACGACTACACCAGCGCCGCCGTGAGCCCGACGCTCGTCAACGCCACCTTGTTCGCCAGCGGCGGGGTGAGCGACGCCGGCGTGCCCGACCGCCAGCGCGACAGCGCGGCCGCCGCGCCCAAGGGCGTGGTGGCCATGCCCTATGGCCTCGGCTTCAGCAACCTGAACGCCGGCAGCAAGCCCAACCGGCCCATGAAGGACGACGTGATTTACGAGGTGCATGTGCGCGGCCTCACGCAGCTTGAGCCCAACGTGGGCGCCTGCAAGGGCACCTACGCCGGCGCGGTCGCCAAGATTCCCTACCTGCAGCAGCTCGGCATCACCGCCATCGAGTTCCTGCCCATTCACGAGACCGAGAACGAGGCCAACGACCTCACGCACGCGCCCAGCAACCGTTCCGCCAGCAGCACCGCCGGCGACAACTACTGGGGCTACATGACGACGAACTTCTTTGCCCCGGACCGCCGCTACGCCTGCGACAAAAGCATCGGCGGTCCGACGCGCGAGTTCGCCGCCATGGCCAAGGCCTTCAACGACGCCGGCATCAAGCTCATCACCGATGTGGTCTACAACCACACCAGCGAGGGCGGCACCTGGGGCAACGACCCGGCCAAGGCCAATATGTGGAGCTTCCGCGGGCTGGACAACGCCAGCTACTACCTGCTGACGCGCGCGCCCGGCACGCCCACTGACCGCGCCTGGTACTACGACATCACCGGCACCGGCAACACCATGAACACGCGCCACCCGCGCGTGGCCCAGCTCATCCTCGACAGCCTGCGCTACCAGCGCGAGCGCCTGGGCGTGTCGGGCTTCCGCTTCGACCTCGGCATCGCCCTGGTCAACACCTACGACAACACCACCAACCCCAACGACCCGCAGCGCTTCTACTTCGACCGCAACGACGCCAATACCGCGCTGGCCAAGGTGGCCGCCAGCTTCCCGGGCGTCTTCCTCAGCGGCGAACCCTGGGGCCTGGCGCCCGGCGGACAGGGCTACCAGCTGGGCCAGATGCCCAACGGCTTCAGCGAATGGAACGGCGGCTACCGCGACGTGCTGCGCCGCGCGCAGAACAAGTACGGCGTGAAGGACTTCGACGCCACCCGCGGCCGCATCGCCACGCGGATCGCCGGCTCCAGCGACCTCTACGGTGACGCCGGCGACGGCCGCAACCGCCCCTGGTACTCGGTGAACTTCCTCAACGTGCACGATGGCTTCACGCTCAAGGACGTTTATTCCTGCAACGGCCAGAACCAGAACCAGGCCTGGCCCTGGGGCCCGAGCGACGGCGGCACCGCTGACGAAGACAGCTGGGACAACGGCGGCTCTGCCTCCGCCCAGCGCCAGGCGGCGCGTACCGGCTTCGCGCTGCTGATGCTCAGCGGCGGTGTGCCCATCTTCAATGGTGGTGACGAGTTCCTGCGCTCGATCCAGTGCAACAACAACCCCTACAACCTGGACTCCAGCGGCAACTGGCTGAACTGGAACCTGAGCAGCGAACAGCAGAACTTCCTGGCCTTCGCCAAGGCCATGGTCCAGTTCCGCAAGAACCAGCCGGCGCTGCGCCCCGATTTCTTCTACACCGGGGCGGACACCAACGGCAACTTCATGGGCGGGCTGGACTGGTTCGGCGCCGACAAGAGCTACCGCAACGACAACAACAATGGCAACTGGTGGGACGCCACCAGCTGGAACCCCGACGCCCAGGGCCAGAACCGCACCATGGCCTGGCGTTACGACGGCTCACAGATGGGCGGCGGCGATCTCATCCTGGTGCTCTACAACGGCGAGTCGGTCAATCGCAACTTCACCCTGCCCTGGACCGGCCCCGGCAAAAGCACCTGGTGCCGGGTGACCGACACCTCGGCCTGGGCCGAAGGCCCGACTCAAGTGGACTTGAACGCCACAGCCTGCGTGGGTGGCGAGAACGCCAACTACGGCGTCAACGGCCGCGCGCTGGTGGTGCTGGTGGCGAAGTGATGCCCAGGGGCCAGTGCGGCGAGAAGGTGCGCGGCACCTCCTGCGGTTCGAGCTTTGAGGCCCAGCCGAAGAACGCGCACACCTCGTCGCGTCTGGCCAGGGTATCGGCCAGGCCCAAGGCCATCAGCTCGTTCACGTAACCGGGCACGAACAGCAGGTAGGAGGCCAGCGCACTGCCGCTGGCCTCGCGCCCCTGTCCCTGCACGCCCACCGCGCCCAGAAGCGCGCGAATCGGGCGTGGCAGCTCCTGCTGATGGCGCGCGGCCACTTCGTCCAGGCGCTGGCTGGGTGAAATCACCAGCACCTGCAGCGGGCGCAAGGGCGTGGCCGCGCGCTGCTCGGGGCTCAGAAGGGCCAGGGTCTTGTTGATGCGCTGCGCGCGTTCCACGTCCACCGACAGCGCGTCCAGGAAGATGTTGGACAGCGCGTGCCCGGCAATCTGCGCCAGGCTCGGCGCGCCTTCGCTACCCGGCAAGGGCGTGCGCGGAGCCTGGCTGTCCGCCAGTCTGCCCGCGCCGATCACCATCACCCGCTGCGCACCCAGGTGGATGGCCGGTGAGATCGGCGCACTCTGGCGCATCGATCCGTCGCCAAACCACTCCTCGCGCCCCTCAAAAGCCAGCGGCTGCGCCGGGAACACGAAGGGAATGGCGCTCGACGCCACCAGGTGTTCGAGCGTGATGCGGGCCGGCGCCGCCACGCGCAGCGAGCGCGTCCAGGGCGTCACCGGCTGCGCGGCCTCGTAGAAGGTGACGTGCTGGCCACTGCTGTAGCTGGAGCCGGTGATGGCCAGCGCCTGCAGATGCCCCCGCGCCAGCAAGCGCGGTAGGCGTGCCAAGTGGATGTGGTCGTGCAGGAACTCCCGCAAAGGCGCGTTGTCCAGCAGGCTGCGCGGCTGCGTGCGCCGCCAGCGGCGCAGCGCCCAGCCGGCAGTCAGCATGGTCATCCAGCGCGAGCCGCTGCGCAGCACGCCGAAGGCGTCGGCGCGGTACACATGCTCGGGCCGCAGGTCGGCCCAGAGGCTGGCCAAGGTATCCACGGCGAGGTCGAAGCGGTCGATCACACAGGCCAGCGCCGCCGCGTTGATGGCACCGGCCGAGGTGCCGCAGAGGATGTCGAAGGGGCTGCCGCGCACGCCGCACTCGCGCTTGATCTGCGCCACGGCCTGCAACACGCCGGCCTGATACGCGGCGCGCGCGCCGCCTCCCATCAGGACGAGACCGGTGCTGACAGGCTTGTGCATCACCCCCGAAGGCTAGCGCATGGCGCGGCGGCGGCAGGCCAGCCAGCCCAAGCCGCCCGCCATCAAGGCCCAGGCCGAGGGTTCGGGCACGGCGCTCACACCGATGCTGCCGTCGATGGCGAAGCGGCTCAGGTCCACGCGTTCGCTGGCCAAGCCGAACACCTCGACCCTGTAGGCTCCGGCCAAGCTGCCGAACTCGACCAGCGAGTAGCGCCCCGCCGCTGTATCAGGCGCGAAGCGCAGCTGCAGGAGACCGTCGAGCTGAAGGTGCTCGATGCCGCTGAGCCGATCCTGGCCCACATCGAGCACCAGCTCGCTGTCCGCCGACAGCTTCACATCGCCCTCAAGGTGCACGCTGCCCGTGGGGTCGTAGCCGTCGGCGAACAGCACCGCGCCGGAAAAGCTGCCGCTGCCCGTGACAAGATCGCTGAAGCGCAGCACCTTGCCCACGGCCGTGGCGCCTTGCACCTGCCCCTCGCTGTGAAAGCTGCCGCGCAGCTCCCCGCCCTCCAGAGCCTCCAGGCGGGCACCTGCCAGCAAGTGCAGGCCGTTGCCGGCCAGCATCACGCTGCCCGCGCCCATATGGATCGCGCCGCTCAGTTCAGCGCGGTCCGCATCGAGCCAGTGCAGCTGCCGCCCCGCCTGCAACTGCACGGTGCCGCCGAAGCGGACGCCGTCGGCGGCGCTCGCATCGCCCAGCACCAGCACGCCCTGGCTCTGCACCGAGCCGCCCGCGCCGCCTTGGATGCGTGCCAGCACGCTTCCCTCCCCACGCAGGGAGCTCAGGTGGTCCAGGTTGAGCAGCGGGGCGATCAGTTGCCCTCGGTTCAGGTACAGGTCCTTGGCCCTGAGGCTGGCGCCGCTGCGCAGCACCAGCGTGCTGGCCTGCAGCGTCAGGGTGTTGTCCACCACCAACTGGCCGTTGGCGGGTACCACCAAGACATCACCCCAGTGGCTGCCTTGGCTGAGCGACAGACTGGTGGTGGCCAAGGTGCCGCCGCGCCAGTCGAGCGCGGTGAGCTGCGAGTCGGCGGTGCGCAGGCGCAGTTCGCCGCCCGTCAGCAGCACACTGCCTTGCTCGCCGATGGACAGGCGGTCGGTGTTCAAGCGCCCACCGCTGATCTCCAGGCGCGCTGGGGCTAGGTCACCCACCTGCGTCAGGTTTCGCACCGTCACCTCGCCCTGCCGAAGCTGAAAGCGGTTGAGGCCCTCGTGAGCCGCGCCGCCCACGAGCAGCAAGTCCACCGACACCTGCGCGCCTGGAGCCTGCACCGTCGCGGCGGCTCCCTTTCCGAGCACCAGGGTGGCGCCGCTGAACGAGGCCCCGTCACCGCTGAGATCCAGCAGCGACCCCGTTCCCTTCAGCGAGAGCTGTTGTGTCGCCTCCAGATGGGCGCCGGCCAGCAGTTTGATGCGGGTGCTGCCGGTCGCGTTGTCGTTGCCCGCGAACACCAGATCAGACCGGACGAGGGTGCCGTGGCCCAGTTCAAGCTCGGCATCGCCCCCAGCGGCAGCCAGCCACAGACGCTGGGCCTGCAAGAGCGCGCCCCGCTCCAGGGCCACCCGACCGTGCCCTTGGTAGCCAATGTAGAAAAGCGCCGCGCCCTCGTTCAGCCAGGACGTGCCCGCGCCGCTGAGCGTGACCGTGCTGCGCCCTTCGCCGGCCAGGCGCCCCACATGGGCGCCCACGGAGTGCAGCTGCGCCCCTCCTTCCATGCGCAGCTCGCCACTGCCGCGGTTGCCCACCAGCACGTTCCCGCTGGCGCGCCACTGCGCACCATCGCTCATCAGCACCCGCCCGGTCGATCCAGCCTGCTCGGCAAGGGTGGCGTTGAGGCTCTGCAAGCTCACGCCGGCGCCATTCAGGGTGAGCTCGCCGTGGCTCTGCACACCGATCTGCAGCCCTTCGCTGCTACGCGCCGCCTGCACCACGCCTTTCATCAGCAGCGCATGGTCGCCCAGCTGAAAGTTCGCCACGGCCAGGCCGGCACTGCCGCCGCTCCAGGTGGCGTCTGCGCCCATCACCAACTCGCCGAAGGACAGGCTCTGCCGCAGCGCCGAGTCATTGTTCAGGTTGCCGCGCAGCTCCAGGCGGGAGCCCAGCAATTCGAACGCACCCGCGCCGGCTGCAAAGCGCAGCCCGGACACCCACAGCCCGTCGTCGTCGTTGCGATTCCTGAGCTGGCGCGTGCCCTGGAAGATCCGCCCAAGAATACGGGCGCCAGACGGGATTCGCTGCAGGCAGGCACTGTGGAATACATGGCGCCGGAGGTCCTGCTGGGTGGGCCGCCCAGTGTGGCGGCGGACCTGTACGCCTTTGGGCGCGTTGCTGAGAAACTGGTCCCTCGCGAGAACTGGTGGAAAGCGTATGTGCAGCCGAAACCGTCGGACCGGCCCGCGACGCTGAGAAGCCCAGCGATTGCGGACTTGAAGCCTTCAGAAGGCTGGATGAGCCGCCGGAATCTAGTGCTGGCGACGCTCATTGGAGGCGGCGGATTGGCGGCTGGGCTGTGGGGGAAGCGGCAGTTGAGCGCCGTGATTCCAAAGGGCAGCCGGATTCTGGTGAACGGCATTTTATCGCCGGAGACACTGGTGGCAAAGGCGCGGTCTGGAGCGGATGGCCAAGTTGGCCAGCGTCATTCAAGCCCCAGCAATACGCGTCGGCAGCGCTGGTCGTCACGCAGGTGTGGTAGGTGCCCGCCGAAAGCTGCACGGCATCTGCGCCGGGGATAGGTAGGGCTTGCGGCGTCCATTGCCGGGTCGGGCGGTGATTTCCAAGTTGGGTGTCGTAGTTGTCGCCCCAACACCGGACGGAGCCGTCACTCAGGCTCACGCACGTGTGCAAGTCGCCCCCGGAAACCGACGTAACCGGTTCGGTGAGTCCAATCACGTCGCTCGGACCTTCTGCATCGGATGTATGACCGTTGCCAAGCTGCCCGTTCTCATTGCGTCCCCAGCACAGCAGTCCGCGACTGGAACTCACAGCGCAGCTGTGTTCGGTACCCAACGCGATGTCCTGGATACCCGGCGGAAGCGCCATGACTTCGTGCGGAATGGGTTCATTCAGTCCATTGCCATAGCCGAGCTGAAAGAAGGTGTTCTGCCCCCAGCACCGGACCACACCATCTTGACCGAGTGCGCAGGCGTGAGCGTCACCAAGACTCAGTGCGGCGGTTTCCACGTTCAGTCCAATGACCGGCACGGGGGTGGGTTTGTCGATGAACGTGCCATCGCCCAATTGGCCGGCGTCGTTGTTGCCCCAGCAGCGCACTTCGCGCGTCGAGGTGATGCCACAGGTCGACGAACCGCCGCCGTCAATGACGACAAAACGGCTATCGGGGGCAAGCACAGGGACGGGGATCAGGCTGAAGCTACCGGCGCCATCGTTGCCAAGTTCCCCCTTCAGATTGCTCCCCCAGCAACTGCCGGTGCCATCCGAATGCAGGGCGCACGAATGGTAGTCGCCCGTCGTGATGGCGACCGCTGTTCCCTGGATGCCGCTGACCGGCGTCGGCACGGATCGCTGGGTTTCTGTGCCGTCTCCAAGCCGTCCCAGAATGTTGCTTCCCCAGCACGCGACGTCGCCGTTTTCGAGCAGTGCGCAACTATGCTGATTGCCAACACTGATCGCGACCGCGCCCGTCAATCCCACGGGCTGTACACCGGCGGTTCGGTCGATGGTGGTGCCATCACCGAGTTGTCCGTAGCGGTTGGACCCCCAGCAGCGCACCTGACCGCTGCGCAACAGCGCGCAACTGTGGCCGCTGCCTTCATCCCAGCCCCCAGCAGAACGGACTTGAATGGCATCTCGAAAGGCGATCTGCGCCGGGAGCGTGATGGGCGTGAGGACCAGCCACGCGAGAAGCAGTACGCCGCTGACCGCCATGGGCGATCGCCGGTTGATTCTGGATGTCGTATTCGGGCGCGCAATCATTGACCACCTCATGGCTTCCTGCCTTTGCTGTTGACCGGATTGCGGACGTTGGCTTGGTACGTGGTCCGTTGCGCGAGGCTCGCTCACCTCGTTGCGTCCGTATTCGCCAAGCCCCCGCTTGACCCACCGATGCGGCGGTTTCGCTTTGTACGGCAAGCGAAGAATCCGAACAGCACAGTGAAACGGCGCAGAAAATGAGGCGGCGCGCCGGTTTCGATCTGTATGAACGATGGTGGCGCAATGCGTCGATATCGGCAAGCGCTCGCATTCGACAACGGTGTGGCGTGGTCTTGCCTTAGCTTGCGTCCACCGCGTCAACGGCCTCCGCCTGCTGCAATCGCCACATCGCGGCATAGCGTCCATCGGCAGCGAGCAGGGCAGTGTGAGTGCCACGTTCGACGATTTGGCCGGCGTCCATGACGAGAATCTCGTCGGCGTTCATCACGGTGGACAGGCGATGCGCGATGACGAGCGTGGTTCGGCCTTGCTGGATGCGGTCGAGTTCGCTCTGGATGGCGCGTTCGGATTTGGAGTCCAGCGCCGAGGTGGCTTCGTCGAAGATCAGGATGGCCGGGTTTTTCAGCAGGGCGCGAGCAATGGCGACGCGTTGCTTCTCGCCGCCCGAAAGCTTGAGTCCGCGTTCGCCGACTTCACTGTCGTAGCCTTCCGGCAATTGCACGATGAAGTCGTGGATATGGGCGGCGCGGGCAGCGTCTTCCACCTCGTCGGCGCGGGCTTCGGTTCGACCGTAGTGAATGTTGTAGCGGATGCTGTCGTTGAACAGCACGGTGTCTTGCGGAACGATGGCGATGGCGCGGCGCAGGCTGTTCTGGGTGACGTCGCGCAGGTCGATGCCGTCGATGCGGATGGCACCACCTGTCACGTCGTAGAAGCGATACAGCAGGCGCGCCAGCGTGCTTTTGCCGGCACCCGAATGGCCGACGACTGCCACGGTGCCACCGGCAGGCACGCGGAAGCTCACGCCTTGCAGGATCGGGCGACGCGGGTCGTAGCCGAATTGCACCTGATCGAATTCGATTTCCGGCTGCAGAGTCTGCAATGGACGCGCGTCCGCGCGGTCTTCGATCTCGCGCTGCTCATCGAGCAGATTCCACAGGCGTTCGATATTGCTCAGCGCCTGTTTGACTTCGCGGTACATCATGCCGAGGAAGTTGAGCGGTGCGGCCAGTTGCAGCAGGTAGGCATTGACCAGCACCAGATCGCCGACGCTGAGTTCACCCGCCACCACGCCTGACGCGGCCCGCCACATCAATGCGGTGACACCGATCGAAATCACGGCGTTCTGGCCGATGTTGAGTGCGGCAAGCGTCTTGTAGCTGCGCACGTTGGCGTCTTCCATGCGGCGCAGACTGGCGTCGTAGCGCTGCGCCTCGTGCTCTTCATTGCTGAAGTACTTGACCGTTTCGTAGTTGAGCAGCGAGTCCACCGCCGAGGCACTGGCGGCGGTATCCGCTTCGACGGCCGCACGGTAGTAGCGCGTGCGCCATTCGGTGATGCGGATGGTCCACAGCACATAGGCCACCAGGGTGATCCCGGTGATGACCGCAAAGCCGACGTCGTACAGCGTCACCAGTACGATGGTGAACAGAGTGATC
>JAFLDE010000114.1 GCA_017302655.1 Burkholderiales bacterium
CGCTCGGCGACGCCAAGCTGCTGCGCCGCTACGAACGGGAACGCGCCGCCGACACCCTGCTCATGGGCACGCTCACCGACAGCCTGTGGCTGGGCTTCAGTCAGGCGCCGGAATGGGCCCGCCAACTCGCCAGCCAGGGCCTCAGCGCCGTCGATCAACTTTCTCCCCTGAAGCGCTGGCTCAGTCGCCAGGCCATGGGCCGCTCCCCGCAACCCGGATCCCCCGCATGAAGCTGTTCATTGCCGCCCTGCTGAGCCTGCTGGCCGGCCTGGCGCAGGCCAACGAGGCCGTCATCCGCAAGGCCATCGCCGAACGCATCCCCGACTTCCCGAAGATCGACGAGGTCCGCCCCACGCCCATCCCCGGCCTGTTCGAGGTGCGCATCGGCCTGGATATCTTCTACAGCGACCCCACCGGCCAATACCTGCTGCAGGACGCGCAGATGGTCGACCTGAAAACCCGCGCCAACCTCACCCAGGCCCGCATCGACCAGCTCAGCCAGGTCAATTTCGCCAGCCTGCCGCTGAAGGACGCGATGGTCTGGAAGCGCGGCAATGGCCAGCGCAAGATCGCCGTGTTCTCCGACCCCAACTGCGGATTCTGCAAGCGCCTGGAGCGCACGCTGCAGGAGCTCAATAACGTCACCGTCTACACCTTTCTCATCCCCATCCTGGGCCCGGACTCCAACGAGAAGTCGCGCAACGTCTGGTGCGCGAAAGACAACGTGAACGTCTGGCTGGACTGGATGCTGCGCGCCAAGCAGCCCGAGAAGCTGGCCGGCAAGTGCGACGAGAGCGCCATCCAGCGCAACCGCGCCTTCGCCCGCCAGCACCGCATCACCGGCACGCCGGCCATCCTGTTCGAGGACGGTTCGCGCGCACCGGGCGCGCTCGACCTGCAGGCGCTGGAAGAGCGGCTCAAGCGTGCCGAAAACCGCGAAGGCCGCGAGGCCAAGGGCGGATGAGCGCCCCCGCGCTGCCGCGCGCCGCCGTGTGGATGGGCTACGGCGGCCTGCTGCCCTTTGCCCTGGGCGCGCTGCTGGCCTGGCTGCTCGGCCGGCCTGAAGACCTCGACGCGCACGCGCTGGTCATGCAGGCGCTCTCGCTCTACGCCGCGCTCATCATCAGCTTTCTGGCCGGCATCCACTGGGCGGCCGGCATGTTCAAGCCGGAGAGCGGCGGCTTCGGGCGGGGCGTGGTCATCATGCTGCTGGCCTGGCCGGCGGCGCTGATGCCGGCCTTCGCCGGTCTCGTGGTGCACGGCCTGCTGCTGCTCGCGCTGTACGCGGTGGACCGCCGCCACTACCCGCTGCTCGGCCTGCAGCCTTGGCTGCTGCTTCGCTTCCGCTGCTCGGTGGGCGCCGCGCTGTTCTGTTTCCTTGCTGCTGCTGCGACCTGAATGAGGCTGCGGCCGCGTCCGGCCTTTGCGCTGTGGCTGCTGCTGGTGCTGCTGGCGCACGCTCTGGCCTGGACGCAGTGGCGTGCGGAGTTGGGTGCTGACGCCGCCCTGGCCCCCATCCAGCCTTTGAAGGTGGTGCTGAGCAAGCCCATGGCCTTGCAGGCGCCGCCGCTGGGCCCTAGCACGCCCCAGCTGCGCACCCGACGCCTGGAGGCACCGACCCCGCTGGAGCGACGACCGGTGCCGCCGGAGCCGCTCGACGTGCCCCAGGCCGAGCCCTCGCCCGCGCTCGACCTCCTGCCGCCTCAGGCCCCTGCGCTGGCGTCCACCGGCCACGGCGTGGACGCGCCGGCCGGCGTGGAGTGGCCGCTCTCGGTGCGGCTGCGCTACCAGTTGGTGGGCCACTTCCGTGGCCCAGTGCATGGCGAGGCCGAGGTGCAGTGGCTGCGCCAGGACGATCGTTACCAGGTGCGCCTGAAGGTGCAGGTGGGTCCCAGCCTCGCACCGGTGGTTCGGCGTGAGCTGACCAGCGATGGTCGCATCACCCCCGAGGGCACCTACCCCGAGCGCTACGACGAAGAGACCAAGCTGCTGCTCTCGGCCCCGCGCCGCGTGTCCCTGCTGCGCCAGGGCGGGCAGCTGCGCCTGGCCGATGGGCGCTGGCGCGCCGCGCCCGAAGGCGTGCAGGACTCCGCCAGCCAGTTCGTGCAACTGGCCTTCCTGTTCCTGAGCGGGCGCGCGCAGCTCGAGAGCGGCGCGGTCATCGAGCTGCCGCTGGCCTTGCCCTATGCCCTGCACGACTGGCGCTACGAAGTCGGCGAGAGCGAACGCATGGAGTCGCCCATGGGCGGGGTGGACGCCTGGCACTTGCGACCGCTGAATGCCGCCACGCCGGGTGCGCTGATGGCCGAGGTCTGGCTGGTGCCGAGCATGCAGTACCTGCCGCTGCAGATGCTGATCCGCCAGGGCAGCGAGAACTGGGTGCGGCTCAGCCTTGCCGAAGCCCCGCTGCAAGAAGACCCGGCGCCGCAGAATGCGGCATCCGCTCCTTCCTCATCCGCTGCCTCAGAGCCTCCACCATGAGCTACGAAAACATCCTCGTCGAAACCCTGGGCGACGGCCCGCGCAAGACCGGCCTGATCCGTCTGAACCGCCCCAAGGCGCTCAATGCGCTCAGCGACCTGCTGATGGACGAGCTGGGCGCCGCCCTGCAGGCCTTCGACGCCGACGAGGCCATCGGCTGCATCGTGCTCACCGGCAGCGAGAAGGCCTTCGCCGCGGGGGCTGACATCCCGACCCTGGCGCAGCACGACTTCATGAGCGCGTTCCAGAGCGGGCTGATCAGCAAGAACTGGGAGCACATCCTGCGCATCAGGAAGCCCGTCCTCGGCGCGGTGAGCGGCTACTGCCTGGGCGGTGGCTGCGAGCTGGCCATGATGTGCGATGTGCTCTACGCGGCCGACACCGCCAAGTTCGGCCAGCCCGAGATCAAGCTCGGCGTCATCCCCGGCGGCGGCGGCACCCAGCGCCTGCCGCGCTGGGTGGGCAAGAGCAAGGCCATGGACCTGCTGCTCACCGGCCGGCTGATGGACGCCGCCGAGGCGGAACGCGCCGGCCTGGTCGCCCGCGTGGTGCCCGCCGCCGAGCTGATGACCGTGACGCTGGAAGCCGCCGCCACCATCAACGGCTACGCCAGCCCCGTCGCCGCGCTGATCAAGCAGCTCACCAACCAGGCCTTCGAGGTGCCGCTCACCGAAGGCGTGAAGATCGAACGCGGCATGTTCCACGCGGTGTTCGGCACGGCGAACCAGAAGGAGGGCATGGATGCCTTCCTGAACAAGCGGCCGCCGGAGTGGCCGCAGCCTTGAGGCGTCCGAACTCCCGACTCAAGCGCGCCTTTGCGGCACCAGTTTGACCTGCAACTCGCACCCCACCGCCGCCGCATACCGCTTCAAAGTGGCCAGTGATGGGGTGTGTCGACCTGCGGCTTCCAGCCGGGAAATCGCGCTCTTGGTCGTGCCCATGCGCTCAGCTACCGCGTCCTGCGTGAGCCCCGCCTTGGCGCGTGCCTTGAGCATTTGGTCGGCCAATGCGTACTCCAATGCCAGGGCTTCGTAGGCTTCGTCGAAGCCAGCTCGTTGCCGGGACTTGGCCAGAAAGTCGGTGTGCTGATGCACCACCGGATTGAATTTCAGGTCAGCCATGCTGCACCTCCTTGAGGCGCTTGCGCGCCAGTTTCAGGTCCCGCTCCGGCGTCTGCTGCGTCTTCTTCACAAAGGCATGGAGCACCACCACACGTTTGCCGACGAGGAAGCAATAAAAGGCCCGGCCAATCCCGCTGCGACCCCGAGGGCGAAGTTCGAACAAGCCCTCGCCCATCGCGCGCGAGTGCGGAAGCTGTAGGCTCGGGCCGTGCTCGGCCAACAACTCCACCAACCTTGCATAGTCGGCCAACACGTCCACGGGCCACGACTCAATCTCCGCCAGCACGCGCTCGTGGAAGTAGCTGACCTCGAACGGCATGACTGATGTTAGCAAACTCGCTAACCAGAAGCCTCGCCGCTCACCAAACCGTCAACCGCGGCTCCGCCACCATCCCATCCCCCGGCTTGCAATTGAACGCCGTCGCGAACGCCAGGAAGTGCGCCATCGGCGCCTTCACGCGGAAGGGCGGGGGTGAGTGGGAGTCGGTGCGCAGCATCTGCACCAGGAACTCCTGACGGTACTTGCTGCGCCAGATGAGGGCCTGGTTGACGAAGAAGGCCTGCGAGGGCGTGAGGCCGTCGGCGCGTGGCGCCGGCTTGCTGCGCGCCAGCGCGCGCTGCAGGCCGCTGTAGGCGATCTGGATGCCGCCGAGGTCGGAGATGTTTTCGCCCAAGGTCAGCTCGCCGTTGACGAACTGGCCGGGCAGGGCCTCGAAGCCGCTGTAGAGCTTGGCCGCTTTCGCCGCGCGCTCCTTGTAGGCCGCAGCGTCCTCGGGGCTCCACCAGTCGCTGAGGTTGCCCACGGCGTCGAACTGGCGGCCGCGGTCGTCGAAGTGGTGAATGATCTCGTGGCCGATGACCATGCCGATGCCGCCGAAGTTGGTGGCGTCGTCGGCGTCAGCCGAGAAGAAGGGCGGTTGCAGGATGCCGGCCGGGAAGCCGATCTCGTTGAGGCCGCCAGCGTAGGCGTTGACCACGTAGGGGCTCATCCACCAGCGGCCGCGTTCGGTGGGGCGGCCAAGCTCTTCGAAGCGCTGCGCGGCCTGCCATTGCGCGCCGCGCAGCAGGTTGCCGGCGAGGTCGTCGCGGCGGGTTGAAAGGCCGGTGTAGTCGGGCCAGCGCTCGGGCGCGCCGATCTTCAGCGACATGGCGTCCAGCTTGGCGAGCGCCTTGGTCTTGGTCTCCGCGCTCATCCATTCGAGCCCACGCACGCGCTCGCGCATGGCTTCCTTGATGTCGGCGATGAGCAGCTTGCTGCGCCGCGCTGCCTCGGCTGGGAAGGCGGCCTGCACGAAGACCTCGCCCAGCAGCATGCCCAGGGGCTGCGCGCCGACGCGGCCGCCGATGGTGTCGATGAGCTGCTCGGTGCGCGGTGGCGGGGCCTTCAGGCCGCGCTGGGCCATGCCGACGTAGGCGAAGTTCGCGTCGGCCACGGCCTTGGGCAGGGCGGTGGCGAAGGCGTCAAGCAGGCGCACGCGCAGGTAGTCGCGCCACACGGCGAGGCTCTCGCTCTGCGCTTCCTTCGCCACGGCGGCGAGGAAGTCCGGTTGGCCGACGACGAAGCGGGCCGGGGCGCGCTCGGGCAGCTGCAGGCCGGCCATCAGCGCGGCCCAGTCGAAGCCCGGCGCGCGTTGGCTGAGGCTGGCGAGCAGCTGCGGGTGGTAGTTGGCGCGCGGGTCGCGCAGTTGCACGCGGGGCGTGCTGGCGGCGGCCAGGCGCTGCTCGAACTGGGCCAGTGCGGCCACCCGCTCAGGGCTGGGTGCCTTGCCGTCCACCGCCTGCAGCAGGGCGCTGCGGTAGGCCTGGGCAGCGGTTCGCAGGCGCTCGGCGGATTCGCCGGTGCGCGTGTAGTCCTCGCGGTCGGGCAGGCTCAGCCCGCTTTGGCTGATGAAGAGCGTGGTGCGGCGCGTGTCCATCGGATCGGGGCGCACGCCAATGGCCAGCGGCGCGGCGATCTGCGCGCGGGCCAGCTGCGCCAGCAGGCCCGGCAGCTGCTCGCGCTGCGTGAGGCCGGCGATGGCGTCGAGCAGGGGCTTGAGCGCCGAGAAGCCAGCGCGCTCGATGGCGGCCTCGTCCATGCCGCTGGCCCACAGGCGCGCGGCGTGCTTCAGGCCAGGGGTGTTCGCCTTGTCTTCACTCAGCTTGCCCAGGGCCTCGACCAGCACCGCCTCGTTGCGCAGGCGCAGTTCGTCGAAGCTGCCGATGCGCGTGCGGTGCGCGGGAAGCTCGGTCTGTTCGATCCAGCGGCCGTTCACATACTGGTAGAAGTCGGTGCAGGCGGCGGGGGGGTCGGTGGCGAGCGCGCCGCTGGCGAGCAGGAGCGCGAACAGAGGGGTTAGACGCATGGGGTTTCTCGGGCCAGGAATAGGGCGCCGAGTATCAGGGCGTCAGCCAGCGCGGCCCTTCGTCATCCCAGAGCGCCCGACGGTGACCGGCCGGGCGCAGGCCCAGCCAATCGATGCGCTCGACCCGCGCGCGCATCAACGCAAAGTGACCGCGGCTGTCACGCTCGGGCGGTGCCGGCGTGACGAGTTGAGAGCCCGGAGGCAGCGGGCTCAGGTAGTCCTGCGCGGCGGGGTGCAGTTTCAGTCGTGCCCAGCGGCTGCTCACCTCCAGGCCGTCGGCTTCCAAGGTCAAGCGCACGCGCAGGCGCAGCTGCCAGTTCAGGCGCGAGCACCAGTGCACCAGGGTGCCTTGCGGGTGGGCGCGCACCTGTGCCACCTTGGGGCTGCGGGCGTCGGTGTAAATGAGGAGTTCGCGCGCGCTGGCGTTCACCTCGCGCAGCACCACGGTGCGGGCATCGGCGTCCTCGCCGTCGCGCGTGGCCAGCACCGGCAGGCGCCAGCCGTGGCTTTTGTCGCCGGCCGCCTTGTCCAGCTCGATCCAGATCGAGGCCAGCAGGGCGTCCAGCGATTCGTTCATGTCAGTGGCGCCCGGCCGCCCGACGCCACTGATCGCCCCCGCGGGGGGTGGCGAGCAACAGGGAGACTGGGGGCAGCCTCAACATCACTCGCGGCGCAGTGCGGGGAAGAGGACGACGTCGCGGATGCTGGCCGAGTCGGTCAGCAGCATGACGAAGCGGTCGATGCCGATGCCGCAGCCGCCGGTCGGGGGCATGCCGTACTCCAACGAGCGCACGAAGTCGGCGTCGTAGTGCATGGCCTCGTCGTCGCCGCTGTCCTTGGCGTTCACCTGCGCCAGGAAGCGCGCGGCCTGGTCTTCGGCGTCGTTCAGCTCGCTGAAGCCGTTGGCGATTTCGCGACCGGTCATGTAGAGCTCGAAGCGCTCGGTGGTGCCGTCGCCGCTGTCGCTGGCGCGGGCCAGCGGGCTCACCTCCAGCGGGTGGTTCATGATGAAGGTGGGCTGCCAGAGCTTCTCTTCGACCACGGCCTCGAACAGGCTGTATTGCAGCACGGCGAGGTTCGCGTTCTTGGGCACCGCCTCTCCGGCCTTCTGGATGGCGGCGGTCAGGTGGGCTGGGTCGTCCACCGTGACTTCGGTGCAGCCGGCGTGCGCCAGCAAGGCGTCGCGGATGGAGAGCCGCGCGAAGGGCTTGGAGAGATCCACCTCCTGGCCGCCGTAGCTGAGCACGGCCGTGCCATGCGCCTTCACCGCCGCGTGGCGCAGCAGGCCTTCGGTGAAGTCCATCTGGTCCACGTGGTTCCAGTAGGCCGCGTAGAACTCCATCATCGTGAACTCGGGGTTGTGGCGGACCGAGAGCCCCTCGTTGCGGAAGTTGCGGTTGATCTCGAACACGCGCTCGAAGCCGCCGACGATGAGGCGCTTCAGGTAGAGCTCCGGCGCGATGCGCAGGAACATCTGCTGATCGAGCGCGTTGTGGTGGGTCACGAAAGGCTTGGCGTTGGCGCCGCCCGGGATGGGGTGGAGCATCGGCGTCTCCACTTCCAGGAAGCCGTGCTCGATCATGTAGCCGCGCATCGCCGCCACGGCCTTGGAGCGCTGCACGAAGCGCTCGCGCGAGGCCTCGTCGCTGATCAGGTCCACATAGCGCTGGCGGTACTTCAGCTCCTGGTCGGCCACGCCGTGGAACTTGTCGGGCAGCGGGCGCAGGCTCTTGGTGAGCAGGCGCAGCTCGGTCACCTTCACCGAGAGCTCGCCGGTCTTGGTGCGGAACAGCTGGCCGCGGGCGCCCAGGATGTCGCCCAGGTCCCAGTGCTTGAAGTCGGCGTAAAGCTCGTCGCCGATGGCGTCGCGCATCACATAGAGCTGGATGCGGCCGGTGGCGTCCTGCAAGGTGGCGAAACTGGCCTTGCCCATCACGCGCTTGAGCATCATGCGGCCGGCCACGCTGACCTGCACGCCCAGCGGCTCCAGCTCCTCGTTGGGCAGCTCGCCGTACTTCTGCGCCAACATCAAGGCGCGGTGCTCGGGCTTGAAGTCGTTGGGGAAGGGCACCCGCGTGCGCTCGCGCAGCGCAGCCAGTTTGGCGCGGCGCTCGGCGATCAGCTGGTTGTCGTCGAGGGCGGCGGGGGTCGGCTGTTCTTGCTGCATGGTGAGGGCTCGGAGAGGGGCCGCGATTCTAGGGAAGACCCCTGGAGGCGCCTTCTAAACTGTCACCCAATGACCACCCCTCCAAGCCCCGTCGACGGCCGCAAGTTGCGTTTTGCCCTCGCAGGTTGCGGACGCATCGCCCAGAACCACCTCGAAGCCATCGCCAGTCACGCGGCGGACGCCGAGTGCGTGGACGTCTGCGACACCGACCCGGCCGCCCTGGCGGCCGCCGTAGCCAAGACCGGCGCCCGCGGACACGCACGCCTCAGCGACCTCCTGGCCAGCAGCGACGCCGACTGCGTGGTGCTCGCCACACCCAGCGGCCTGCATCCGGCGCAGACCATCGAGGCCGCGCGCGCCGGCTTCCATGTGATGACCGAGAAGCCCATGGCCACGCGCTGGCAGGACGGCTTGGCCATGGTGCGCGCCTGCGACGAAGCCGGCGTGCGCCTGTTCGTGGTCAAGCAGAACCGCCGCAACCGCACGCTGCAGCTGCTCAAGCGCGCCATGGTGGAAGGGCGCTTCGGCCGCGTCTACGCGGTGAACGTGAACGTGTTCTGGACGCGCCCGCAGAGCTATTACGACAGCGCCGCCTGGCGCGGCACCTGGGAATTCGACGGCGGCGCCTTCATGAACCAGGCCAGCCATTACATCGACCTGCTCGACTGGCTGATCGGTCCGGTGGAGTCGGTGATGGCCTACACCGGCACCCTGGCGCGCAACATCGAGGTGGAGGACACCGGCGTGGCGGCGCTGAAGTGGCGCAACGGCGCCATGGGCACGGTGAACGTCACCATGCTGACCTGGCCGAAGAACCTGGAAGGCTCGATCACCCTCCTCGGCGAGAAGGGCACGGTGCGAGTCGGCGGCGTGGCGGTGAACGAGATCCAGCACTGGCAGTTCGCCGAACCGCACGCCATGGACGCCGAGGTGCAGGACGCCACCTACGCCACCACCACGGTCTACGGCCACGGCCACCCGCTCTATTACGAGAACGTCATCCGCACCCTGCGCGGCCAGGCCGAGCCCGACACCGACGGGCGCGAGGGCCTGAAGAGCCTGGAGCTGCTCATCGCCATGTACCTGTCCGCAAGGGACGGCAAGCGCATCAACCTGCCCTTGGCGTACTGATGATCCATCCCACCGCCATCGTCGATGTAGGCGCCCAGCTGGGTGAGGGCACGCGCGTCTGGCACTTCGCGCACATCTGCGCCGGCGCGCGCATCGGCAAGGGCTGCTCGTTCGGGCAGAACGTGTTCGTGGGCAACGACGTGCTCATCGGCGACAACGTCAAGGTGCAGAACAACGTCTCGGTGTACGACGCGGTGACCCTGGAGAGCGACGTGTTCTGCGGCCCCAGCATGGTCTTCACCAACGTCTACAACCCGCGCTCCGCCGTGACGCGCAAGGCCGAGTACCGGCGCACCCTGGTGCGCCGGGGTGCCACGCTGGGGGCCAACTGCACCATCGTCTGCGGCGTCACCATCGGCGCGCATGCGTTCATCGGTGCTGGCAGCGTGGTGCAGAAAGACGTGCCCGATTTCGCGTTGATGGTCGGCGTGCCGGCGCGCCGCATCGGCTGGATGAGCCGCCACGGCGAACGCTTGCACCCGGATGAGGACGGCCTGGCCATTTGCCCGGCCACCGGCGAGCGCTACCGATTGATCGACGGCGCCGTGCGCCTGGAAGCCTGATGCAGTTCATCGACCTGAAAACCCAGTACTCGGCCCTGCGCGAGTCCATCGCCGCGCGCATGCAGCGCGTGCTCGACCACGGCCAGTACATCATGGGCCCCGAGGTGGCGGAGCTGGAGCAACAGCTGGCCGCCTACACGGGCGCCAAGCACTGCATCACCGTCTCCAGCGGCACCGAGGCCCTGCTGATTGCGTTGATGGCGTTGGACATCAGAGAAGGCGACGAGGTCATCACCACGCCCTTCACCTTCGCGGCCACCGCCGAGATGATCGTGCTGGCCGGGGCCAAGCCGGTGTTCGTGGACATCGAGCCCGACACCTGCAACATCGACGCCCGGCTCATCGAGGCCGCCATCACGCCGCGCACCAAGGCCCTGATGCCGGTCAGCCTGTACGGCCAGGTGGCGGACATGGCCGAGATCAACGCCATCGCCGCGAGGCACGGCCTGGCCGTCATCGAGGACGCCGCGCAGAGCTTCGGTGCGACGTATCAAGGAAGACGGAGCTGCAACCTCAGCACCTTCGGCGCCACCAGCTTCTTTCCCAGCAAGCCGCTGGGCTGCTACGGAGACGGCGGCGCGCTCTTCACGAGCGACGACCGGCTGGCCCAGGCGGCGCGCGAGATCCGCGTGCACGGCCAGTCCAAGCGCTACACGCACACCCGGCTGGGTGTGGGCGGGCGCATGGACACCTTGCAGTGCGCGGTGGTGCTGGCCAAGCTGGAGCGCTTCGAGTGGGAAATCGAACGCCGCCTGCGGCTGGGTGCGCGCTATGGCGAGCTGCTGGCTGCGAGCGGCGTGCAGCTGCTCGCCGTGCGCCCCGACCGCGATTGCGTGTGGGCGCAGTACACCGTGCTCTTGCCGGATGGCACCCGCGACCGCGTGCAGGAGCTGCTCAAGGCCGAGGGCGTGCCGACCGCTGTCCACTACCCCATCCCGCTGCACCACCAGCCCGCCTATGCGCACCTCTGCTGCCCGGACTGCTGCCCGAACAGCCAAGCGCTGGCGCGCCGCGTGATGAGCCTGCCGATGAGCGCCGACCTGAGCGAGGCGGATCAGGAGCGCGTGGCGCGGGCGCTGACGCAAGCCCTGGCCCAGGTCCAGGCAGCCACGCCGGCGTGAGCCTGCGACACGGCTTCATCACCCTGCTGGGCGGCAGCCTGCTGGCTCAGCTGCTGCCCCTGCTGCTCGGGCCTTGGCTGACGCGGCTCTACAGCCCCGCCGAGATGGGGCAGTTCCTCCTGTTTGCGGCCGTGGCGGCCAACCTGGGCGTGGTGGCTTGCGCGCGCTACGAGTTCGCGCTGCCCGCGGCGCGCGACGCCCTGGAGGCCGACGCGCTGCGTCGGCTCTGCCTGCGCCTGCTGCTGGCCAGCAGCCTTCTGGCGCTGTTGGCGGGGGGCGGGTGGGCGCTGTGGCTGGGCGAGGCCTGGCCGTTGCTGCTCGGGCCCATGGTGGCCTTGCTGGGCGGCATCTCCTTGGCCACGCTGTGGGCCACGCGACTGCAGACGCCGGAGGCGGTGAACGCGCTGGCCGTTTCGCGCGTGCTGCAGCATGGCGGCACCGCGCTGCTGCAAGGCCTGCTGGGCCTGCTCGGTGCCGGGCTCAAGGGCCTGATCGTCGCGGCCCTGGCCGCCGTGGCGCT
>JAFLDE010000115.1 GCA_017302655.1 Burkholderiales bacterium
GCCCCCAGCCTGCGCGCCGGCCCCTGCCTGCCCGGCACCGACCTCACCCTGGCCGCGCTGCGCCACAGCCTGCAGCACGAACAGGTGCGCCACCTGGACGACCTGCTGCTGCGCCGCACCCGCCTGGGCTTGCTGCGCCCCGGCTTCGCTGCCGACCTGCTGCCCCTGCTCGAAGCGCCTTGTCAGGCGCTCCTGGGCTGGGACACTGCGCGCTTCGCGCGGGAAGCCGAGCGCTACCTGGCGCTGATGAACGAGGAGCATGGAGTGCACCGATGAGCCGGGATCTGCTGCTGTCCATCGACCTCGGCACCCAGTCGGTGCGCGCGCTGCTGTTCGACCGGCAAGGCCACCTGAAAGGTCGCGCGCAGCAGGTCTTCACCGACTACCAGCGCGAGCAGCCGGGCTGGATGACGCACGACGGGGAGGCCTTCTGGCAAGCCGCCGCCGCCTGCTGCCGGCGCCTGATGGCCGAGCACCCGGCGGGCCAAGTGGCGGGGCGGGTGGCGGGGGTCAGCGTGACCACGCAGCGCGGCTCCATCGTGCCCATGGCTGCGGACGGCCGCTGCCTGGCGCCCGCCGTCATCTGGCTGGACCAGCGCCGCGCCACGCAGCTGCCGCGCCTCTCGCCGCTGTGGCGCGCCGCCTTCCGCATGGCCGGGGTGAGCCGCACCATCGAGACCCTGCAGCGCGACGCTGAGGTGAACTGGTGGGCCGAGCACCAACCCGACATGCTGCGCGGCGCGCACAAGCTCATGCTGGTCTCCGGCCTGCTGCACCAGCGGCTCACGGGCCGCTTCGCCGACTCGGTCGGCAGCCAGGTCGCCTACCTGCCCTTCGACTACAAGCGCCACGCCTGGAGCGGCAGCGCCGACTGGAAATGGCAGGCCCTGGCGGTGCAGCGCGAGCAGCTGCCTGAGTTGCTGCCGGTGGGGGAGCGCCTGGGCGAGGTGACACCGCAAGCCGCTGCTCTCACCGGCCTGCTGGCCGGCACGCCGGTCATCGCCGCCGCCGCCGACAAGGCCTGCGAGATCCTTGGCTCCGGCGCGCTGGCCCCGCATATCGGCGCGCTCAGCTACGGCACCACCGCCACGCTGAACCAGACCCTGCCGCGCTACGTCGAGCCCGAGCCCTTCGTGCCGCCTTACCCGGCGGCCGTGCGCGGGCACTACAGCCTGGAGATGCAGATCGCCCGGGGCTTCTGGCTGGTGAGCTGGTTCAAGCAGCAGTTCGGCCACCCCGAGCGCGAGAGCGCGCAGGTGCTGGGCGTGGCGCCCGAGCAGCTGTTCGACGAACTCATCGCCGACATCCCGCCGGGCAGCCTCGGCCTGACCCTGCTGCCGACCTGGAGCCCCGGCATCCGCCACCCCGGCCCCGAGGCCAAGGGCGCTGTCATCGGTTTCGGCGAGGTGCACACCCGCGCCCACCTCTACCGCGCCATCCTCGAAGGCCTGGCCTACGGCCTGCGCGAGGGCGCCGAGCGCTTGCAAAGGCGCAGCGGCGTGAAGTTCACGGCCCTGCACGCCAGCGGGGGCGGCGCGCAGAGCGACGCCTGCCTGCAACTCACCGCCGACGTCTTCCGCCTGCCCGTCGCCCGCCCTCACACCCACGAAACCTCAGGGCTGGGGGCGTCCATGGACTGCGCGGTGGGCCTGGGCCTGCATGCCAACATGGAAGCCGCAGTGGCCGAGATGACCCGCGTGGCGCGCTGGTTCGAACCCAGGCCCGAGGCCGCCGACCGCTACGACCGGCTCTACGCCGAGGTCTATCGGCCGATGTACGGCCGCCTGCAGCCCTTGTTCGAGCGCATCCGGGCGATCACGGGCTATCCGGCGGCGTGATGTCAAAAATGGACATTCCTTGCTGGGATTCCAGCCCCACACCCCGGAGGCCTGCGATGGGCAACAACGTCAGCTTGACGCCGCAACCCGACGCCTATGTACGCGCCAAGGTCGAATCAGGCCTGTACGCGTCGGCTAGCGAGGTGGTGCGTGAGGCGCTGCGGCTTTTGCAGGAGCAGGATCGGCTGCAAGCCATCAAGCTCGAAGAGTTGCGGCAGGAAGTCCGCCGAGGGCTGAGCAGCGGGCCGACCGTACCGCATGACGGTGCCGCGCTCAAGAACGACCTGCGCGCCCGCCGCGCCAAGCGCGCTGCATGAGGCAGGTGCTTCAGCGGCCGGCAGCCACCTAGGCATTGCCGAGCATTGGGAGTGGTTGGCCGAGCAAGACCTGGACGCAGCCGACCGCTGGCTGGACCGCTTCGACGCCGTCTTGCAGACCTGGGCCGGCCAGCCCTTGATGGGTCGGCCACGCCCCAAGCTGGCCACCGACTTGCGCAGCTTTGCGTTCGAGCACCACGCCGTGTTCTACCTGCTGCTGCCGAAGGGCCTGGCCGTCGTGCGCGTGCTGCACGCGTCGCGCCGGCCTTTGGTTCGCCGCCCGTGCCCTGAGAGGCTCAAGTTGCCAGCTCAAGCCGCCTCTTGCTTTCAGCGGTGAGCGAGCCGGCGCAGCCATTTCCCACCCAATCAGTCGATCGGGTACTGCGTCAAGTGATTGATTTGAATGAGTGTTTTCGGGTGCGCAGGGTCTTTTCGAGCATCCGATTCCGTCCATTCCCTCCGCTCTTGCTGCCCCTGTTCGAGCGCATCCGCTCCGTCACGGGTTGCCCAGGCTGGCCAATGTGCCTCAAACAACGCCCTCGAACAGCCAGGCTTGCTGAACTCCATCGCTTCTAGCCTGCCTAACGACAGGGAAGTCGTAAAGCAGTCGAGTTCGCTCTCGCTGGGCTTCCGGCAGCGAATGCCAGAACACCGCCGTGGCCAGAAGAGTGGGTTTGGGGCCCAGGGGCACGACGTCGATGAAGTCAATGCCCTGAGAAAGCTTGAGCAGCGTGTCGGCCACGCCGGGGTCGTCAGGGGTTCCCATCACGCGCATGGGGTTCACCTGATGCACTTGCCCTCGTGCCTCCAGGCGCTTGTAAAGCACCGCACCCACTGAAAGCTGGGCCTGCTCTTCGCCGCCCTCCACATAGGCCGGTCGGCAGATCAGCAATTGCAACTCGTCATCCGGCCACTGGTAGTGCTCAATGAACTTGTTCGGCCGGTGCCGGTCAAAACCCAGAATGATGAAGTGCCGCCGCCGGCCGGCTTCGCCGTGCTCCTGGCCAAAGCTGCGGTAACCATGCGGCTGCTTGATCGTCCGCGTCACAACCGGAGAGCTGCCTTCGGGGTCGGCTGTTTGGGGGTAGTGCACCGGCGTCAAGTACAAGTAGCCCAAGGCGAAAGTGCGCTTCTGCACAGCTGCCGAATGCAACTGCAGCAAGCTGCTTCCGCTGAGCGAGGTCAAGTCCGCGAGGACTCGCTTTCCCGCTAGCTTGTCAACTAGCAGGGAAGGCAGATCGAACCATCGCACTGCATCCTGATGCCCACTGGGGCTGGTCAGAAAAAACTGATCCTTGATTGCGCCGAATTGGCCATCGTCCACCACGGGGTTGCCGGCGCGCATCCGCCAGACCGCACCACCCCAGGCACGCACATGAGCCATCAGGGCCTGTTGCCGGGGTTCTGCTTCGCAGTCTTGACCGTCTGGCCGCTGCTCCGCTCCAAGAAGCAGGATGTCATGGCGCTCAAGGGCCCTCAGCAAGTCAGATGAAAGCTCGCCGGCATTGATCGAAAGCGCCTGCGCGGCAAGCACGGCCTCACTCATCTTCGAACAACGCCAAGTTGGTTTCATCGACGCTCGCGCTGCTTTCTGGCTTGCCGACCTGACTAGACAGTGCTTTGTATTCTTGGTCGCTGCCCTTGAACAACAGCAGTACATCGGCGGTTGTCAGGCCATCAAGCTTCTTCTTGCGGCGGGGGGAGATGTTGAACAGCGGTGCAAAGCACGGGTGCAAGATCCAGTCATCCAGGCGGTCATCCGTCAGCGCCTTCTGCTTGTTGCCCGGTTGGCGCAGCAGAACGTTCTCCATGCGGCACTCGCGCAGCAGGGTTTCCAGTTCACGCTGCCGGTCTCGGTCGTGGTTTCGAATGCTGAAGTGATTGACCTCGAACTGGCTCTGGCGATCGCTGTTGTGCATGACCTCGAACAAGCCGCCCAATCGCTTCACGAAAGTCAGCATTTCCCCAGCATGACGCGGCCGGCCGCGCAGGTCATCGAAATGGAATTGGGCACGCTCGCGAATGGCCGCACTCTGAATCGCCGCAGGGATGGGAAGACTCAGGGCCTTGGGTTGATCCTCGCCTTCAGACGACGCAATCCAGCGGTCCACGATGGCCCGGCAGTACTCCAGGAAGTAGCGCACGTTGTTACCCGACAGCAGCACCAACGTGTTGAGCCCGGCATACACCTTGTCCTTTTTGTAACGCCGGCACAGCCAGTGCAAGGCAGCGCGGTGGTAGTTGTGGTACCAATCCCTGGCCTTCGGGCTCCAGTCGGAGAACTCCCTGACCACTTCGCCGGCGCCTTTGCCCTGGTTCAGCAGGAACAGCGCCACCACCTTGCGAAGCACTGCAGGCTCGCGCGTGAACCAATCCCAGAAGGCGTTGGGTAGGTTGGGGTGCGCCTTCTCAACCTGCTTGCGCACTTCATCGCGCCGATTGCCTTTCACCACCTGGGCCGCTTCATCCTCAGGGCTCAGAGTCTCGAACAGGTCGTCAAGATTCAGCCCCTCGGTGCTCAGAGGGAGCGGGCCGAGTTGCTTGTGCAACTGCAAACGCCGCAGGGCCACCTGGCTCACGTGCTCGGTGAAGTTCTTGCGATCCACGCCTTCATCCAGCACCACGCGGCGGAAGTCGTGCGACTCCTGCAAGGGCTGGCTGTCCACCGATGGGATGAGGCTCGTGCGCAAGCCCTCGTGGCGCAGGAAGTAGCGGTAGGTCACCCGGTCTTGCGCCTTGATCTGCTTGATGCGGGCGTTCAGCACGCGTTGCTGATAGTCCTGGAAGTGCTCCACCTCGTCGATCAGCACGGCAAACCAGCGCTCACCAAAGGGGCAGCCCGGCCTTGCTTGCAGTTCTTCCACCAGCAGCTTCATCAGGATGTTGCCCTGCAAGAGCATGGGCACCGCTTGCTGGGCGGGGTTGTTGAGATGCCGGCGAATGGCGGAGAAGTAGCCTTCCAGGTAGTGCTTGAACTCGGTCAGCTGAACGGGCTTGGCGGGCAGCTCCTCGCCAAACTCTCGCAGCAGCTTGGCAAAAAGCACTTCGGGCACACACCAGGCCGACAAGCCCCCGAATCGGTCGAGCGCCGAGAGTGCCTTGCGAAGCACCAGCACGTCAAAGAAGCTGGCGAACAGGCGGTCGAAACGGTCGCGCAGATGTTCGTCGCGCGTGTTGAAGGCATTGAGCAAGTCTATGTCAAAGCGCAGGTATAAGCCCACCTGCACCGGCAGGTCGGTGCTCTGCGGCTCGCGCCCTAGGCCGTCGGCCGCGCTTTCCACGCTGTAGTGCTTGGCCAGCGTGGTCTTGCCGGTGCCACGGTTGCCATAGACCATCACCGGCATGAAGGCATCCAGCGAGCGCGTGACGCGCTCGCCGGGATCGACGTACGTCTGGAGCAACTCCTGGCTTTTGGCGTAGTCCGACCGAATCAGGTCGAAGGGATTCACCATGGACGGAAGAACCACCGGCACTGGAGGGTCTTGCGCAGCGATCCTCTCGACCAACTGGTCAATCGCCTTGACGTAGTCGTCCTTCGGATCTGTCAGCAGATCCTCGGCGACCGCCAGGAAGTGGTGGTAGGGCAGTTCCAGGTCAAAGGGGCGCAGATGGGGTGCCTTGCTTCGCACATGGGTTTCCCAGCGCGTGCGGTTGAAGTTGGCGGGCGTGGGGCTGCCCACCAAGACCACGCGGCGAGGTTGACGGGCAGCGGGGTACTGGCTCAAAAGAAGGAGCTGCGATTGCGTGCCGAGCAGGTTCTGCCGGTTGAAGCCACACACCGCCACGAGCACATCGGCCAACTCAAGACTCACCACATAGAAGGGATCTGCGTCGCCAGTGCGAGCGTCGATCAGCACATCGTCAAAGCCGATGCGCTGGCACTCGTCCTTCAGGTGCAGCAGCAGCAGCAGCCCATCTTGGAGCGCTTCATCCCAGCTGAACCGGTCCAGTTGCTGTCGATAGTGGGTGTGGTCGAGAAGATTCCCTGCCGGCAGCAAGCGCACCTCCCCTGCTGCTTCGGGCTTCATCCCCAATTCGACGGGGTCGGCGCGAAGGAGGTAGCTCTCGAGTGCGGGAGCCTGTTCGGGCTTGAAGTCGGCCGCAAAGCCAACGAATCCGGAGCTCCGTGCCGTGCCTTGTTCGTATTGGTTGTGGAATGGCCCTGTGCAGTGCTGTCCGGGCGCTTCAAGATCCAGATCAATCATCAGCACGCGTCGGCCTTGCCGCGCCAAGGCGGCGGCCGTGTGCGCCATGGCCATGCTGCGGCCCACGCCCCCCTTGTAGGAGTAGAAGCCGATGTAGCGAGGCGGCGCGCTGTGAGACGTCATGGTCGGAGCGAGTACTGTTGCGGGCGGTGAGCGCCAGGACGCTGGGTGCTTCTTTTCAGCAGGCCTTTGTTGCGAAGGTCTGCATTCGACTGAGGGCGAGTGTCCTCAGGCCACTCAACGCCATCGAAGCGATTGACGATTCGCTGAGCGAGGCAGGCAGATTCAAGCCTGCTGAGGTCAGCGGTCTCTACTGCGTCCATGGCTTGCGATGCAAGCTCTCTGCGCAGTTGAGGCTCCTTGGCGACGACCCTGGCCCAGAACAGGAAGTCCTGAACAAGTTGCCGTCCTGCACCGGCGGTGTCTGGCCAGAAGCTTTCAAACAGCCGTCGCCACAGTTTTTCCTTGATGGTGCGCGACTGGCCCGATTGAGCGCCGAGCAAAGCCTTCCCAAGCAACAGCAAATGCTGGTGCGTTGGCTCCAAGGTTTTGTCGTCTGCCTTGTGTCCCTTTGCAGCACGCTCGAAGGCTGCCTCTAGCGCCACTGCGTCCAACTGGTTCAGCGCGGCCAGCATGTCCAAGGCGGCCATCCCCGCCTCCTGGGCAACCGACGAATCCTTGGTGGGGTCTGTGTGGAGCGCGAAGGATTGCAAGTCGGCGCGCAGGCTGGCTTCAAGCGGAAGGCTCCAGCCCTGGTGTAAGGCCGCCAGGTTGGCGGCCAAGCGGCAGGCTTGCGCCAGCGACGGCAAGTCTTGGGGATCTCGCAGCGCCGTCTGCATCAAGTCAGCCATGGCGACGTTGAAGGCTGCCAACTGCGTTGGGTTCGCGCGCCAGGCGTCGAAGGCAACTTCCAGCACCGCCCAAACTGGCTCACCTCGAGCCTCCACAGCCGGGGGGGCGCCCTGCCCGCTCAGTCGGGCCCTGACATAGCGGTCGATCTCATCCACGCCCATGACGCTGGGGTCCGCAGGCACGACTTGAAGGCTCACTGGGCTGCCTCGGCAATCTCGTCCCCCAACACCTGCCAGTACTGGCTCGGAAGCTTGTCCTTTTTCATCGGTGTGCCGACGCGAGCAACATCAACGTGGACCAAGTGCCGACGGGGGTCGATCTGCCCAGGAGGCACCACCCATTCCTTGGCCTTGAGTTGCCCATCGCGTAGGTCCCGCGTGAAGCCATGACCCAAACCGCTGGGTTGCGCGGCAAAGTAGAAGCCAGGGTAGCCATGACGCCAGTCGGGTTGGTGCATCACCTGCCCTGGTTCGAGCTGATACACAAAGGCCAGCACGGCATCCTTGGGGACTTCCGAGATAGGCAGAAAGTGGAAGAGGCCGAGTGCGCAGACGCGCTCCAGCCAATCGGTGGAGCCGACGTGAACCACGGTCTTCATCTCGTCTTCTTCCGCAAGCCATAGCGGTTTGGAGTTCGAGACGTTGTACTGATGGAAGTCCCGGGCGACTTGCGTCAGGAAGTCGCGCGGCATGCTCAATGGATCCTTCAAGAACTGAAGCACCTGCTGCACCGTCGAGGTGTCATCGCTCCACTTCACCAAGGCATGGGTCACAAAGCGCTTCTGCGTCGGCAAGCTCGTCGTGGCAGTGTTAGTCCAATTGCCAGCAATGTCGCGCGCCTTGAAGGTCGTTTCGCTTACTTTGCAGCCCTGAACCTGTTCGGGCGCGGTGCGCCAGTTATGGTGTCGGGCCGCACGGCACACCCGTTCAGGGGAGCGCAGCGACCCGTCCGAACAAACCTCGATCCAAGCACGCTCGTCGGCCACAGCATCTTGCTTACTCAACCAGTCTGGATCGGCGCTCATCGTTGTCTTTTCCCTGTATCGCTATTGGATGTTGCAGCAAGTCGGCGAGAGCCAGCAACCGCGCCGCGCTGCCCCGCAGGCGCGACGCACGCCAAGCCGTTCCTTCTTCGCTGAGCAAGCTGGCGCGCACGGCAGCGCGCCAGCGCTTGGGCACCTGGATCCGGTACACGCAATCAGAGTAAGCAGTGAACCCACTGCGTACTTCAGCAATCTGAGCATGGCAACTTCGGCCGACACGCCCTAACAAGAAGTCACCTGTCTTGGCCAAGTCCAATGCGCCAAGGTGTTCTGGCTCGCCGGCCACAAGCTGCCGGTTCGGCGGCAACTGCGCGAAACTCGTTGTGTGGAAGTAATGCAAGGCCTTGCCGCGCAGCTCTTGCACAGAACGGCCGCGGGAAACGCGAGCGCCCGTCTCTGCGAGCGTGACGTGCGCTACTTTGCGTGGCGACTGACCGTGGAAACTGGCGTCACACCGGAGGATCGCATGCGCGCGGTGAACCTTTCGAGTCCACATCAATCGGTCTCGCTCAGCAAATGCCAACTCAACTTGCGCATGACTTGATGGTTTGCAATTCTTGGCGATCCAGAGAAAGGCGTGGACGTCAGCGCCAGCAAAGGCTCCCGCAGGCAGCTGCACGACCCGACTGACAGTGCATCGGGTGAATAACCACTGCCTGAACGCAAGATACTGGTTGCCAGACGCAAAGGATGCAGGAAGTACGAGCCCCATCTCGCCGCCAGGGCGCAGCAATCGGAGCGTGTGAAGCAGGAACACCACTTCGGCTCGCTTCAGGTAACTAGCTGGCAAACCGTCAGGCAGGAGCGCTTGCAATTCCGCAGACTGAACGTGTTCGGGCGGAGTCTGAGTAAAGGGAGGGTTGCACAGTACGACGTCTGCACTGCCGCTCCACTCGTCGAGCACCTTCAGGACCCGCCCACGCATCAAGTCGGCGCGCCGAACGGCCGCCAAGGGCAGGCGAGCCTGAAGCCGCGCAAGAGCTGTCGCGCAAACATCTATGCCTATCAAGTCAGCATGCCGCCAACGTTCTGCCGCCGCAGACAACAGGCTGCCACCTCCTACACCCAGATCGACGACCTGCTGCGGCATCGGCGCTTGGATGAACTGCACAAGCCAGTGATTGAAAGGCTCCTTTGTGTAGTGGGCGCAGCGATCCATTGGCGAAGTGTCGCGCAAGGCCTGCGAACTTCGTGCTCGTTCCATCCTGATCAACATCCGGCTGCTCAACAGGAATTCCGACACTTGCTCGGACGAACCCCGGCCTTCACGGTGCAAAGAACTGCATGCGGTGAAAGTCCTCTGGTGGGGCGCAGGCTTTCCCCATCAGGAAGCGGGGCGCAGCTTCTTGCTTTCCCAGACGAAGCAGCCGGCGCGGTAGAGGTCGATGCGGCCGGGGCTGGTGCTGCCGTCGCCATGTTGGAAGCTGATGGGGCGCTCGAACTCGTAGCGCTGCTCGGGGCTGGGGTGCGGGCGCTCGACGCCGAGCAGCTCGCACAGCTCGATGGCGAAGCTCTGCGCGGTGGCCAGTTCCGTGGCGCTGACTCCCTGCCAGCGCGAGATGAAGGCTTGGGCCTGTTCTTGCTCGGTCATGGCCGGGCAATGTACGTGCGGGCAGGTCCGCGGGCGCAGAGCTTGCGCTTGCGCTAGCCTACGCCCCATGCCCAGTGCCCCACCCTCACCCCGCCGCCGTGCCTGGATCTTCCTGGCCACCCTGGCCGCCGGGCTGGCGGTGGGGGTGCTGGGCCACCACCTCAGCGGCGACCAGGCCTGGTTCCTGGCGCTGCCGGGTGCGGTGGCGCTGGTGTGGTGGTTCGTGGGCACGCCGCAGGACTGCGACCGCTGCTGAGCGTGCTCAGCCACTCAGCCCCCCAGCGCCCAGCCGGGCTGGTATTTCACGAAGACCTCGCGCTGGATGGCGCCCGCGCCTTCGCGCTGCCACTGCGCGCCGACGCTCCAGCCTTTGAGTGCGCCCTCGCGCTGCAGCCAGGTGAGCGTGCCGACGCGGTGCCTGGTTTCGGCCTCGTCCTCACGTTGCAGACGCTGCTGCTGCCAGATCAGGCGCAGGGTCTGGGTGCGGTTCCAGTGCAGCAGCAGCTTGGTCTGCAAGGTGCGCTCGTCCAGCCGGCCGCTGCTTGAGCGGACGTGGCCATGGCCGAGGCGTTGCTCGAACTCCAGGTTGCGCCCGCCGCTTCCCAGCGGTTGCCGCCAGGCCAGGGCCGAGGAGAGTTGGTGGCCGCGGCCCAGGCGGTCGGCGTCCAAGTCCACGCGTTCGCCCACGGTGCCTTCCAGGTTCAGTTAGGTCAGGCGGGCGCCAGGGTGGGTGTCGAGCACGAAGAACCAGGAGCGCGGGCGGTGCAGCGCCCCGCCGGCGCGCGTGCGCTGCTCCTCGAACTGGCGAAAGAGCAGGAACTCGGTGCCGGCGGGGCCGAGCATCCAGGTGCCGGGCTGCAGGGCGCGGCTCACGGTCTGGCTGGCGTTCAAACCGCTTTCAGGATCGCGCAGCGCGCGGGTGTGGCTGACGCGCAGCAGGGCCTCGATGGTGCTCAACCAGGGCTGCTCGGGGTGCCAGGCGTGCAGCAGATCGAGCGTGCGGCGTTCGATGCCGCGCTGGGGCACGAAGCCGTTGCTGCTGTCGAAGCGGGGCGAGAGGCGTTCCCAGTCGGCCTGCACACGCCAGTTGCCCTCGCGCCAGCGCGCCTGCAGCCATTGCGCGTGGCCGCGCTCGATGCCGCCGGCGTGGCGCTGGTGGCTGGCGAGCCAGTGGCCGCGCCACTGCCAGGCCGCTGAGGGTGACCACTGCGCGTCGAAGCCGGCGAGTTGGCCGTCGTCGCGGCCGGCGCGTTCGCGCAGGCTGAGCAGCGGCGCCAGCGCCAGGCCGTCGCCCAACTGGAAGCGGTGGCGTGCGAAGAACAGGGTGGAGGCCGCGTCGTCGTCGGTGCTCTCGGTGCCGAAGGGGCCGGGCAGCAGGCGGCTGCCGCCGCCGGCGTCGCGTACCAGCAGGGCGGTG
>JAFLDE010000116.1 GCA_017302655.1 Burkholderiales bacterium
GAAGTGCAACGCCCCGGCCCCATGCGCCTGGAGCGCGGCATGACCCTCATGCAGGCCCTGGCCACCGCCGGCGGCGCCACCCAGCGCGGCACCGAGCGCGGCATCCGCGTGCACCGCAAGGACGCCAACGGCCAAGTGCAAGTGCTGAACCCGGCCATGGACGCGCAGCTGCAGGACGGCGACGTGGTGTATGTGCGCGAGAGCCTGTTCTAAGAATCGAGACTGAGCATGAGCCTGAATCAACTCTTTGCCGTGCTGCGCGCCCGCTGGGTCGCGGCGCTGGCTGTGCTGCTAGCCACCGTGCTGGGCACGCTGGTCGTCAGCCTGCTGCTGGAGAAGCAGTACGAAGCAACCGCCAGCGTCGTGCTTGACGTGAAGCCGGATCCGTTGTCGGCCTTGGCCTTTGGCGGCATGAGCGCGCCGAACTACCTGGCCACCCAGGTGGACATCATCCAGAGCGACCGCGTGGCTCAGCGTGTGGTGCGCAATGCCAAGCTGACTGAAATCCCAGCCGTGCGTGAAGGCTGGCAGCGTGCCACCGGTGGTCAAGGCGCGATCGAGACCTGGTTGGTCGGCAACTTCAAGAAGGCACTGGACGTGCGCCCCTCGCGCGAGTCCAACGTCATTGCAGTCAGCTACCGCGCGAACGACCCGGCATTCGCCGCAGGCATGGCCAACGAGTTCGTGCGTGCATACATCGAGACCTCCTTGGAGCTCCGCGTCGAGCCGGCGCGCCAGTACAACGCCTTCTTCGAGACGCGCATGAAGGAGTCTCGCGCAGTGCTGGAGAAGGCCCAGTCGGCGCTCTCGGATTTCCAGAGGGCCAAAGGTATCGTCGCTACCGACGAGAGATTCGACATTGAGAACTCCCGCCTTGCTGAGCTGTCCTCGCAATTGGTGGCCTTGCAGGCCCTGAGCGGAGAGAGCAACAGCCGCGAAGCGCAGGCCAAGGGCGCGTCTGGCGACAAGTTGCAGGAAGTCTTCAACAACCCGGTGGTGGCCGGTCTGCGCGGCGATGTCGCACGCGTCGAGGCCAAGTTGCAGGAGTTGCGTGCCCGCCTCGGCGAGAAGCACCCGCAGGTCGTCGAAATGCAAGCCAGCCTGGCCGAACTGCGCGTGCGCCTGGAGGCGGAAGTCAAACGCACCACCAGCGGTGTTTCGGTGACCAGCAGCATCAACCGCCAGCGCGAAGCCCAGGTGCGCGCCGACCTGCAAACGCAGCGCGCCAAAGTGCTGCAAATGAAGGAAGTGCGCGACGAAGGCATGGTGTTGGTGCGCGACGTCGAGAACGCCCAGCGCGCCTACGACGCCGTGTTTGCCCGCTTGAATCAGACCAGCCTCGAGAGCCAGGCGACGCAAAGCAACGTCAACCTGCTCAATGCTGCGGTGGCGCCACTCGAACACGCTTCGCCACGCGTTGCGCTTAACCTGTTCTTGGCCCTGCTCATCGGGCTCATGCTGGCGCTCGGCACGGTGATGGTGCTGGAGATGATGGACCGCCATGTGCGCGTGTCCGATGACCTGACTCTGGCCCTTGACGTGCCGGTGCTGGGCGAGATGTGCGGCAGCCAGGGCAGCAAGGCCAATACCCGCCTGCTAGGCCTGCGCAAGCTGCCCCAATTGGCCAAGGCCTGAAAGAAGGATCGACCGTGAACAGCGTCTCCCCCGTCCACGACCGCTCCATCGGCGACATCATTGCCGAGCTGCGCACGCTGAGCGCCGAACAGGTCGCGCAGATCTTGCGCCACCAGCAGGCCAATGGCATGCGTTTCGGAGAAGCCGCCGTCGCGCTCGGCCTGGCCAGCGCCGACGACGTCAACTACGCGCTCAGCCAGCAGTTCCACTACCCCTACGCGCCGCACGAGCTGAACAAGCTCAGTGACGAACTGGTGGTGCTTAGCCAGGCCTTCGGTGAGCAGGCCGAGCGTTTCCGTGCGCTGCGCAGCCAGCTCATCATGCGGTACTTCGGCGAAGCCGGTGCCCCGCGACGTGCACTGGCCGTGGTTAGCCCCGACCATGGTGACGGCAAGACCTTCGTTGCTGCCAACCTCGCCATCGCACTGGCCCAGGTCGGTGCCAAGACGCTGCTCATCGACGGGGACCTGCGCAACCCGCGTCAGCACGAGCTGTTCAAGCTCGATGGCGATGCCGGCCTCTCGCACATCCTGGCCGGCAAGCCGCAAAGTGGCGCCGTGCGGCCGATCGCCGCTGTGTCAGGCCTGTGCGTGCTGCCTGTTGGCATCACGCCGCCCAACCCGGTGGAGCTGGTCGAGCGCCCCGCGTTCGGCCTCTTGCTGGCTGAATTGGTCGACAAGTTCGACCATGTCATCGTCGACACACCGGCGGCTGTGATGGGCTCCGATGCCTCGGTCATAGCTGCTCGCTGCGGCGGTGCGCTCCTGGTGGCACGCAAGAACGAGAGCCGCATCGACGCGCTGCAGGCCCTGTCGGCGTCGCTGCAGCAGTCCTCCGCCAAGCTGGTGGGCGCGCTGGTCAACGAGTTCTGACGTTCGTATTCGGAGCGATTTGATGGCAGCTGGCGAGCGCACCCAGGCGGTTGGCGTGCAAAGCGGACCCGCGGCCTGGCCTTTGCCGCTGCTGGTGCTGCTGGTCCTGGGCTTTGCCGCCCTCTACCTGCCCAGCTACTGGTCGCTGTCAAAGACCGTCTGGCCGAGCGACGAGCAGGGCCACGGCCCCATCATCCTGGCCGTGGCCGGCTGGTTGCTTTGGAAGGCGCGCGCTGACTTTCTGGCGGCGCCGATAAAGCCCATGCCTTGGCTGGGCTGGCCCACCTTGCTCGTGGCCCTGCTGTTCTACGCCTTTGGCCGCTCGCAGGACATCCTGCTGTTCGAGGTCGCGTCACAGATCTTTGTGCTCATCGCGCTCACGCTGATCTTCCACGGCCCCAAGGGCCTGCGTGTGATCTGGTTTCCGCTGTTCTTCCTGCTGTTCATGGTGCCGCTGCCGGAGGTGTTGGTGACCGCAGTGACCACGCCGCTGAAGTCGGCGGTGTCGGCGGTGGCCAGCCAGATCCTCTACCTGATCGGCTACCCGGTCGGGCGCATGGGCGTCATCCTCACGGTCGGCCCCTACCAGTTGCTGGTGGCTGATGCCTGCGCCGGCCTGAACTCCATGTTCACGCTGGAGGCGCTGGGCCTGCTCTACATGAACCTGATGAACTACACCTCGGCGGCGCGCAACATCACGCTGGCGGTGCTGCTCATCCCCATCTCGTTCGCCGCCAACATCGTTCGCGTGATGATCCTGGTGCTCGTCACCTACCACTTTGGCGACGAAGCCGGCCAAGGCTTCGTGCACGGCTTTGCCGGCATGGTGCTCTTCATGGTCGCGTTGGTGCTCATGCTGGTGGTCGACAAGCTGCTGAACTTTGTGTTCCCGACCGGCCGTGCCGCCGCGGCGCCGAAGGAGCAGGCCGCATGAACCAACGACTGATCGCTGCTGCACTGGTGCTGGTCCTGGCGCTGGCCACCGCTGCCACCGCCCATGTCTGGCGGCCCACTCGACACTTGGCTGACGAAGCCGGCAAGCCCAACCTCGAACAGCTCTTCCCCAAGCAGTTCGGCGAATGGGTGGAAGACACCCGCATGCCCGTCGTGTTGCCCTCGCCGGATGTGCAAGCCAAGCTCGACGCCATCTACAACCAGGTCATCTCGCGTGCTTACATCGGCCCGGATGGCGCGCGCATCATGCTCTCGGTGGCCTATGGTGGCGACCAGAGCGACGGCACGCGCATGCACCGGCCCGAGGTTTGCTACCCCGCCCAGGGCTTCGCCATCCGCACCAACGTGCGCGGTGAACTCGCCTTGCAACCCGGCTGGCAGCTTCCGGTGCGCCGGCTTGAATCGACGCTCGGGCCCCGCATGGAGCCCATCACCTATTGGGCGGTGGTCGGAGACCGCGTCGTCACCAGTGCCCGTGAACAAAAGGTGGCTCAACTGGCGTACGGCGTGCGTGGCCTCATCCCTGACGGTGTGCTGATTCGCATCTCCTCCATCGACCCTGAGACCCCGCGTGCCTTTGCGCAGCAGGACCGCTTCGTGCGCGACCTCCTGCAGCACAGCAGCGCGGATGCGCGCCTGCGCGTGTTCGGGCGCACGGGTGGCGGAGGCGGCACTTGAACCTGCCGCTTCGCATGAAGCTGCCTGGTCTGGCGGGCTGGTTCGGCCGCTCGCGGCCGCGCACGGTGGTGCAGCCCTATGCCAAGCGCCGTCGGCCCTTGCCCTGGGGAGCCTGGCTGCTGCTGCTCTTCGTGCTGCCGCTGGCGCTGTTCGCCGGCCTCGTCACCGGGCTTGGCTCCACGCAGTTCACCATGCTCATTGCGGGCCTGGTGGTGGCGCCCTTCGTGCTGCTCATGCCAGCGACTTGGCTGGTGGGCGCGGTGGTCTTCATGGCCACCATCGGCGCCGGCTGCCTGCAGTACTTCGCCCGCATCGACCAAGCCCACTGGATCCCCACGCTGCTGCTGATGGCGATGCTGGTGCGCATCCCCTTCGATGCCCTCAGCGCGCAGCGGGAGGGCAGCGCGGCGCCGAGGTTCAACGCGCTCAGTTTGCTCTTGCTCGGCTTCGTGCTGCTGGTGCTGGCCTCGGCCGCCATGAACCAGAGCAAGCCGATGCAGATCCTGGTCGGCTTCCGTCACTACATCTTTCCCTTGGCCCTGGTGGCGGCGGTGGTGCAGGCGCGGGCCGAGCCGAAGTTCTGGCTTGCCTTGGTGCGCGGCATTCCTTGGCTGATGCTGATCCAGCTACCCATCTGCGCTTACCAGTACGTGTTCGTCGAGCAGCAGCGGGGTGCGGCGGCCTTTGGCGCTTTCGGCATCTCCTGGGACGCCGTGGTCGGCAGCTTTGGCGGCAACCCCGAAGGCGGCGGCGCTTCCGGGGCGCTGGCGCTTTTTCTCAGCTTTGGTATCGGCGCCACTTTGGTGCTGCGCCGGTACGGCTTGATCAGCAAACGACTGGCCTGGACTGGCGTGCTGGCTGCCGCTTCTTCCGCAGCGCTCGCCGAGATCAAGGTGCTGATCATCTTCCTGCCCTTGGCCTTGTTGCTTGTGCACCGCCAACGCGTGTTGCGCTCGCCGGTCAGTCTCCTTGCCTGGCTGGCCGGCACGCTCCTCATGGCCTTCGCACTGCTCAACATCTACCACGTCTTGCACTACCAGGACCGCGCCCACCAGCGCGACGCCACAGCCGTTGACACCGTCGAACGCATGTTTCGCACCGAAGGCGACGCGCGTTTCTACAACCCGTTCACCGGTGAGGTGAGCCGGGTCGGAGCGGTCCTGCTTTGGGCGGACGACAACGTGGATCGCAACCTGGGCGTGCGTACCCTGATCGGCTGGGGGCCGGCCGCGTCGAAGGTGAGCACCTTGTTCGGCATCGGCCCGGCCGCCAAGGGCAAGCGATTCACGCTGACCACCAGCGCCGCCACGCAGATGCTTTGGGACCTGGGCGTACTTGGCTTGCTGCTCTTTGGTGCCGCCGCCGCCGCCGCAGTCTGGCAGGGCTTGGCGCAGGCCGGTCGGCTGAAGGGTGCGTCGCCTGCGATGGCTGGGCTCGCGGAGATCGCCGCGCTCGGCGCCTGGTTGGTGCTTGTCGGACTGCCGTACAACGGTGACGCCATCAACAACCCCGCCGTTCAGACGCTGCTTGCCCTCAGCGTGGGCTGGGTGCTCTGGCTGCGCCGCCAGCAGGGCGCCGGCGGCGCACCCGTCCGACCGGCATGAGCCCCACGCCCTCTGCCGACCGCTACTCGCGGCGGCAGACCGTGGCCAATGCCCGTTGGTTTCTGCTGGGCAAGCTGCTTTCCGCGGCGGCCACCGTTCTGTACCTCGGTCTGCTCACCCGGGCCCTGCTGCCGCAAGGGCAACTGGCGCCCTACCTGGCCGCCATCGCCTGGCTCGAAACCACCCTGGCCCTGAGCCTCTTCGGCCTGGACTGGCTGCTCATCCGCCACCTGCCGCAGGCCGCGCAGCACGACCCTTCCGGCCTGCGCCGGCTGCTGCGCGCCGCCTTGCTCGCGCGGCTCGGGCTTGCGCTGCTGGCGGGCCTCCTGCTGGCCCTGGTCTTCGTGCAACTGGGGCGGCCCGTGGCGCTCGATGGCGTGGCGCTTGCGCTGCTGGCGCTGCTGCTGTGCTCCGAATCGCTGCTGCGCCTGCTGCGCGACACCACGCTCGAAAGCCTGGCCGCCCAGCGCCACACCCAGCTCGGCGTGCTGGGCCGCAGCCTGCTCGCGCTTTCGGGCCTGGGCTTGCTCATGGCGCTTGGCCAACCCATCGACGCCAGCACCCTGCTCGCCGTCGAGGCCACGGCCTCGCTGTTCATGCTGGGCGTCGTGGCGCGCTGGGTCAGGTGTGCGCTGCCGCCGGTGCCCGTCGCCCCACCTGCTGTGCCTGCTGCAACTTCGGGCCTGCCTGAAGACAACCCGGGCTTCCCAGCCGCCTGGCGCGCCTGCCTGCCCAACTACCTCGCCGCCCTCATCAGCCTGCCTCTGGCCCCGCAATCGCTCACGCTGGCGCTCAGTCACCTCGTCAGCCCGGCGCTGCTGGCGCCGATCGGCCTGTGCCTGCGCGTGTTTGAGGTCCTGCGCAACTACGTGCCCGGCCTGCTGCTCATGAACGTGCTGCGCCCGCGCCTCATCGGTTCACACGCCCAGCATGGCGACTTCGCGCGCACCGCCACCGAAGCCGCGCTCATCAGCCGCTGGAGCGCCATCAGCGTCGCGCCGCTGCTCGCCTGGCTGGCCCTTTACGGTGACATGGCGCTGGCGCAGTTTGCGGGCCAGGCGCTCATGCCGGGCAGCGGCCTCATGCTCGCGCTCATGGCCGCCAGCCTGCTGCTGCGCGTGCACCGCCAAGTCGGCCAGGTCATGGTCAACATCGCCGGTCAGCAGGCGCTTCTCGTGCGGCTCGCGCTTGTTGGGCTGCTCGGCTTGCCGCTGGCCCATCTGTGCCTGCAGCAGGGTTGGCCGACCTGGGCGCTGCCGCTGGCGCTGGGCGTGGACGAACTCGCCTGGGTCATCGGTCTATCCATCGGCATGCGCGCATGGCCCCACCAGCTGGGTTTCATGGCCCTGCTGCTGCTGCTGGCCGCAGGAGCCGCGGCCATCGTGGCCTGGTTGCCCTTGCCTGCCGCCTGGCCAGGCGTGCTGGCTGGTACCGCGCTGTTGCCAGTTCTGATGCTGGGCGTGCTGGCGCTTCTTGGGCAACTCGACTGGCGACCGCTTCGGCACGCCTTGCGCAGGGGAGACTGAGGGCATGCGCTTGCTCTTCCTCATGCGCGATTTATTGCCGCCATTCCGCCCGGATGTCGCCGTGCTATTTGGCCGCGAGCTGCTGCGACTTGGGGTGCGTAGCGACTTGCTCGGCCAGGTTCAGCAAGCAGGCGGCAAGCTGGAATGGGCAGCGGGAGAAATTTGGGCACATGGCAGGCATGCAGGCGGCATGCTGGGGGAGTTCCTGCGGCCGCTGCGAGATCTCGCCATGGTGCGTCGCCTGCGGCCTGACCATCAGCTGATTCAGGTTCGCGACAAGATCCGCACAGGCTGGCTGGCCCGCTGGTACTGCCGCCTTCGTGGACGGTGTTTTGTCTACTGGATGTCCTTCCCGATGGCGGAGGGCTACGCCGTGCGGGCCGAGCAATTGACTGGGCGTGCCCCAGCGCCGCTCATCTGGCTGCATCGCTTGAAAGCCGCTGCCGCGCACCGCCTTTTCTACCTCCACGTGGCCCCCCATGCCGCCTATGTCTTTGTGCAGAGCGAGGCCATGCTGGAGCACATGGTGGCGCGGGGCGTGCCGCGCGAGCGCATGAGCGCGGTGCCGATGGGTGTGGATGCAGCGATGCTGGCGGCAGTCCAGCCGCTGGCAGCGCACGAGCGACCGCCGGCCTGGGCCGGGCGAAGGCTCATCGGCTACCTGGGCGCGCTGGGCCGTGCTCGCGACCCCGAGTTTCTGCTGCAGGCGCTGGCGAAGCTGCGCGAGCAGGAGCCTGCGGCGCTGCTGCTGCTGGCCGGCGATGCGCCGAGCGACGAGGAGCGCCGCTGGCTGCGAAGCTGCATCGAAGCCAGTGGTCTGGCCGAGCATGTGCACCTGACCGGCTGGCTGCCGCAGGCCGAGGCCTTGCGTTGGCTGGCCTGTGTCGAACTGGCCTGGTCGCCGGTGCCGCGCGGGCCGCTGTTCGATGTGTCCTCGCCGACCAAGGCGGTGGAGTACCTGGGCCTGGGCCTGCCCTGCGTGGGCAACGACATTCCCGACCAGCAATTGGTGCTGGAGCGCAGCGGCGGCGGCCTCTGCGTACCGATGACGCCGCAGGCCTTCGCCGAAGCCAGCCTCAGCCTGCTGGGCGACACCGAGCACCGCCGCGCCATGGGTGTGAAGGGCCGCGCCTGGGTAGCGGCGCACCGTGACTATGGGGTGCTGGCGGCCGAGGTGGCCGCCGTGTACCGCCGACTCTTGGACTGACCCGATGTACGCCTCTGCTCCCTACCGCCATGCGCCGGCTGCCCTGCAGTCGGCGCTGATTGGTCTGCGCGGGGCCATGCGGCAGGCCATGCGTGAGGGTGACCTGTGCCGGCGCCATGCCGAAGAACTGGCGCGCACCGAGCGGTTTGGCCAGGAAGCCTTGGCGAACTGGCAACGCGAGCAGCTGCACCGCAGCTGGCTTGCGCTGCGGCGCACACCGTTCGGTGCCGGCTTGCCGGCGCCGCCCTCGCCCCGGGCCTTAGCCAAGGACTGGGCTGCCGCCTGGCAGGCGCTGCCGATCCTGGATCGGCCGCAGGTGGCGAAGCTGGGCACTGCGCTTTGCACGCCTGCCGGGCCTTGGTGGCAGAGCGCGAATTGGCGCTTTGGCAGTCAGACCAGCGGCAGCTCGGGCGCGCCCCTGCGCCTGGTGGGCACGCGGGACAGTGTGTCCCGCGAGCAGGCCTTGGTGCGACGCCAGATGCAGTGGGCCGGCTGGCGACCAAGCGACCGACGCGCCTGGCTGCGCGGCGATCTGGTGCACCCGGTGGATCGGCTCGACGGCCCCTTCTGGCGCGACAGTGCCAGCGAGCGCATGCGCTACTTCTCCAGCTACCACTTGTCGGATGCCACGCTGGAGGCTTACGTGCGGGCGCTGCAGGATTGGGATCCGGTGCTGATCCAGGCCTACCCGTCTTCCTTGGCGTTGCTGGCACAGGCCCTGCGTGCGCGTGGCCGTTCGTATGAAGGGCGCGGACTGCGCGGGCTGATGACTTCATCGGAGACGCTGGGTGAAGGCGAGCGCGCGGTCATCGAGCAGGTGTTTGGTGTGCGGGTGTCCGACTGGTACGGGCAAACCGAGCGTGTGGCTGCGATTGGCCAGTGCGAGCACGGCAGCCTGCACGTGATCGAGGACTATGGTTTCGTCGAATGGCTGCCACGTGAAGACGGCTTGTTCGAATTGGTCGGCTCGGCCTTTGGCAACGAGGCCATGCCGCTGCTTCGCTATGCGACGGGCGATCTGGTCGAGCTGCTGCCCGAAGAGGCGCCGCCCTGTCCCTGTGGGCGCGCCTTCCGCCGCGTGCGGCGCGTGCTGGGCCGGCAAGACGATGTGGTGCACCTGCCCGATGGTCGGCGCATCGGCCGGCTGGACGGCATCTTCAAGGATCTGCAGGGCTTGCTGGAATGGCAGATCCGGCAGGAGCGGGTGGAGGAGATCGAAATCCTGTACGTCTTGCCAGACGGTGCGGCGGACTTTGACGAGGCTCGCATGGAGCGGGCCGCGCGTGAGCGCCTTGGTGCGGGGATCGGGCTGCGCATTCGGCGCGTGCCGCGCATCCAGCGCACCCGGGCCGGCAAGCTGCGAGGGGTCGTCTGCTTGGTCGGCAAGGCGGCTGGTGCCGAGGGCGCGCGATGAGCCGCCGCCGCATCGTCATGGTGGGCACCGACCCGAGTGGACAGGGCGGCGTGGCGGCTGTGCTCAGTGTGTACATCGAGCAAGGCTTGTTCGAGCGCTGGGGCGTGTGTTTCCTGGCCTCACATCGGGCAGGTTCCGCGCTGGCACGCAGCCTGCTTTTCTTGCGCTGCGCATTCCAGTTGCTGGGGCTGCTGGTGGCGGGTCGAGTGGCGCTGTTGCATGTGCAATCAGCAAGCTACGGCAGCTTCTGGCGCAAGTCTTTGCTGCTGGCGCTGGCACGAGCCTTCGGTGTGCCCACGGTGTTTCACTTGCATGGCGCCGAGTTCCAGAAGTTCCAAGCTCGCTCGGCCCCCTGGGTGCAGCGCTGGATTCGTCACACCCTGGAGCGGAGCACCCGCGTCCTGGCGCTATCCGAGGCTTGGCGCGAGGCCCTCGTGCGCCTTGCGCCGCAGGCGCGGGTGGAGGTGCTGGCCAATCCGGTGCGCTATCCGGCACAAGCGGGGCACGCGAGCGAGCAGTCCGGACGATTGCTGTTCATGGGTCGGGCAGAGACGCGTAAAGGTGTGTTCGACCTGCTGACCGCGCTGCGCCTGGCGCGCCAGCAGCATCCGCTTCTGCACCTGCGCATCGGCGGCGACGGCGATTTGGATGCCGTGCGCGCCGCCATCGAGCGCGAAGGCCTGCAGCAGGCCGTGACCTTGCTCGGTTGGGTGCGCGGCGCCGACAAGGAGCGGGAACTGGCCGAGGCCGAGGTCTTCGTGCTGCCCTCGCACGACGAAGGCCTGCCCATGGCCTTGCTGGAGTGCATGGCACGCGGCAAGGCCATCGTCAGCACGCCGGTAGGCGGCATTCCGCAAGCCTTGCGGGACGGGCAGGACGGCCTGCTGGTGCCGCCCGGCCAGCCCGAAGCGCTGGCCCAGGCGTTGCGCAGCCTGCATGGCGATGCACTACTTCGCCGGCGCCTGGGTGACAGCGCCCGCGAGCGCGTGCGTGAGCATTACGCCACCGACACCGTGCTCGCGCGCCTGGAGGCCCTGTACCGAGAGCTGGGCCTGGAGCCCCTGCGATGAGCAGCAGCCAGGAAGCGCAAGGCCGCTGGCGCTGGCTGTGGAACCGGCTGCGCTGCATGACGCCGGCCGAGGTGCTGCACCGCGCGCTGCGTGCTGC
>JAFLDE010000117.1 GCA_017302655.1 Burkholderiales bacterium
GCTCAGCAGGAAACGACCGGACCCAGACCGGGGCGGATCGAACCGAACCGAATTCAAAGACCCCGAGCTGCTGCGCAGCTCGGAAAACGGCAATTCATTGCTTGTTTGCGGGGGGAAGCCCTTGTAGTGTTGTAGGCCGCACCGCGACCGGATAGATGTAGCCATTTCTGGCTACCCGCGGATAGAAATGGATGCCGGTGGATTCCACCCGTATCCGGATTTGCGTCGGACCCTTCCTTTGAGGGTCTGGGCCGCCAGACCGAAGCGAGGCGCGGCGTGCGAGTTGCCGAACCTTTGGCGCTGCGGCCCCTTGCGCCGAGCCCGGCGACGACGCGCTCACGGGCTCGCACACCCAGCCGTCGCGTGTTGTGGCGAAGGCGGGTGAAGCTGCAGCAAGCGACTTCGGTGGCGACAGCATGGATCTCATCTCCCTGAACCCACAGACCGCAGGCCCATAGGCAAGAAGGTCCGGCTGCAGCGCGGCTCGTGGTGGCCGCTCGTGGGGGCGTGAAGGCCGCAGCGGTGGCCACTGTGCAGCGCAAGGCCATTCAGCGCATCCGGGGCAACGCCAACCACGAGCAGGGCGAGCCAGCCCGAAGCCAAGTCCTCACCGCGCAACCGCGCCCCGCACCCAGCGCCAAGTCCGACCCGTACCCGGGTCGGCGGTTAGCGCCCCGCCCAAGGCAAAGCACCGCACGGGCTGATGGCAGTCTGAACCACGCACCGCCTCTGCGGCCGGCCCGAGGCCGCCGCAGGCATTGAGCGCCTTTCTTTCGCCCCTTTCTTTGGCGCCGCAAAGAAAGGGGCCCGCCTGCCGGGGCGGAATCCCGGCGGGCTCGCGGCCAAGCACCAACGCCAAGAACCAGCGACTCCTCCCACGAGCAACCAATCAACCAACACCCAAGCGAACCTAGACCCCCGCCCCCACCCCAACGGCACGTTTCTTGCGCCAAACAGCCCATGCCCCCCCCGACCCTCCCCACCACCTCCGCCCTGCGCGTCCTGCTGGTGGACGACGGCGCCCACCGCGTGCGGGTGATTGCCGAGGCCTTGATCCGCCAGGGTCACACGGTGGTGGGCGTGCTGGCCGAGGCCACGCGACTGCACGACGCGGTGGCCGAGATGGCGCCCGATGTGGTCATCGTGGACGCCGAGTCACCCACGCGGGACACGCTGGAGCATCTGGCCCTGCTGCACGAGCGCGCGCCGCGCCCGGTGGTGGTGTTTGCCGAAGACGAAGCCAGCCAGAGCATGCGCGCGGCGCTGAAGGCGGGCGTGAGTGCCTATGTGGTGGCCGGCCTGTCCATGGAACGCCTGGCGCCGGTGATGGAGGTGGCCCGCGCGCGCTTTGAACAAGACCAGCGCCTGCGCGAGGAACTGGCTGTCGCGCGGGGTGGCGACGCGGGCGCGCAGGCCGCGCGCCGGCTGCTGACGGACGCCAAGCGCGTGCTCATGAAACAGCAACGCATTCCCGAACCCGAGGCCCACCGCCGCTTGCAGAAGCTGGCCATGGATCGGGGCGAGAGCCTGGCCGTGGTCGCCCAGCAAGTGCTCGATGCGCACCAGTTGCTGCACGGTGGCGGTGCATGAGTTGCTGCGGCGCACCATCGCGGCGCAGCAAGGGGCGGTTTTCCCAGGGAAAAAAGCTGGCACGGCTCCTGCAATAGGTAAAGCGTCGGGTGCAACGGGGCACCTGATGCGAAGAGTCGGTGGACAGCCGACTCCCAGCGAGCTGTGTTGGACAAGGGCGTCCAACCGGTCTGGTGGGTGGGAGGTTCGTCTCCCCTCCCACACATCAGGCCGGTTGCGACGCCCTCTTTTTTTGCCTGAGAGGACGCCATGCGCCATGTCGATTCCGGTCTTTCACGTCGCGAGCTGCTGATGAGCGCCGCTGCCGCCACCACCGCCGCCGCCACCCCCTTCAGCGGGGCCTGGGCCCAGGGCTCCGACAAGCCGGAGAAGGAAGAGGTGAAGATCGGCTTCATCCCGCTGACCGACTGCGCCTCGGTGGTGATGGCCTCGGTGCTGGGCTTCGACAAGAAGTACGGCATCAAGATCATTCCGACCAAGGAAGCCTCCTGGGCCGGCGTGCGCGACAAGCTGGTGAATGGCGACCTCGACATGGCGCATGTGCTGTACGGGCTGGTGTACGGCGTGCACCTGGGCGTGGGCGGTCCGAAGAAGGACATGGCCGTGCTGATGACGCTGAACCGCAATGGGCAAGGGCTGTCGCTTTCCAAGAAGCTTGCCGATGCCGGAGCGGTGGATGGCGCCTCGCTCGCCAAGCTGATGGCGAAGGAGAAGCGCGAGTACACGTTTGCGCAGACCTTCCCCACCGGCACGCACGCCATGTGGCTGTACTACTGGCTGGCCAGCTATGGCGTGAACCCCATGAAGGACGCCAAGGTGATCACCGTGCCGCCGCCGCAGATGGTGGCCAATATGCGCGTGGGCAACATGGACGGCTTCAGCGTGGGCGAGCCCTGGAACCATCGCGCCATCATCGACGGCATCGGCATCACCGCCGCTACCAGCCAGGACGTGTGGCCCGACCATCCGGAGAAGGTGCTGGGCGCCACGGGCGAGTTCGTCAAGAAGTACCCGAACACGGCGCGCGCCGTGATCATGGCCGTGCTGGAAGCCAGCCGCTGGATCGACTCGGGCCTCATCAACAAGAACAAGATGGCCGAGACCATCGCCGAGAAGAGCTACGTCAACACCAGCGTCGACGCCATCAACCAGCGCATCCTGGGCCGCTACCAGAACGGCCTCGGGAAGACCTGGGACGACCCCAAGCACATGAAGTTCTTCGACGACGGTGCGGTGAACTTCCCGTACCTGAGTGACGGCATGTGGTTCCTGACCCAGCACAAGCGCTGGGGCCTCTTGAAGAGCCACCCCGATTACCTGGGCGTGGCCAAGGCCATCAACCAGACCGAGCTCTACAAGCAGGCTGCGGCGCAACTGAAGGTCAGCGTGCCCAAGAGCGACCTGCGCACCAGCAAGCTCATCGACGGCACGGTGTGGGACGGCAAGGACCCCGCGAAGTACGCCGACTCGTTCAAGGTTCGCGCCGGCTGACGCGCGCCCCAGGAGACACCCATGGTTGCCGCTGTTTTTCATTTGCCCGAGGAGCACAAGGAGGAAGCCAAGGACGCGAAGACGTCTGCGCCCAAGCCGGCTCTGAAGGTCGTCACTCCGCCGCCGTCCACGCCATCGCGCGCCTCCTCGCGCATCGCGCAACGCTTCGTGCTGCCGGTGCTGGCGCCGGTGCTGGGCATCGCGCTGCTCATCGGCGTGTGGGCCCTGCTCACGCAAAAAGGGGGCGGCCCCTTTCCCACGCCGGCTGCCACCTTCGATGCCGCCGTCAAGCTGTTCAGCGACCCGTTCTACAAGAACGGACCCAACGATGTGGGCATCGGCTGGAACATCCTGAATAGCCTGCAGCGTGTGGGCCTGGGCTTCGGGCTGGCGGCGCTGGTGGGCATTCCGCTGGGGTTCGCCATCGGGCGCTTCGGTTTTCTCGCGCAGATGCTGAACCCGCTCATCAGCCTGCTGCGCCCAGTGTCGCCCCTGGCCTGGTTGCCCATCGGCCTGCTGGCCTTCAAGAGCGCCGACCCGGCGGCCATCTGGACGATCTTCATCTGCTCCATCTGGCCGATGATCCTCAACACCGCGCAGGGCGTGCAGCGCGTGCCGCAGGACTACCTGAACGTGGCACGGGTGCTGAACCTGTCGGAGTGGAAGGTGATCACCAAGATCCTCTTCCCTGCGGTGCTGCCCTACATGCTGACCGGCGTGCGCCTCTCGGTGGGCACGGCCTGGCTGGTCATCGTGGCGGCGGAGATGCTGACCGGCGGCGTGGGGATCGGCTTCTGGGTCTGGGACGAGTGGAACAACCTCAACGTCCAGCACATCCTGATCGCGATCTTCGTCATCGGCATCGTCGGTCTGCTGCTCGAACAGTTCCTGATGTTGATTGCACGGAGGTTCTCCCATGATTGAAGTGCAGAACGCCGAGATGGTGTTCGACACCAACCGGGGCCGCTTCCACGCGCTGCGGGACATCAAGCTGCACATCGGCAAGGGCGAGTTCGTGGCCCTCATCGGGCACAGCGGCTGCGGCAAGAGCACCCTGCTGAACCTGATCGCCGGTCTGATCCAGCCCACCAGCGGGGTGCTGATCTGCGACGGTCGCGAGATCGCCAAGCCCGGCCCCGAGCGCGCGGTGGTGTTCCAGAACCACTCGCTGCTGCCCTGGCTCTCGTGCTTCGACAACGTGATGCTGGCGGTGGAGCGCGTGTTCGGCGACCGCGAGAGCAAGAGCCAGCTGCGCACCCGCGTGAACGCCACGCTGGAGCTGGTGGGCATGGCCCACGCGGCCGGCAAGCGCCCCGGGGAGATCAGCGGCGGCATGAAGCAGCGCATCGGCATTGCCCGCGCGCTGGCCATGGAGCCCAAGGTGCTGCTGATGGACGAACCCTTCGGCGCCCTGGACGCGCTGACGCGCGCCAAGCTGCAGGACGAGTTGCTGGCCATCGTGGCCCGCACGGGTTCGACGGTGGTCATGGTCACCCACGACGTGGACGAGGCCGTGCTGCTCTCCGACCGCATCGTGATGATGACCAACGGGCCCGCCGCCACCATCGGCGAGATCCTCGACGTGAAGCTGGCGCGCCCGCGCGACCGCATCGCCCTGGCCGAGGACCCGGACTACATGCACGCGAGGAAGGCGGTGATCGACTTCCTCTACACGCGGCACAGCCACCCGGCAGCCGCCTAGTTCGCTGCCTTCGGAGACCGAGATGAATGCACCCGATCGGGCCGTGCAGGGCGCCGCTGCGCCTGTGGCCGGCCGCAAGATGAAGCTGGTCCTGGTGGGCAACGGCATGGCCGGCGTGCGCACGCTGGAAGAGCTGCTGAAGATCGCCCCGGACCTCTACGACATCACCGTGTTCGGCGCCGAGCCGCACCCGAACTACAACCGCATCCTGCTCAGCCCGGTGCTGGCCGGCGAGCAGACGCTCGACGAGATCGTGCTCAACCCGCTCAGCTGGTACGCCGAGCAGGGCATCACCCTGCACACCGGGCAGAAGGTGGACCACATCGACCGGGTGCGCCGCCGCGTCATCACCGAGCATGGCCTGAGCGCGCCTTACGACCGTCTGCTGCTGGCCACCGGCAGCCTGCCCTTCGTGCCGCCCATGCCGGGCACGGACCTGGAGGGCGTGGTCTGCTACCGCGACATTGCCGACACGCAGGCCATGATCGACGCCGCCGCGCGCTATCCGCAGGCGGTGGTCATCGGCGGCGGCCTGCTCGGGCTGGAGGCGGCCAACGGCTTGCTCTCGCGCGGCATGAAGGTGACCGTGGTGCACCTGGGCGAATGGCTGATGGAGCGCCAGCTCGACCGGGCGGCGGGCGAGTTGCTGCAGCGCCAGCTCGAAGCGCGCGGCCTGCAGTTCCGCCTGGGCGCGCAGACCCAGGCGCTGGTGGGCAGCAAGTACGCGGGCATGCGCGGGCGGGTGGTGGCGGTGAAATTGGCGGACGGCGGCGAGCTGCCCGCCGACCTGGTGGTGATGGCCGCCGGCATTCGCCCCAACACGCAGCTGGCGCAGGCCGCCGGCCTGCACTGCCAGCGCGGCATCGTGGTGAACGACACGCTGCAGACGGTGACCGACCCGCGCATCTACGCGGTGGGCGAATGCGCGGCGCACCGCGGCGTGGCCTACGGGCTGGTGGCGCCGCTGTTCGACCAGGCCAAGGTGGCGGCCCTGCAGCTGGCGCAGTTCGGACTGCGCGGCTACACGGGCTCGCAGACCAGCACCAAGCTCAAGGTCACCGGCATCGACCTGTTCTCGGCCGGCGACTTCATGGGCGGAGAGGGCAGCGAGGAGATCGTGATGAGCGATCCTTTCTCGGGCGTCTACAAGAAGCTGGTCATCAAGGACGACAAGCTGGTGGGCGCATGCCTGTACGGCGACACGGTGGACGGCGGCTGGTACTTCAAGCTGCTGCGCGAAGGGCGCTCGGTGGCCGACATCCGCGACAAGCTGATGTTCGGCGAGGCCGGCAGCAACATCGGCGACGTGGGCCACCAGGGCCAGAACCGCGCCGCGGCGATGGCGGACAGCGACGAGGTCTGCGGCTGCAACGGCGTGAGCAAGGGCGCGATCTGCAAGGCCATCAAGGACAAGGGCCTGTTCACGCTCGACGAGGTGCGCAAGCACACCAAGGCCAGCGCCAGCTGCGGTTCCTGCACCGGTCTGGTGGAGCAGCTGATCATGTTCACCGCCGGCGGCGACTACTCGGCCGCGCCGAAAAAGAAGGCGATCTGCGGCTGCACCGACGCCAGCCACCAGGACGTGCGCGATGCCATCAAGAACGGCCACCTGCTGACCAAGGAGGAGGTGTTCCAGGCCCTGGACTGGCGCACCCCCAATGGCTGCGCCACCTGCCGCCCGGCGGTCAACTACTACCTCATCAGCACCTGGCCCAAGGAGGCGCAGGACGACCCGCAAAGCCGCTACATCAACGAGCGCAGCCACGCCAACATCCAGAAGGACGGCACCTACAGCGTGATCCCGCGCATGTGGGGCGGTGAGACGACGAGCTCGGAGCTGCGCCGCATCGCCGACGCGGTGGACAAGTACCGGATCCCGACCGTGAAGGTGACCGGCGGCCAGCGCATTGACCTGCTGGGCGTGAAGAAGGAGGACCTCGTGGGCGTGTGGAAGGACATCGGCATGCCCAGCGGCCACGCCTACGCCAAGGCCCTGCGCACGGTGAAGACCTGCGTGGGTTCGGAGTGGTGCCGCTTCGGCACGCAGGACAGCACGCAGATGGGCAAGGACCTCGAACGCGCGCTGTGGCGCATGTACGCGCCGCACAAGGTCAAGATCGCCGTGAGCGGCTGCCCGCGCAATTGCGCGGAGGCGGGCATCAAGGACGTCGGTGTGATCGGTGTGGACTCGGGCTGGGAGATCTACGTCGCCGGCAACGGCGGCATCAAGACCGAGGTGGCGCAGTTCCTGTGCAAGCTGAAGACGCCCGAGGAGGTGCTGGAGGTGAGCGGTGCCTTCCTGCAGCTGTACCGGCTGGAGGGCTGGTACCTGGAGCGGACCGTGCACTACGTGGGGCGCGTCGGGCTCGACCATGTGAAGAAGAGGATCCTCGAGGATGTGGAGGGCCGCAAGGCGCTGTGGGCGCAGTTGCAGTTCGCGCTCGACGGGGAGCCGGATCCTTGGTTCGAGTTCGAGGCGGCGAAAGTGGACGTTCGCCAGTTCACGCCGGTGTCTTCGGCATGAGCTGGGTGGCTTGCGGTGCAGCCCGAATCTGGGGTCTTCAACCCCAGACCCCGACCCCCTTTTCTTTGGTCGCGCCCAAAGAAAAGGGGGGAAAAGAAATGCGCTCGAATGCGGCCCTCGCCCTCGCCCTCGGGGCGTCGGGCCAAGCGGTGCATCGCTCAGACTGCCATCAGCCCAGGAAGCAACCCGCCGACCGAGGCGCTAACCGCCGGGCCGGAATACGGCCCGGACTCAACAAGGTGGCAGGCCACGGCCCAGCGGTGATGGACGAAGCGGAGAGACGGGGCATGGCACGTTGGGCTCGTGGCACTGAGTTCTTCGCGCCCCCAGTGGCGCCCGCAGTCCTCGCTGCCGCCGTGGACCTGGCTCGGCCCGTACTCGGGCCGACCGGCGGGCAGGTCTTCGCAGGGGCACTCAAGCGACGGTCGAAGGCAGACCAAGCAACGCCTGGGTATTCCAAGCGCATTTCTTTCCCCCCTTTCTTTGGGCGCGACCAAAGAAAGGGGGTCCGGGTGCAGGGGTGGACAGCCCCTGCGGGCTCTCCCAAGGAAGAACATCCATGAACGACTGGAAATTGATCTGCCGCGTCGAAGACATCCCAGTCCTCGGCGCCAGGCGAGTGCAACGTGACACCGGCATGCCCGTCGCCCTGTTCCGCACCGAACAGGACGAAGTCTTCGCCCTGCTCGACCGCTGCCCGCACAAGGGCGGCCCGCTCAGCCAGGGCATCGTGTTCGGCAAGGCCGTGGCCTGCCCGCTCCACAACTGGACGATCGGCCTGGACACCGGCGAGGCCGCCGCGCCCGATGTGGGCAGCACGCCGCGCTTCCGCGTGAAGCTTGAAGACGGCGCGGTCTATCTGTGCGCAGAAGAGCTGGCCAGCCACGCCATCGACCTGCTCCCCCCCAAGGCGGGCCCCTGCTTGCACGGGCAAGTTCGCATTCACCAAGCGGCTTGAAGAAATGGCCGAAACCCAGTCCACCTGCCCCTACTGCGGTGTGGGCTGTGGCGTGCTCATCGAACACGACGGCATGCAGATCACCGGCGTGCGCGGCGACCCCGAGCACCCGGCCAACTTCGGCCGCCTGTGCACCAAGGGCACGCAACTGGCGCAGACCGCGCGACCGGTGGTGCTGCAGACGCAGCGCCTGCTGCAGCCGCGCGACCGCCAAGGCGTGCTGAGCTGGGAACAGGCGAACGATCGCGTGGTGAACGAGCTGGTGCGCATCCACCGCCAGCATGGCCCGCAAGCCATCGGCTTCTACATCTCCGGCCAATTGCTCACCGAGGACTACTGCGCCTTCAACAAGCTGGCGCGCGGGGTGCTGAAGACGCCGCACATCGACTCCAACTCGCGCCTGTGCATGAGCTCGGCGGTGGTCGGCTACAAGCAGAGTCTGGGCGCCGACGCGCCGCCTTGCTCCTACGAGGACGTCGAGATCGCCGACTGCATCCTGGTGAGCGGCGCCAACCCCGCCTGGGCGCACCCGGTGCTGTTCCGCCGCCTGGAGGCCGGCCGCGCCAAGCGGCCGGGGCAGAAGCTCATCGTGATCGACCCGCGGCGTACCGAGACCGCCGAGCTCGCCGACCTGCACCTGCAACTGCAACCCGGCACCGACGTGGCGCTGATGCACGGCCTGCTGCACGCCTGCATCTGGAGCGGCTGGCTGGACGCCGACTTCATGCGCGAGCACACCGAGGGCTTCGCGGCCCTGAAAGACCTGGTGCGCGACTGGACGCCGGCGCGCGCCGCCCAGGTCTGTGGCCTGAAGGAGGCGGACCTGTGGACGGCGGCCGAGTGGTTCGCCACCGCACCGAGCAGCCTAAGCCTGTATTGCCAGGGCCTGAACCAAAGCGCCAGCGGCACGGCGAAGAACACCAGCCTCATCAACCTGCACCTGGCCACCGGCCAGATCGGCAAGCCCGGCGCGGGGCCTTTCTCGCTCACCGGCCAGCCCAACGCCATGGGCGGGCGCGAGAGCGGCGGCATGGCCAGCCTGCTGCCCGGCCACCGCGACCCCAAGGACGTGCTGCACCGTGCCGAGGTGGCTGCGCTCTGGGGCTTGGACGCCGAGGAGCTGTTGCCCGGCCCCGGACACACCGCCGTGGCCTTGTTCGAGGCCGCTGCGCGCGGCGAGATCAAGGCCCTGTGGATTGCCTGCACCAACCCGCTGCAGTCCCTGCCCGACCAGGCCCTGGTGCGCGAGGCCCTGAACGCCTGCGAGTTCGTCATCCTGCAGGAGGCCTTTGATCGCACCGCCACCGCCGAGTACGCCGACCTGCTGCTGCCCGCCGCCACCTGGGGCGAGAAGGAAGGCACGGTGACGAACAGCGAGCGCCGCATCAGCCGCGTGCGCGCTGCCGTGCCGCCGCCAGGCGAGGCGCGCGCAGACTGGCAGATCGTGCGCGACATCGCGGTGCGGCTGGACGCCGAACTGCGCCCCGGCCGCCGCCCGCTCTTCACGCCGGGCGATGACGCCGAGTCGATCTGGAACGAGCACCGCGCCACCACGCGCGGGCGCGACCTCGACATCACCGGGCTCAGCTACGGCCTGCTGGAGCGCGAAGGTCCTCAGCAATGGCCCTACGTGAACGGCCCCACCGCCCGGCTCTACGGCGACGGGCGCTTCCCCACGTCCTCGGGCAAGGCACGCTTCATCGCCAGCCCCTACAAGCCCACGGCCGAGCGCGCCAGCGCCGCGAGGCCTTTCCAGCTCACCACCAGCCGCCTGCGCGACCAGTGGCATGGCATGAGCCGCAGCGGCAGCGTGCCGGGCCTGTTCGCACACGAGGGCAGGCCGGCCATCCGGCTGCACCCCAGCGATGCCGCGAGGCGCCGCCTGGCCGAGAGCGAGCTGCTGCGCGTGAGCAGCGCACGCGGCAGCCTCGTGCTGCCGCTGCGCCTGGACGCGGGCGTTGCTCCTGGCTGTGCGGACCTGCCCATGCACTGGGGCAGCGAGTTCTTGCGCGAGGGCGTCAACGTGCTGACGAACGGCGCGCGCTGCCCCGACAGCCAGCAGCCCGAGCTGAAGTTCAGCGCCGTGCACGTCGAGCCCGCCGGCCTGCCGTGGCGCGTGAGCGGCTGCGCCTACGTGCCGGCCGAGCAGGCGGCGGACCTTCGCGAGCAGTT
>JAFLDE010000118.1 GCA_017302655.1 Burkholderiales bacterium
GCCCGTCAACGACGCCAACAGCGACTTCGCCGCTGGGCACGGGCTCCTGAGCCTGCGCCTGGGGGGGCGTGCGGGAGGGCGTTCGGGCAGTCGTTCAGGCATGTGGGAGTGGCTGCTGCGCCTGGACAACCTGCTCGACCGCCGCGTGACCGGCAGCGTCATCGTGGGCGAGTCGAACCAGCGCTTCTTCGAGCCCAACGCCGGCCGCTCGGCCCTGCTCAGCCTGCGGCTGAACCGCTGACTTTTTGGCCCATCGGGCTTGGAGCAGCCTTTACGCTCACTGGAGCACGCAGCCCGTTACTCACCAGCGCCAACCTGACTCGGGCCAACTTCATGGCCCGAGCGAGCGCTCAGGCTAGCGGCCTGAGCGGCTGGTTTCGGGCGAGCGGCTCCGAGAGCCGGCGTGCGGCACTCGGCCAGAAACGGGTACTCGGGCTTCTTCGGTGGGTACCCGGTTAAGGCTGACCTGAGTCATTTATGGGAAAGGGGCCGAGAGACCGCAGAGTCCGTTACCCGACATTCCGTGGGCGAATCTGAATCAATTCTTATCCGAGGCGGATGCCTGTACGTACCCCCCCGTGTACGCGGCTGAAAAGATGTCGCCAGCGACAGTCTTGGCTGGAAGGGCAACCTGAAGGGTCGCCAGGAACTCGCTGCCAACACGCGGGAGGTTGTGCGCGATCCGGCCAACGATGGTTCCGAGTTCCCGAACCACCTCTTTCTCGATGTCCTGGTTCATCGCGCGCTCTCCCACACAGATCTGCACGGCCTGTTGGAGGATCGAGACGAGCCTGCTGCCTGCATCCCGCGGCAGGCCCTGAATCGCGAGCAATACCGGATAGCAAATCAGCATCCAGCCCAGGCCATCGTTCTGCTGGAGAAGGCGGACGCGACCGAACCAGCAGGCCAAGACCGCCGCCACTGCGTCCGTCTTTGTCTCTTCGCTGAGCATCATCGAGCGCAGGAGACTCCCCATGTGTCCGACCAAAACGTTCGTGGACCTGGCGCTGTCCCAGACGGCCCGCACCAAGGTGATGAACGGCTTGTGGCCCATGAAGCACTCGTGGAGTTGGGCGGCGCCGCCGGTAAATCCAGCGGGCGTCGCGCCATCCAACGATGCGATCAGGTATCGATCGCCGACGGAGATTCCGACGTGCCAGTCGACAAGGGCCGCCAACTTGAGGCTCACCTCGGACGGCTCTAGTGCACCTCGGTTGTCTAGGATTTCCATGGTCTCCAGCGAAGTGCAGAACCGCACAGCCGCATCGTCCGAATGGATCATGGCTCTGAGGATCGCGTCGTCGCAATACGCCAGGTAGATCTTTTCCTTGGCAAGCTCAACGTACTCGCGCATCACATGCAAGGGCGTGAGCTCTTCATCCTTCGGCGCGCTTGAGGTACCAGGCTGATCAATCTTGGTCACCCAGCGGTTCACATACTTGAGGATTCGTGCGGCTGTCTCGGCACCGACGCCACTGGCAAGGACGCCATTTGCCTGCTGGCTGATGTACCCGACAGTCACCCTGGAGATGGCGATCTTCTTGAAGACTGAGAACAGCGCGTCGAGCAATCCCAGTGAGTCGACAACCAGCAGCGCGGTCAGGTCTAGCAAAGGGACGTCGCGCGTCGCGTCTGGGCTCCTTTCCTCTTGGACTTGCGACTGAATGAGCAGATGGAATTGGTGGTCGCCGTAGCGCGAGGTCTTGGCGGCCTCCCAGAGCGTGAACGGGTCCCCGATGTAGTGGAAGACGAAGCCAGGGCGCACGATGAACGGAACTGGTAACTCGCCCGCCTTGACCTGGCGCTCTCTGGCTTCAAAGCCCGCCAACCGCTCTCTCGAATTGCCGCCGATCGAATCGAAGACATCGTGCAAGTCGTCGATCTCTTTGAGGCCGTGCTCAGGCAATGACAGGCGCCTGAAGAAGCGTGACTCAGGCCACCGCGAGCAGAATTTGTCGGTTCGCGCCTTCGCCCACTCGATGAACCGGTCGTCGGGCTTCGGCCCAGTAATGGTGACCGCCATCACCAGGTTGATGAGAGTGCCCGTTTCTTCCTCGTCGTCCTGATCTACCAAGTCGCCCAAGCCCCTGGCGGTTTCTTGGGCCTTCGCGTGCTCGCCTTGCTTGAAATAGACCAGCGCGCTGAGCCGCAATAGTTCCAACCGTTCCTTGGGGCCTGACTCGAGTTCAAGCAAGCGATCGATGGCCTTGCGTACAGAGTCCGTGCGTCCCAATCGGAACGCAAGTCCCATGAAGTTGTGGACGGTCGGGATGCGGCTGGTCCCTGCCTCGAGCACCGTTTCGAGCATCTGGATGGCCTTGCCCGTGTGCCCCATCATTTCTTCGGCCACGGCTGCAGTCGCAAGCAGCCGCTCGTCACCCTTGAAACGCGCGAGGCCATCCGCCGCTACGCTGGCAGCCTCATGCCATTGGGTGAGTGTTGAATGGGCCGCCACGAGTCTCTGCGTGTCGTTGAGTGACAGCAGCGCACGGCTCTTGAGTTTCTTGGCGAGCTCTACGGCCTCCCGCGCCGGCTCAGGTTCGTTGACGTTCAGGTTCAGAAAGAGGTTTGAGGCCAGCAACCAGGCGTCAGGATGGTCTCGAAGTCCTTCTCGCAACGCGTCTATTGGTGGGGGCTCGGTGATCCCCAAGGCTCCCCTGCGGACGAACTCGGCAAACGGGACGAAGGGGGCCCACTCCGGCTGCGCTTCCAGCGCTTCACGAATCTCCCGGGCTTCGGCGTGTCGCCCAGCTTTGTGGGCAGCAGCGAAGCCGATACTCAACGCCAGAGGGCTGTTCTTGTGCTGTTCGCCCTCCCAGCGGGCAACCTTGAGCGCCATGGCGTGGCACTCGTCGAAACGACGAAGCTCGAAAAGGAGGCTCGTTCGTCGGACCAGGACCTCAAGTTGATTTGGCTGCCTACGATTTGCAGCGAGGGCCAGCTCGGTCTCATCAGCGCCGATGGCTAGCAGCTCAAAGTTGCGCTGGAGATCGATGTACTCGGGCCGCGCCGCGGGGGCGTCTCCGAGAAGCCGTATCGCTTCGCCTTCCTTGCCTAGCAGGCCCGCCGCTCCGCACAAGACCGGTGCCAGCACATCGGTGTTCGGTGGCCATCCGGCTTCACGTAGCCCATTAAGGCACCGTTGCGCCATGGACCAGGCCTTCTCAGCGAGATCTAGATCGGTCCCGATCGCGCCAGACAAAGGCAGCTCGTTCAGCTCGTTGAGCAGGGTGACGTTTTCCGTTGCACCACTCCACGTCGCGCGTGCAGCAACCAGTTGCACGCTGGTCAAGTCCGCTCTCGACAATTCGGCGTCGAGCTCGGCGGCCACCGCCAATTCAATCAACTCGTCAAACTTGCGCCTCCCGGCCAGCACCACCACCCTGGCCAGCGTCTGCTTGCGGTCAGCGATTCGCTGCAGGCAGCGTTCGGCTTCGTCGAACTCCCGAATCGAGACATACCCTCGAACGCGGAGCGACAAGCCGTCCCCAGATTCGGCATCCGACAGCAGCGCCAAGGTGCCTCGAACTGCGTCTATGTCGTTTCGATCCACGGCTTGCAGGATCCTCAGTTCGGCCAGCGGGAGAAGGTTTTCCTCGGTGGCATCGATCGAGTAAGCCTCTTCAAACAGAGCGATCGCCTCGTCTTGCCGGCCCCGTTGCATCAGCGTCTTGGCTTTCTGGCTGATGAACAACGCCCGGAGGAACGGCGTTGAGCCAAATCCTGTCTCACCGAGCTTGGCCAGGGCCTGTTCTGCCTGAGCTGTGCTGCCCGCTCGCAGCATCGTCCTGATCTCAAGAGCTTCAGGCGGCCAAGCACCGGTACCGCCCGATTCGATGCCGAGGACGAACGTGGCGAGTTCATCGGGGCGAGCTTGTGCTGCGCTAAGCAGCCGACCTAGCGCTGGCTGCCGACTCGAACCGCCAATGCGCTTGTTCTGCCGCAGGATCTCTTCCAAGCTCGCTGCCGTCTTCAAGAGTTGCAGCCTTGCCTGTAGGTGAGGCTCGATGCAAAGGTCCTCATGGAGGAGCTGGCCGATGGCCAGGTGCACGGTCTGCGTCTCGGTGTCGGAGAGGTCGACCTCATAGGGGCCGCCACGCTTCACGCGGAGCTGATCGGAGATCCACGCCCAGTGAATCGTGCTCTGGGCCGGAACAGCTTTCCCTGACGGGCTGAGCTTGACCTCAGCGACAGCCAGCATGACGTCTTCCGGCGTGTTGGCAAACAGATTCAAGGTCCGGCGTTTCATCCGGAAAGCAATTTCCTGCCCGTCGTTCACCAGATCAAGCTTCTCGGTCCCTTTGAGCTGGATGAAAAAGGTGTGCTGAACGCCGCCATCGACGTCGACGTACACCTGGAAATCGAAGCCGAAGTCGTTTTGGCCGCCGAGGTCGTCGATCACCCAGTTGCCGGGCCTGAACGCCTCCAGCACAGCCTTCGACGCCATGCTGATGCGCCGTTTCCCGTCCACGATCGGAAAGTCTGCCGCCACAGTTCACCCCCTGCTGTCACGCACGGCACTCGTTGACGGCTAGCTAGCCTCCGGCAACAGATCGCCAACGCGATTCTTCTGAAAAGCGATTGTTAGCGCGCGACGTCGCCGCAGCCCGCCGTTCGACGCCAATTTGCTGACGTCCTTGGCGCGCTCGATCCAGGTGCGGAGCAACTCGTAGCCAGCAAACATCCACATTTGCGATTGCCAGAACCAGCGGCCGCTTGGTGCTAGGTTGCGTGAGTTCGCCAACCCGAGTCGCCTGGCAGCAACCGCTGCACTGCGGCTGCTCGGGTCGGCGCCTGCTACGGCCGCTCCGGGTCGACTGCTGCCACAGACGAACGACCGCTGCTAGCCAACCGGCCCGAGCACCCGCAGCGAGTAATCGGTCGCGCGCACGTCTTTCGTCAGCTTGCCGATGCTGATGCGGTCCACGCCGGTGGCGGCGATGGCGCGCAGGCCGTCCAGGGTGATGCCGCCGCTGGCTTCCAGCAGGGCGCGGCCGGCGGTCCGGCGCACGGCCTCGGCCATGGCGTCCAGCGTGAAGTTGTCGAGCAGCACGCTGGTGGCGCCGGCGGCCAGCGCTTCTTCCAGCTGCGCCAGGGTTTCGACCTCGATCTGGATGCCCACGCCGGCCTGCAGGGCCTGCGCCGCAGCCAGGGCGGCGCGCACGCCGCCGGCGGCGGCGATGTGGTTTTCCTTGATGAGGATGCCGTCCCACAGGGCCATGCGCTGGTTGGCGCCGCCGCCCACGCGCACCGCGTACTTCTGCGCCTGGCGCAGGCCGGGCAGGGTCTTGCGCGTGTCCAGGATGCGGCAGCCGCGCGGGTTGGGGCTGGCGCCTTCGATGGCCTGCACATGCTGGCGCGTGAGCGTGGCCACGGCACTCAGCATCTGCAGGAAGTTCATGGCCGAACGCTCGGCGCTGAGCAGGGCGCGGCCGTCGGCCTCGATGTCCAGGATGACGGTGTCGGCCGCCATGTCGGCGCCTTCGGCCACCTGCCAATCCAAGCGGGCCGTGGGGTCGAGCGCGGCGAACACGCCGTTGAACCAGGGCTGGCCGCAGCACACGGCGCTTTCCCGCACGCGCAGCTGGGCGCGCACGCGCTGGTGGGCGGGGGTAAGGCGCGCCGTCCAGTCGGCCACGCCGATGTCCTCGCGCAGCGCTTCGATGATGTTGCGCGCGCGGGCTTCCTCCAGCGTCTCGTTGTGCTCAAACACGCGCCAGCTCCAGGCGCAGCGGCGGCAGGCCGTCGATGCTGGCTAGCACCACGTCGCCCGGTCGCAGCGGGCCCACGCCGGCCGGCGTGCCGGTGAACACGAGGTCGCCCGGCTGCAGGGCCACGTACTGGCTCAGGCGCGCCAGCAGTTCGGGCACCGGCCAGATGAGGTCGGACAGGTCGCCCTGCTGGCGCGCTTCGCCGTTGACGCTGAGCGCGATGGCGCCGGCCGTGGGAAGCGGGCCCTCCAGCGGCTGCAGCGGCGCCAGCACGGCGGAGTGGTCAAAGCCCTTGCTCATGTCCCAGGGCTTGCCGCCGGCCTTGGCGGCGGCCTGCAGGTCGCGCCGCGTCAGGTCCAGGCCCACGGTGTGGCCCCACACGGCCGCGGCGCACGCGGCCGGCGTGGCCTGGTACAGCGGCTGGCCCAGCGCCACCACCCACTCCACCTCGTGGTGCAGGTTGTCGGTCATGCCAGGGAAGGGCATGGCGCCTTGCAAGGCGGGTTCGAACACGGCGTCGGCCGGCTTCGCAAAGAAGAACGGGGGCACCTTCTGCGGGTCGGAACCCATCTCGCGCGAGTGCTCGGCGTAGTTCTGGCCCACGCAGTAGATGCGGCGCACCGCGTAGCGCTCGGGTCGGCCCAGCACGCTCACGCTGGCCTGGGGCGGGGGAGGCAGGACGTATTCGCTCATCGCGCCATCCTACGGGCGGCCCGGCGGATGGCCAGCAGCGACAGCAGCAGGCCCGCCACCGTGAGCCCGAAGAAGGCCAGGGTGGCCACGCGCAGCAGGGTGCCGTTGAAGTCCTCGCCGTCGGCGATGTCGAGGATGTGCAGGCGCCAGAAGAAGTCGAACCACACCCAGGCGCGGGTGCGCACGGTGAGGTACTCGCCGCTGGCGCCGTGGAAGTAGAGGCGGGTGTGCAGGCCGTCGTCGAAGCGCACCTGCCAGACGTCGCGCCGCCCGGCCAGCTCCTTCACGATGCCCAGCTGCGCGGGCACCTCGGCCAGGCGCTGCACGCCCTGGAAGGCGCCCTCGCCCCGGTAGAGCTGGCGCGCGAAGGCGGCCACCTCGTCGGCCTGCGGTTCGCGCCAGGGCTGGCCGTCCAGGCGCATCCAGCGCGCGGGGCCCAGCTTCAGCGCAGGGCCCTGCGCGGTCATCACCGCCTGCAGTTGCTCGGGGGCGGCTTCGGCGCCCATGGCGGCCAGGGCCTGGCTGCTGCGCGCGGCCCAGTCCGGCGGCAGCACCAACTTCGGCGCATGCGCCACCTCGTGGCCCTTCACCCAGGGCTGGAAGGGCAGCCAGGCGAACAGCAGGCCGCTGAGCATCCAGGCCAGCACCTGCAGGCCGACCAGCCAGGCCAGCCAGCGATGGATGCGAAAGAGGGCGGGAGAGAGGCGCATGGCCGCCATCATCTCCGCTGCCAAATCCGGGCTAAGGTTCGCGCCCATGCGCGCCGCCTTACCCGTCCTGCTGACCGTCTTGCTGCTGCTCGGCGCCTGCAGCAGCCCCAAGCGCCTGCCGCCCGGGCCGCCGGCGTTCGAGCGCGACGGCCCCGAGGCGGTGCCGCCGCCGGACCTCTTGCTCACGCCCGACCCTGTGCCGCGCATCGAGCCCATCCGCCTGGGGGGTCCGAACAAGCCCTACGAAATCGACGGTCAGCGCTTCGAGCCCATCGCGCACGATGAGCCCTTCAAGGAGCGCGGCCTGGCCAGCTGGTACGGCCGCAAGTTCCACGGCCGCCCCACGGCCAATGGCGAGACCTACAACATGTACGCCATGAGCGCCGCGCACAAGCTGATGCCGCTGCCCAGCTACGCCCGCGTGCGCAACCCGGCCAACGGGCGCGAGGTGATCGTGCGCGTGAACGACCGCGGCCCCTTCGCCCGCGGCCGCGTCATCGACCTGAGCTACACGGCCGCGCTCAAGCTCGACCTGCTGCGCGGCGTGGCGCCGGTGGAGGTGGAGCGCATCACCTTCGACGAAATCCGCGCCGGCCTGGCGCTGCCGCCGGCCGAAGCCCTCACGCCCCCTGCCGCCGCCCAAGGCGCGGTGCCGGTGCCGTCCACGCAAGACCTGCGCGCCCCAGCGCCTCAGGAGGTGCTGCCGGCCGAACCCGAGGTGCGCGCCGCCACGCGCGGGCTCTGGCTGCAGCTTGGCGCCTTTCGCGCGCGGGCCGGTGCCGAAGCGCTGATCGCCGAACTCGGCCAACGCTTCCCCGACATGGCCCCCAAGTTCACGCTCTTCCGCGACCGCGGCCTGCACCGCGTGCAGCTCGGCCCCCTGGCCGACCGCGAACTGGCGCAGCGCATCGCGCAGCGCCTGCGCGAGGAGGGGGCGCTGGAGTCGGTGCTGGTGAGTCGCTGAGTTCGTCGGGAGCGACTGCCATGGCGCAGCGCGCCCACCGTTCGTGTGCGCACTGCGTTGCTAGAGTCCCACGCGGCTTCTGATCCATGATGTCGGGATCACCCTTTTCCATGGCGAGTGCCAAGGCGGGTGCGCCGTCTGTGATGAGGTTAAGCCAAAGCAATTGGATCGCGGTCAGCGGCGCGGGCAAGCCTGCCAGGGTCGCGAGGAAGATGATCATGATCTCTGCCACGTTGGACGAGAGCAGGAAGAACACGAACTTGCGGATGTTGCTGTAGATGATGCGACCCTGCTCCACCGCCGAGACGATGCTGGCATAGTTGTCGTCTGTGAGAACCATGTCCGCAGTTTCTTTGGCAACGTCTGTGCCTGTGATGCCCATCGATACGCCGATATCCGCGCGTTTGATGGCGGGGGCATCGTTCACGCCGTCACCTGTCATGGCGACGATCTCATCGTTGGCCTGCAAGGCGTCCACGATGCGCATTTTATGTTCGGGGGAAACGCGGGCGAATACGTCTGTATCTTCGATGATGTTCTTGAGTTCGGTATCATCGATCTTATCGAGTTCAGCGCCGGTCATTACCTTTTTGCCGGGGCGCAGCAAACCAATTGACTCAGCAATGGCTTTGGCAGTATTCGGGAAATCGCCTGTGATCATCACGGTGCGGATGCCCGCGTGGCGCGCTCTTTCGAGCGCAGGTTTTACTTCGGTGCGCGGCGGGTCGATCATGCCCAACAGACCGACAAAGACCAGGTCCTTTTCGAGTTCGTGGGTCTTGAGGTCTTCCGCGTTGTTGGGGACATCCTTGTCCAAACGATAGGCGAAACCAAGTACGCGCAGGGCGTCTTTGGTCATCGTATCATTTGCGGCGAGGATACGTTCCTTCGCTTCCTTTGTCATTTCGCGGGGTTGGTCGTCCATGCCCTGATATTTGGTGCACAGTTCAAGCACGATATCAGGCGCACCTTTGACGACGATCACATCCCAGTCCTTGTGTTTTTCGTCTTTGAACGGAGACAGATCCTCGGACTTCGGGTCGCGCACATCGTGGATGGTGATCATGCGCTTGCGTTCCGAGTCGAAGGGCACTTCGTTCTCGCGTGGATAAGCTTCATCGATCTCGACATGAACTGCTCCAGCTTTGGCAGCTGCCACTAGCAGAGCACCCTCTGTCGGGTCGCCAACGATGCGGTACGTTTTGGAGGATTCGTTCTCGCCAGTGGATTCAATCGTCGAATCGTTATTCAATAAGCCAAGCCAGAGAGTCGAAAGAATGGCTGGGTACTTGGCAACTTCCACCTTTTTGCCATCCACTTGAAACTCACCGATGGGAGCGTATCCTGTCCCCGTCACATGGACGAATTGGTCGTCCGCCCATACACGGGTGACGGTCATCTCGTTTTGGGTCAATGTGCCGGTTTTGTCGGAACAAATTGTTGTGGCGGAGCCAAGTGTTTCCACCGATGACAGCTTGCGGATGAGCGCGTGACGCTGCACCATTTCGCGCATCCCGAGCGCGAGGGAAATGGTCACAACGGCGGGCAGGCCTTCCGGCACGGCGGCGATCGCAAGGCTGATGGCAATGATGAAGACTTCGGTGATCTCTTCGGCGAATTCCTTGAGGTAATCCAGGGGAGCGGAGAACAGGCCGCCAATTTCAGTGTAATTAAAAAGCGCAACGATAAATACAACAGCCACCAAAATAAGCGAGCCAATGCTTAATGACTTGCCGAGCTGGTCGAGCCTTCTTTGTAACGGGGTTTCTTCGGTTTCCACATTTTGTAGCATGGTGGCAATGAGGCCAAGCTGGGTGTGCATGCCCGTGCTGGTAACTACGCCACGTCCACGGCCGTAGTTGACAACTGTTCCCATGAAGGCCGTATTTTTTCGGTCGCCAAGCGGTACGTTCTTCTCAAGCACGGTTACTGCGTTCTTTTGCACAGGCAGCGATTCACCCGTCAGTGAGGCTTCTTCCACGCGCAGATTTACCGCTTCGAGTAGTCGCAAGTCGGCGGGAATAAAATTCCCTGCCTCCAAAAAGACAATGTCGCCAGGTACGAGGTTGTAGGATGGTACAGAAGTTCGTACACCATTACGTATTACCTGCGCATCCGGGGCTGCAAGTTTTTTGAGCGCAGCCAATGCCTGTTCAGCGCGTTGTTCCTGCACAATGCCTAGCACTGCATTCAGGATAACGATTGCCATGATGGCGGCGGCTTCTACATAATCGCCAAGCAATGCAGAAATGACAGAAGCAATGATCAAAA
>JAFLDE010000119.1 GCA_017302655.1 Burkholderiales bacterium
TGCGCCCAACAACCACTGCGGCGTTCGCCGCGGTTTCCTCCCTCGGGGCTTATGCAACACCTGCCCGCCGGCATCGGTGGCCTGCGCCCGCCTGCGCGCTTGGGCAGGTGTCGCACAAGCCTTAGCTATGGCCTGCTACAGGCCATTCCCGATCCGATGTGGATGCGCGCACCGGATGGGCGGCTGCTCGTGGTCAACGAAGCCTTCGAGCAGTTCACCGGCCGATCCGCCGACTCCCTCCTGGGGCAGGTGCATGAGCACCTGCCACCCACCGAGCCGACGGCCCTGGCCCGGATCGAAGACCGCATGGCCTTGGATCAGTCAGGTGTTCTACGCAGCGAGGCGCACTGGCGTCATGCTGACCAGCGACGCCTCCTGATGGCGCAAATGCGCGTGCCGGTGCGCGGTGGTCCCGGGGGCCTTCAGGGCGTATTGGGTCTGGCTTGGGACATCACCGAGCAGCGGCAGCGGGAACAGGCCCTGCGCCGCTTCCGCTGGCTGGCCGACAGCGCAGCGCAAGGCTTCGTGCTGTGCACCCCGCGGGGGCGCGTGGTGTACGCCAATGCCACCGTGCAGCGCTGGCTGGACCTGCCCAACGCGGAAGGGAACGGTGTGCGTCATGTGCGCCGACACCTGGACGCCGAGGGCTGGCGCCTGGTGCGAGAGGTCGTGCTGCCTTCACTGCTGGCCGGCGAAGGCTGGAGCGGCATGCTGCCGCTGCTCGACCGCCATGGCCGGCGACGCGAGGAGTTGCTGGCAGGTGCCACAGCCCTGCTAGACCCGATGGGCCGTGCGCGCTACTTCGGCCTGGTGCTGACCGACATCAGCGAGCGACTGGCGCTGGAGAGCGAACTGGCGCGGGCTCGCGACCGCGCCGAAGACGCCAACCGGGCCAAGTCGGTGTTCCTGTCCAACATCAGCCATGAGATCCGTACGCCTTTGAACGCTGTGCTCGGCTATGCCCAGTTGCTGGCCGAGGACGTCAAGCTCCACGAGCGAGCGCGCGAGCAGGTGCAGAACATCTGGCGCGCAGGCCAACGCCTGCTGCGCCTGATCAGCGAGGTGCTGGACCTGTCCAAGATCGAGGCCGGCGCACTGCAATTTAGCCTGGAGCCGGTAGAGCTTCACGCCGAGCTGGGCGAAATCGTGCAGTTGCTGCAAGCACGGGCCGCCGAGCGGCAGGTGACGCTCTTGCTGGAGCGCCACTTCGAGGCGCCGCTGACAGCGCTGCTAGACCGCGGTAAGTTCGGCCAAGTGGTGCTCAACCTGCTGTCGAACGCGCTGAAGTTCAGTCCGGACAGAGGCCAGGTGCGACTGGTGGGCGAGCTTCGCGAGGAGCGGCTGCATCTGCGCGTGATCGACCAGGGGCCTGGCATTGGCGCCGAAGAGCTGGCGCAGCTCTTCCAGCCGTTCCGCCAGGGCAGCGAAGGCGCCCGGCGCGGCGGCACGGGGCTCGGCCTTGTGTTGTCGCGAAAGCTGTGCGAAGCGATGGGCGGCCGGATGTGGCTGGAGAGCCAGCCCGGTCAGGGCACGCAGGCCTGCCTGGAACTTCCGCTGCGGCGTAGCCAGACCAGCGCCGCCCCCACCGGCGATCACTTCGACAGCGGCCGTTGGCGCTTGCGCGCCGACAGCCGCTGCCGCGTCCTGGTGGCAGAAGACGATCCCGACAGCCGACAGTTCCTGTGCAGCTTCCTGGAGGGCCTGGGCTGCGAAGTGGCCTCTGCGGCCGACGGACGCGAAGCCCTGCAGCTGGCCGAAGGTGGGGACTTCGACATCGTGCTCAGCGACATGCGCATGCCCGTGCTGGACGGCCCTGGGCTGCGCGAAGCCCTGACCAAGCGGCCGCAAAGTAGCAACTGGCCGGTGGTGGCTGTCACCGCATCGAGCCTGCTCGACAACCGCGATCATTTCCTGGCCATGGGCTTTGCCGAGTACATCAGCAAGCCCTACCGATTCGCCGAGGTGCTGCGTGCGCTGGCCCGACTGGGCGGAGCGAAGTTTGAGCCGGCCGACGCCGGCGCCCAGGAGGACAACTCCGCCGGGTTGTCACCGTCGACGGAGCCTGGCGCCCCTCCCCTGTCCGAGCCGGAAGCGACATTTGCAGGCGCCGACATCGATCGGGAGGCACTCCATCAAGCCCTCGAATTCGCCCGCCAGGGCCGTGCTCGGGAGTTGCGCCAGAGCCTCTCGAAGCCAGGCCTCGTGCCAGCCGCGCTGCGCGAAGCGCTGGATGCCAGCCTGGCTCGCTACGATCTGTCTGCCGCCGAGCGCCTTTTGCAAGAGTTTCTGGAGTCCCTCTGACCCATGACTGCAAGCCTGCTGATCGTTGACGACACGCCGGAGAACATCGACCTGCTGGTAAGCATGCTCGAAGGGCAGGAGGCGCTGGAGCTCATGGCCGCGACCAGTGGCGAGCGCGCGTTGGAGTTGGTGCAGCGGCGCCCACCGGATCTTGTGTTGCTCGACGTCATGATGCCCGGCATCGATGGCTTCGAGACCTGCCGGCGCCTGCGCAAGCTGCCCGGCATGGCCGAGGTGCCCGTGCTCTTCGTGACCGCGAAGACCGACGAGGTGGGTGAGGGTTTCGCTGCAGGCGGTTCCGACTACCTGAGCAAGCCGGTTCGCGCCGACGAACTGCGCGCCCGCGTGCAACACCATCTGGAGCGCCGTCGCCTGTGGCGTGCCCTGCAAACGGTGAACGCCGAGCTGGAAGGTCGTGTGCGCGAGCGCACGCAGGAGCTGATGCAGGCCAACCGCCAGCTGCGCGAGGAGATCAACGAGCGTCGCTTCATGCAGGACCGCTTGAGCTACCTGGCAAAGCACGATTTCGTGACGCGGCTGTACAACCGCGACGCACTGGAGAACCAGGTGCAGATGCGGCTGCTCGAACGCTGCCACAGCGGAGAAGCCGGCTGCCTGCTCATGCTCGATCTGGCGCGCTTCCGAAACGTCAACGACAGCTGCGGCTACATCGCGGGTGACGAGCTGCTGCGTCAGGTCGCCGACCTGCTCGCCGCCTTGAGCTCGCCAGCCGAGTTCCTGGCGCGCCTGGGTGGCGATCGCTATGCGCTGCTCACGCCCGAAGGCGCCGAAGGTGCGCTGCGCCTGGCGCAACGGCTCAAGCAGGCCTTCGAGGGCTTCCATTTCCAGTGGGACGGGCGTTCCTATCCGATCGATGCGCGCATCGCCGTGGTGCCGCTGGCACGCGAGTTCCTGAGCTTCGACCAGGTCATGGCCAAGGCCGATGAGGCCTGCTACTTGCTTCGGGCTGAAGGCGGCCAGCAGGTTCGCTTGCACCGCAGCCTGGTGGGCGACGCCGACCCACGCGAGGCGGTGGCCTGGCTGCACCGTTTGATGGATGCCATCCAGCAGCAGCACCTACGGGTCTACTTCCAACGCATCGTGCCGCTGCAGCAGGATGCCGAGCCCGGCCTGCTGATGGAGGTGCTGGTGCGGCTGTGGGACGAGCCCAACCAGCGCATCGTGCCCCCAGGCGTGTTCCTGCAGCATGCATCGCGCTACCAGCTCATCGAGCAGATCGATCACTGGATGCTTCGCGAGACGCTCAGCCAATTGGTGCGCCTGCCCGAATTGCTGGCCGGCGTTCGCCAGGTGTCGGTGAACCTGTCTGCGCAGGTGCTGCGCGACGCCCAGCTTGCCGATCGCATTGACACACTGCTGCGCGAACTGAACTTCCCGCCCGACAAGCTCTGCCTGGAGATCACCGAAAGCGAGGCCGTGGTGAACCTCGACCAGGCGCAGGCCTTCATGGTTCAGCTCAAGGCGCGCGGCGTGCGTTTCTCGCTGGACGACTTCGGCACCGGCTTCGCCTCCTTCGCCTACCTCAAGCGCCTGCCCTTCGACCGCCTGAAGATCGACGGCGCTTTCGTGCGAGACATGGACGCTGACGCGGCAAACGCTGCCATGGTGGCCTCGATGGTGCAGATGGCCCAGGCCTTGGACCTGCCGGTGGTGGCCGAGTTTGTGGAGCGAGGCGCCGTCGTGCATCGCCTGCGCGAGATGGGTGTGCAGTATGCGCAGGGCTACTACTTCCATCAGCCCGAGGCCCTGAACGAGGCCAGCCTGCGCGCCGCCCTCGCGCTCTGAGCGCCGCCGGCATGTTGACCATCCTGGCGCAAAGGCTTGCGGCCGTCCGCATGCCTTCGTTCGGACGCCTGGCGAGCGCACTCGCCAGCGCCCTGCTGGCCCTGCCGACGTTGGGCAGCGGCTCGGCTTGGTTGCAGGCGCCGCCCAGAACGCCCCCCTCAGCCCTGCCCGACCTGGGCAAGGGTCAGCGCCCCGCGGGTCTGGGGCCCCAGCGCTACGCCACCGACGGGCGACCGCTGGCTGCCATGTCCGAGTCAGCGCGCGCTGCGAGCTCCCAGGCAGGCCCACCCGCTCAACACCACGTGACGCAGATGGTCGAACTGCGCGATGCGCTGGCCCGTGTGCAAGCGGGTGAAACCATCGAGCTCGCCCCCGGCCGCTATCGCTGGACACGGCAACTCAGCACGCAAAGCGGTGGCCGCCCGGGCGAACCCATCGTGCTGCGCGCGCGCCAGACTGGCAGCGTGCACATCGAGGTGGACGCCCAGGCAGCCCTTGCCATCGTGCATCCCTATTGGCTGGTGGAGAACCTCACGCTGCAAGGGGTGTGCGCGCTGCCAGTGGACTGCGAGCACGCCTTCCACGTCATGGGCGCCGCGGTGGGCACGGTCATCCGCAACAACCGCATGATCGACTTCAACGCCCACATCAAGGTCAACGGCCTGCGCGGTGAGTGGCCCGACCTCGGCCTCGTTCAGCACAACAGCCTGCTGAACAGCCAGGCGCGCCCTGTCCAACGTCCGGTGACGCCCTTCGATCTCGTCGGCGCCAGTCATTGGCTGGTACGCGACAACGAGGTGCGCCATGTGCACCGCCCCGATGCGCGAGCCACCAGCTATGGTCTTTACATGAAGGGCGGTGGCGAGGGCGGTCGCATCGAACACAACCTGGTGATCTGCAGCGAGCGCAACATCAACGAGCCCGGCGCGCGCATCGGCATCAGCCTGGGCGGTGGACTCACCGGCACACCCTATGCCCGCAGCCAGGCGCATGAGCACCGCGGCGGTGTGGTTCAGTTCAACGTGGTCGCGCATTGCAATGACACGGGGCTGGATGCCAACCGCGCGGTCGAGGCGCTGTTCGCTGACAACCTGCTCATCAACACTGCCGGCATCTCGCTGCGCGGCGGCGCCCAGGCTCACCTGCTGCGCAACCGGCTCGACGGCCGCATTCGCGAGCGTCAGGGCAGCCGCGCCGAGTCGCAGCACAACCAGGTCGGGGACAGCCGCCGCTGGTTCATGGACGCCGACGCGCTGGATTTGAGGAGGCCCTAAACCACTGCCTCGCGATAGGCATGCCAACTGGCGTGGCCGACCCAGGGCCCGACGACCATCAGGCCCGCGAACCAGGGCAGCATGGCGGCCACCACCAGCAAGGTGAGCAACGCGCCCCAGAGCAGCATCACGCCCGGCTGCGTGAACACGAGGCGCAGGCTGGTGAGTGCTGCGGTCACGGCGTCCACCGGTCGGTCCAACAGCATGGGCATGGTGACCACGCTGACCGCATAGATGAGCCCCGCGAACAGTGCACCCACGCCCAGATAGGCCACGATGAAGCTGACGTTCTCCGGGTTCAGGAGCGCCAGCAGCGAGCCCTTCAGGTCAGGCATGCCGTCAAAGCTGACCGCGAAAATGACCATGGCGGCACGGCCCCAGATCATCTCCAGCACCAGGAGCACCAGGCCGAAGAGAGCCAGCGGGCCAACGCGCGACTCGAAGGCCAGCAGCGAGTCGCCGAAGTCAGGCCTCTCGCCGCGTTCCAGACGCTGACTGACGCGGTACAGCCCCAGGCACAGTGCCGGTCCAACGAGCAAGAAGCCGGCAGCCAAGGCCATCACATAGGCGGGCGCGTTCTCGTAGACCTTCATCAGTGCCCAGCCCATGACCATGAAGGCGCTGCCGTAGAACAAACCGATGAAGGGCGCACGCAGCAGGTCACGCAAACCCAGACGCAACCAGCGCAGCGGCGCCGACCAACCGAGCGGGCGCAGTTGGATCGGCGGCGCGGCTGCGGGCGCAACGGCGAGGGGTGCGTCATCCGACGCGGCGGGCGGGGTGTCGGCAGCTTCGGGCTCGGCGCTCATGCCGCCATGCTGCCTCGGCAAGCCGGCGGCGCCGCTACGGACAAACCACCAGCGGCAGGTCGTGCTCGGCGGCCAAGGCCTGCAGTTCGGCGGCCGAATGCCGCGCCAGCCAGCGCCGCAGCGCGGGTTGCGGTGTCAGCCAATTCACTGGCTCAGCCAAGCCGGCGCAGCGCGCCAGGGCGAGGGTGAACTTGGGTTCCAGCGCTGCCAGCGCAACGCGCCCGTCGCGGCAAGGCAGGAGTTGGTAACCGGCGTGGCGGCCGCCGAGCAGGCCACCGGGTCTTGTCAGGCCCCAGCGGTGCGGCGCAGCTGCCTGCGCCAGGGCGTCGACCAGGCCGACGCGCAGGCAGCGCGGCGTTTCGCCGCGCAGGCGCCCAATGTGCACTTGGTGAAGGGCTGTCAGGGCCTGCTGGGCGCCGCACATGTCTGCCCAGAGATTGGGCGGTAGGTCTTCGCTAAGCAGCCCAAGCAGCGCTTGGTACGTGAGGTCGTGTCCCGCCTCGTCAGGCGCCTGCAGGCTGCCTTCCACAGCCACTTGCCAGAGCAAGGGATAGGCCGCGTGCAGGGCGCGCCACCCCAGGCCCAGACGCCGCAGCGCTTGCGGCCGAAAAGATGTCAGCAGCACGTCGGCCTTCGCCAGCTCGCGCGCCAGTTGCGCCTGACCCTGGGCCAGCTGCAAGTCGAGGCGCCGCACCGCGATGCCCTGGTGCAACTCGGCATAAGCGGCCGGCGCGTACAGCGCCAGGGGGTCGCCTGAAGGCGGCTCCAGCTTGCGCACCCGGGCACCCAATTGGCGTGCGCCATGCGCCGCCATGGGTGCCGGCAGGTTGAGCCCCAGGCTGAGGACGCGCAGCCCGGCGAGCGGCCGCTGCCTCAATGCGGACGACGACGCGCTACCGCGCCCAGCAAGCCCAGGCCACCGAGCAACATGGCATAGGTGGCGGGTTCGGGCACCGGGTTGAAGACGAGTGCATGCCAATTGCCGGCCTCATCCACGTAGGCTCCCACGCCGACGCCCGCGTTATTGATGCCCTCCGCGTACGTACCCATCCCCCCCCACTGAACGAGGGCGTAGTCGGTGCTGGTGCCGAAAAAGGCCTGGATGTCGGCGCCGTTGCGCACCCATCCACCCAACATGCCGTCGTCGGTCAGCGCACGGGCACGGCTGTCGGTCTGACCGGTCAGTTGGAAGCCACCGTAGTCTCCGCCCTGGTAAACGAAGGCCTCACGCTGGGGAGGCTGCAAGGGCACGGGCTGCCAGATGCGCGAGCCCACCACCGTCCCGTCGTTCAGGACGCCCTGGGCCAACGCCAGAATGCCGCTGGTGATGACCGTCACGCCACCGACCTGGCGATCCATCAGCCAGGCGTCGTAGGTCGAACCGTTCACCGCATAGCCCGTCAGGTAGCGTCCGTCGGGTGAAATGCCACGCACCACCGTCTCGGTGTAACCGGCCAGCTCGATCGTCTGGTAAGTGCTGCCGTCCCAGAGAAAACCGCGATTCGGACCCAGCACCATGGTGCCGGTGCCGTCATCGACCATGGTGTCGCTGTAGGAACCGACCACCCAGCCCCCGTCCGACAGGCCCAGAGCGACCGTGCTCAGCGCCCCGGCCGGTCCGGTCAACCATTGGAAGGCGCCGCCGCTGTAGACGAAGGACTGCGAGCTGCCAGGCTGGCTGGCGTAGCCCACCATCACGCCGTGGTTGTTGATGTCGTAAAGGAAGGCCGACGTGGCGCCGGGCACAGCGAACGGAGTGGCGGTGTACGGCGTGGCGGCTTGTGCGGAGGCCGCGGCAAGCAGCGCGGTCAGCAGCAGGGGCTTGAGCATGGTTGATCTTGCGAATTCGTGAGGCGTCGGAGTATCCGTGCGCTCCGAGCGTCGCGACCCCTGCTTTCCGGGGGGAGCGAAGATGCTTGCATGCAGGATCCGATCGACTGGAGCGACCCTCTCCACCCACGCTCCACCCGTTATGGCGACCTGTTCGCCAGCCGCGCCGGGGCGCTGGCGCAGGCCGAGGCCGTGTTCCTGCGCGGCAACGGCCTGCCCGAACGCTGGCAAAGGCGGCCGCGCTTCACCGTGCTGGAGACCGGCTTCGGCCTGGGCAACAACTTCCTCGCCACCTTCGACGCCTGGCGCCGTGACCCGCAGCGCTGTGAGCGCCTCTTCTTTCTCAGCCTCGACGCGCACCCGGTCTCGCCCGAGGATCTGGCGCGAGCTCACGCACACAGCCCCTTGGCTCCCTGGGCGCAGGCCTTGCAGGCGCAGTGGCCGCCGCGCGTGCCCGGCTGGCACCGGCTGGATTTCGAAGGCGGCCGTGTGCAGTTGCTGCTGGCCTTCGGGGACATCCTGGAGGTGTTGCCCCAGTGGCAAGCCGAGGTGGATGCCTTCTTCCTTGACGGCTTCGCGCCGCGCCTGAACCCTGCCATGTGGAGCGAACGCGCCCTGGCGCCGCTGGCCCGCCTGGCCGGCCCCGGCGCCACAGCAGCGACCTGGAGCGTGGCCGCGGACGTTCACCGCGCCCTGCGCGCGGCCGGCTTCGCGCCAGCAAAGCAGCCCGGCTTCGGAGGCAAGGGGCAGATGACCGTGGCGCACTTCGTGCCGAGACACCGCCCGACCCCGCCCGTCGGCTTGCGCCCCCTGGCCGCCCGAGCCCAGGAGGCCGTGGTGCTGGGCGCTGGCCTGGCCGGTGCGGCATGCGCGCGTGCGCTTCACCAAGCCGGCCTGTCGGTGCGGGTGTTCGACGCGCTGCATGGGCCGGCACAGGCCACCAGCGGCAACCCGGCCGGGCTGTTTCATGCCACGGTGCATGCCGACGACGGCCCGCATGCCCGCTGGAGCCGTGCAGCCGCGCTGCGCTGCCGTCAGTGGCTGAAGAACTGCCCACCACCCTGGCTGCAGGATGGCCTGTTGCGCTTGGGCGAAGGCGGGCGGCTGGAGCGCGAACGGCTGGCGGCCCGGCTTGACCTGGACCCCCTGCTGGCCGAGCCGCGCGACGAGGGCTGGTTCTATCCGGGCGGCGGGGCCTTGCCACCCGGCGAATGGGTGCGCCGCCTGTTGGGTGAGTTGCCGCTGCACACCCATTGCGCGGTGGACGCGCTGCGCGCCCTGCCGGAGGGGCGCTGGCAACTGCTGGACAACGCCGGCCACACGCTGGCCGAGACAGACCTGCTGGTGATGGCCGCAGGCGCCGGCCTGCCTGCGCTGCTGCACAAGCTGGAAGCCGACGACCCCACGCTGCATGACCTGGCGGCCCATCTGCAGGTGCAACGCGGGCAGATCAGTTGCTGGGTGCCGCCACATCAGGGCCCTGCCTTGCCCGTGGCCAGCGGCGGCTATGCGTTGAGCCTCCCGCACGCGGCCGGTGGCGGCTTGCTGGCCGGTGCCACCGCCACGCTGAACGACCCCGACCCCTCGCTGCGCGAGGTCGACCATGCCCACAACCGCGCCGTGGCCGAGCGCCTGCTGGGCC
>JAFLDE010000012.1 GCA_017302655.1 Burkholderiales bacterium
CAACATGCCCACGCTGATCACTCCTACTTCCCCTGCTCACTCCTTGAGCAGGTCAGTGTGTTTGCGTGGGTCAGTTTTGCGCGAGCATCACCCCGGTAGGTGGGTCAGTTTTCGACGAGCGTCAACACGCAGTGCTTGCGGCGCGTCCATCTTGGCAAACAGTCGCGTTTCGAAGTCCAGGCCGGGCGAGAGGTTCAAATAGCTGTGGGTGGGCCGGGCATAGCAGTAAATGCAGCCATGCTCGCAGCCTCGGTAAGGGTTGATCGCCAACTCGAAGGGAATGTCGGGCGAGTGGTTGCGACTGAGAATCTGGCCGGCCTGAACCAACTCGACCTGGGTCGGGGGGTGCGCGACCGAAGGCTCGTCATCGCGCGGCCAACCGTCATCCTGAACCTCACGCTGCAAGGATTCGAAGCGATGCGGAAACGGTGTGGCCGCGCCGCGCCCCTTGATCGTCGTTTCGCTTTGCAGCCACACCGTTCGCATACTGTGTATTTATACAGCATGCGAACACCCATCAGTAAGACGGCCCGCTGTACTCCGGTGCCAGGTTCTCGAACTTGGTGTGCATGCGCTGGAAGCCCAGCTTCACCGTGCCCACAGGGCCATTACGTTGTTTGGCGATGAGGATTTCCGCCACACCTGGCTCCTTGCACTGATCCTTGGTGTAGTACTCGTCGCGGTAGATGAACATGATGATGTCCGCGTCCTGCTCGATGGCGCCGGACTCGCGCAGATCGCTCATCATGGGGCGTTTGTCAGGGCGCTGCTCCACCGAACGGTTCAGCTGAGAAAGCGCGATCACCGGACACTGCAACTCCTTGGCCAGACCCTTCATGCCCCGGGAGATCTCACCCAGGACGGTTGCGCGGTTTTCTTCGTTGCTGCCATCACCCGCCATCAGCTGCAGGTAGTCGATGATGATCAGTCCAAGGGTGCCCCCGAACTCGCGCGCAATGCGCCGTGCCCGCGCACGCACCTCGGCGGCAGTCAGGCCCGGGGATTCATCGATGAAGAGCTGCGCGCTGCTCATCTTGTCCACCGCCTCGGTCAGCCGGCCCCACTCATCATCGGCCAGGCGGCCGGTGCGCAGATGGCTTTGGTCGATGCGACCGATGGAGCCCACCATGCGCAGTGCCAACTGAGCAGCGCCCATTTCCATGGAGAACACCAACACCGGCAGGCCTTCGTTGATGGCCACGTTCTCGCCGATGTTGATGGCAAACGCGGTCTTGCCCATCGAGGGGCGCGCGGCCAGCACGATCAAGTCGCCCTTCTGCAGACCTGCTGTCATGCGGTCCAGGTCGTAAAAGCCGGTGCGTACGCCGGTGACATCCTCGGCGCCACTCTCCGCGAGCTCGTTGACACGATCCATCAGCTGCACCAGCAGCTTGTCCATGCGGTGGAAGCTTTGCGCGCCGCGCATGCCTTCCTCGCCTATGCGCAGGATGCGTGACTCGGCGTCGTCCAGGATGGCTCCCACGGTCTTGCCGGCGGGGTTCAGCGCATTGGAGGCAATCTCGTCGCTCGCGCTGACGAGCTTCCTCAGCACCGCGCGCTCGCGCACGATTTCCGCGTAGCGGCGCAGGTTGGCGGCACTGGGGACGGCCTGTGCCAACGCATTCAGGTATTCCAGCCCGCCGCAGTCTTCGGCCTTGCCCAGCAGGCTCAGCTCTTCGTTGACGGTGATGACATCAGCGGGCTTGCCAGCTGTGATGAGCTTGCCCACCGCCTGGAAGATGAGCTTGTGCTCCAGCCGGTAGAAGTCGTGGTCACCGACCAGATCGGCCGCACGGTCCCATGCGCTGTTGTCGATGAGCAGACCGCCAAGCACCGACTGCTCGGCTTCGATCGAATGCGGCGGCACGCGCAGGCGCGCGATGTCTTCATCACGAGGCGCGCTCAGGGCATTGTTCATAAGGCTGTGGACAAGAGTCTTGAAGCTGTGGGTAATCAGCGCCCCAGAAAGCAAGAAGGCCGGCACCCTTGCGGGTGCCGGCCTTGCCTATTGGGCAGCTTGGCAGTGGCTAAGCTTACTCGGCGGCAGCGACCACGTGCACCGAGATTTCCACGGCCACGTCGGTGTGCAGACCCAGGCTCACCGCAAAGTCGCCGGTGTGCTTCAGCGGGCCGTTGGGCAGGCGCACCATGGCCTTGACCACGTCGTGCCCTTCGGCCTTCAGCGAATCAGCGATGTCGGCGTTGGTGACCGAACCGAACAGACGGCCGTCCACACCCGCCTTCTGAGCGATGGTGACGGTCTTGCCAGTCAGCTTTTCGGCCAGGGCTTGCGCAGCGGCCAACTTCTCGGCAGCAACCTTCTCCAGTTCGGCACGCTTGGCTTCGAAATCCTTGATCGCCGACTCGGTGGCGCGGCGCGCCTGACGAGTCGGGATCAGGAAGTTGCGCGCGTACCCGTCCTTGACTTTGACGACATCGCCCAGGTTGCCCAAGTTGGCAATCTTTTCCAGCAGGATGACTTGCATGACGTGTACTCCTTAAGCCTTGTGCTGGTCGCTGTACGGCAGCAGGGCCAGGAAGCGAGCACGCTTGATGCAGGTGGTCAGCTGACGCTGGAAGATGGCACGGGTGCCAGTCAGGCGTGCCGGGGTGATCTTGCCGTTCTCGGCGATGAAATCGCGCAGGACGTCAACGTCCTTGTAGTCGATCTGCTCGACACCGGTGACGGTGAAGCGGCAGAAGCGCTTACGACGGAACAGCAGCGATTGTTGGTTGCGCTTGGGCTTCTTGTCCTTGGAGAAGCGACCCTTACCACGGGAAATGGCCATGATGAGACCTCTTGGAAATGATGTGTTGCTGGGGGACTGATCAGACTTGCACAGGTTCAACGTCGCTGAGGTGGAACACCACCCCTTTGCCGTTGCGCCCCGGCGCCAGGAACCCTGTCCAGAGGAACAGGTCGCCAGCACCGAGTTGGGGGAGCCTTCGCGCCAGTTCCCCGAGGGCCACGGCGTGAAGTCGGAGGATGACGCGGCGCGGGTGACCCGCTTCCATCGCCTGCCCCTGATGCTCCAGCGTCAGGTCCAATGCCGGCACGCCGGCGGGGGTGGTGCGCAACGCGGCCTGGTCGATCCACCGGGCGGTCAACCGCAAGCGGTTGATGCCTTCGGGCGCTTCGGCGGCGAGCTCTTGAACCAGTGGCTTTGTCCTTTCAATACCTGCTGGGTTGAACTCAGGCGGCTGCCGTTTCCTGCTGCGCCTTACGCGACTCTTCGCGCTCGACCACCTTCATCATGACGGAAGGGGCGGTCACGGCCGCGTCCATCTTGACGGTCAGGTGACGCAGCACAGCGTCGTTGTAGCGGAAGCCGGTTTCCAGCTCGGCCAGCACTTCCTTGCTGGTCTCGATGTTCAGGCACACGTAGTGGGCCTTGGCGAGCTTCTGGATCATGTAGGCCAACTGGCGGCGGCCCCAGTCCTCCACGCGGTGCACAGCACCGCCAGCGGCGGTGACGATGCCCTTGTAGCGCTCCAGCATGGCCGGAACTTGCTCGCTCTGATCCGGGTGGATCAACAGCACGATTTCGTAGTGACGCATGAATGCTCCTTGTGGATTCCGAAGTTGGAAGCCACGACCCGCGTCGGTGGGCCGTGGCAAGGCGTGAAAAGCCGGCGAGTATATCCGGGAACTCCCGGACGCCCTGGGACTTACTTCTTTCCGGCCAGCAGCAGCCAGGTGTCCTGCACCGTGTCCGGGTTCAGCGAGATGGACGTGATGCCCTCCCCCGCCAGCCATTCGGCGAAGTCCGGGTGGTCGCTGGGCCCTTGGCCGCAAATGCCGATGTACTTGCCCGTTGCACGGCAAGCGTTGATGGCGCGGCTGATGAGCGAACGCACCGCCGGATCGCGCTCATCGAAATCGCCGGCCAACTGCTCCAGGCCCGAGTCGCGATCCAGGCCCAAGGTGAGCTGGGTCAGGTCGTTGGAACCGATGCTCATGCCGTCGAAGTGTTCAAGGAACTGGTCGGCCAGGATGGCGTTGCTCGGCACCTCGCACATCATGATCACGCGCAGGCCGTTCTCGCCGCGCTTCAGGCCGCGCTCGGCCAGCATGGCGACGACGCGCTCGGCCTGCTTCACGGTGCGCACGAAGGGCACCATGATCTCGACGTTGGTCAGGCCCATGTCCTGGCGCACGCGCTTGAGCGCCTCGCACTCCATCGCGAAGGCGTCGGAAAAGTCGCCGCTGATGTAGCGGCTGGCACCGCGGAAGCCGAGCATCGGGTTCTCTTCATCCGGCTCATAGCGCGAACCGCCGATCAGCTTGCGGTACTCGTTGCTCTTGAAGTCGGACAAACGAACGATGGCCGGGCGCGGGTAGAAGGCCGCTGCGATGGTGGCGATGCCTTCGGCCAGCTTGTCCACGTAGAAGGCGCGCGGGCTGGCGTGGCCGCGGGCCACAGACTCCACGGCCTTCTTCAGGTCGGCGTCGATGGCCGGGTAGTCCAGGATGGCCTTGGGGTGGACGCCGATGTTGTTGTTGATGATGAACTCAAGCCGCGCCAGACCCACACCGCCGCCGGGCATCTGCGCAAAGTTGAACGCCAGCTGCGGGTTGCCGACGTTCATCATGATCTTGACCGGGCAGTAGGGCAGCTCGCGCTGCTCGACCTCGCTGACCTCGGCCTCGATGAGCCCGTCATAAATGAAGCCGGTGTCCCCTTCCGAGCAGGCCACAGTGACGAGCTGCCCGTCCTTGAGCTTGTCGGTGGCGTCGTGGCAGCCCACCACGGCGGGAATGCCAAGCTCACGCGCAATGATGGCCGCGTGGCAGGTGCGACCGCCGCGGTTCGTGACGATGGCCGACGCACGCTTCATCACCGGCTCCCAGTTCGGGTCGGTCATGTCGGTCACCAGCACGTCACCAGGCTGCACGCGCTCCATCTCGGCCGTGCTCTGCACCAGGCGCACCGGGCCAGTGCCCACTTTCTGACCGATGGCGCGGCCTTCCACCAGCACGACGCTGTCCTTGCCAGCCTTGAGCTTGTAGCGGTGCTCGACGGTGGCCTGGCTCTTCACCGTTTCCGGTCGCGCCTGCAGGATGTAGAGCTTGCCGTCCTGGCCGTCCTTGCCCCATTCGATGTCCATCGGGCGGCCGTAATGCTGCTCGATGACCAGCGCATAGCGCGCCAGTTCTTCCACGTCGGCATCGTTCAGCGAGTAGCGGTTGCGCAGTTCCACCGCCGTGTCCTCGGTCTTGACCAGACGCCCCGTCGCGGCGCGCTCCTCGTCAGAGGAGAAACCCATGCGGATCAGCTTGCTGCCCAGGTTGCGGCGAATCAGCGCCTTCTGACCCTTCTTCAGCGCCGGCTTGAAGACGTAGAACTCATCCGGGTTCACGGCGCCCTGCACCACGGTCTCCCCGAGGCCGTAGCTGCTGGTGATGAAAACCACGTCCTTGAAGCCGGACTCGGTGTCGATGGTGAACATCACGCCGGCGGACCCGAGGTCGGAGCGCACCATGCGCTGGATGCCGGCCGACAAGGCCACCTCCGCATGCACGAAGCCCTTGTGCACGCGGTAGGAAATGGCGCGGTCGTTGTACAGGCTGGCGAAAACCTCGCGCACCTTGTGCAGCACGTCTTCGATGCCCACCACATTCAGGAAGGTTTCCTGCTGGCCGGCAAATGAAGCATCGGGCAGGTCTTCGGCGGTGGCGGAGGAACGGACGGCGAAGGAACCACCACCGGCCGCGTCCAGTTGCGCGAAGCTGTTGCGGATCTCCGCCTCGAGGGCCGACGGGAAGGGCTGCTCCATCACCCACGCACGAATCTCGGCGCCGGCCTCAGCCAAGGCCCGTACGTCGTCGGTATCCAGCGTCTCCAGGCGGGTCGCGATGCGCGCGTCCAGGCCCCCCGCCTTCAGGAACTCGCGGAAGGCGTGCGCGGTGGTGGCGAAGCCGCCCGGTACCCGCACATGGCTCTCGGCCAGGTGGTGAATCATTTCGCCGAGGGAGGCGTTCTTGCCGCCCACCACCTCGACATCTTCCATCCTCAGATGTTCAAACGGGACGACCAGGGCGGTCGGCTCAAAGCGTGCAGACATGGGGAAGTTCCAGGAGAGTGAAGAAAAGCGGGCGAGCGCAGACCCCCAGCCACTTTGGAGGTGAGTTGTTCTGGGGCAAGGGGCGTGCGGCTCAAGATGGCGGCAATTCTAGAGAGCGGGCCTAGCATGGGAACCCCTCGTAACCAGCCCGCCTCGCTTCATGCCGAATCGCACCGTGTACTTTTTGTCGGATGGCACCGGCATCACCGCCGAGAACTTCGGCAACTCGATCCTGGCGCAGTTCGAGGGCAAACCGCGCCATGTGCGCCGGCCGTTCATCGACAGCGCCGAGAAGGCCTACGAGGTCTGCCGCGAGATCAACGAGACCAGCGTGCGTGAAGGCAAGCGCGCCGTGGTCTTCGCCACCCTGGTGAACACCGAGGTGCTGCGCATCGTGCGCAGCGAGTGCCAGGGTCTGTTGCTCGACATGTTTGCCGCCTTCATTGCCCCGCTCGAGGAGGAATTCGGTCTGAAGAGCAGCCACCGCGTCGGCCGCTTCTCGGACGCTGCCAAGAGCCGCGAGTACGACGAGCGGATCGAAGCCATCAACTTCAGCCTTGCGCACGATGACGGCCAGAGCGCACGCAATTTGGCGGCCGCCGATGTGATCCTGGTTGGGGTGAGCCGCTGCGGCAAGACGCCAACCTCGCTCTACCTGGCGATGCAACACGGCATCAAGGCCGCCAACTACCCGCTCATCCCCGAGGATTTCGAACGCGGCAAGCTGCCCTCGGCCATCGTCGAACACAAGGGCAAGTGCTTTGGCCTCACCATCGATCCGGAGCGGCTTGCCCATGTGCGCAACGAACGGCGCCCCGGCAGCAAGTACGCCGACCTGCTGAACTGCCGCTACGAAGTGAATGAGGCCGAGCGCATGATGAAGCGCGACGGCATTGCCTGGCTCTCCAGCACGCACAAGAGCATCGAGGAAATCGCCACCACCATCCTGCGCGACATTCGGCCGGATCGCTTGGTCTATTGAAACAGGTTTCGGTAGAGGGCCAGGTAGCGCTGGGCTGCGGCCTCCCAACCGAAGTCCTGCGCCATGGCGCGGCGCTGCACCTGGCGCCAGAGCGTGGGCTTGCGCCACAGGGTGAAGGCGCGCTCCAAGGCGCGCCGGTAGTCGGCCGTCTCGAAGCGCTCGAACACGAAGCCGGTGGCGCGGTCGGCCTCCAGATCCTCCAGCGTGCAGTCCACCACCGTATCCGCCAGACCGCCCACGCGCCGTACCATGGGTAGCGTGCCGTACTTCAGGCCGTAGAGTTGGCTCAGGCCACAGGGCTCAAAGCGCGAGGGCATCAGCACCACGTCAGCGCCGGCGTAGATGCGATGCGCCAGCGCTTCGTCAAACGCCTGTGCCAGCGCCACCTGGCCCGCATGTGTCTGCGCGGCAAATGCCATGCGCGGTGCTTCCTCGCCCTGCCCCAGCACCACCAGCTGTCCACCTTGGTCAAGCAACTCAGGCAAGGCATCCAGCACCAAGGGCAGGCCCTTCTGCTCGGTAAGCCGACTGACCACCGCAAATAGCGGCCCTTCAGACGTCGAAAGGCCGAACTCGCGGCGTAGCGCGTCCTTGCACTGCGCCTTGGCGGCCCATTGACCTGCGCGATAGCGGGTGGGCAGCGCTGGATCAGTGGCCGGATTCCACACCGCTGCATCGACACCGTTGAGGATGCCATGCAGCGCGTCCGCACGCCTGCGCAGCAGGCCGTCCAGGCCACAGCCCTGCTCGGCCGTCTGAATCTCCTTCGCGTAGCCCGGCGACACGGTGCTGAGCTGGTCGGCGAACTGCAGGCCCGCCTTCATGAAGCTGAGCTGGCCAAAGAACTCCACGCCCTCCAGCCCGAACCAGCCGGCGGGCAGGCCCAGCAGCGGGAACTCGGACGCTGGGAACAGGCCCTGGTAGGCGAGGTTGTGCACGGTGAACAGGCTGCGCGTGCCACTGCGCAGCTGCGCCCGACTCCAGGCCAACTGGGCGCAGGCCGCGCCGGCATGCCAGTCGTGCGCATGCAGCAGCTGCGGGGCCCAGCCGAGGTCCCAGCCCTCGCACAGGCGCACGGCGGCGGCGCCCAGGCGGGCGAAGCGGGCCGCATCGTCAGCGTGGCCATAGAGCGGCCCGTCTCGCTCAAAGCTCTCGTGTGCCAGCAGATAGACCGGGATGCCGTTGAAGCCGGGCAACTGCCCGCGAAGTAGAGGGCCGGCTGCAGTGTCCGGCGCCAACGCCTCGGCGCCTTCCAGCGCGTGCATCAAGGCCGGGTGACCGGGCAGCAGCAGGCGCGGTTCAGCGCCAGCGTCGCGCAGAGCCACAGGCAAGGCGGCCGCCACATCGGCCAGCCCTCCGGTTTTGATGAAGGGAAATAGCTCGGCGCTGAGCTGCAGGACACGCATCAGAGCCGCTTCAGCATGGCGCGGGTGATGAGCACCACCCCCGTCTCGGTCCTTTCGAAGCGCTCGGCGTCCAGCAGCGCATCCTCGCCGACCACCAGGCCCTCGGGGATCTCGCAGGCGCGGTCGACGATGACGCGCGACAGCCGCGAGCGCCTGCCCACCACCACCCCCGGCAGCAACACCGATTGGTCGACATGGCAGAAGGAGTGCACGCGCACATTGCTGAACAGCACCGAATTCGTGACATGCGACCCTGACACGATGCAGCCGCCGCTGACGATGGTGTTCACCGTGCTGCCGTGGCTGCCGCTGCGATCGGGAATGAACTTGGCCGGCGGCAACTGGCGCTGGTAGGTCCAGATCGGCCAGTCGGTGTCGTAGATGTCGAGCTCCGGGTTGATCGAGGCCAGGTCAAGATTGGCCGCCCAAAAGGCGTCGAGCGTGCCCACGTCGCGCCAGTAAGGTGGCGCGCCGTTCGGGTTGCGGATGCAGCTCATGGCGAACGGGTGCGCCAGCGCCCGGCCCTCGGCCACGGTGCGCGGAATGACATCCTTGCCGAAGTCGTGGCTGCTCTTCGGATTGGCCAGGTCCTCTTCGAGCAGCCGATACAGGTAGTCGGCGTCAAAAATGTAGATGCCCATCGAGGCCAGGGACACATCGCTGCGCCCTGGCATGGTGGGCGGGTCCTTCGGCTTTTCGACGAACTCGGTGATGCGCCGCTGGCCATTCACCGCCATCACGCCGAAGGCCGAGGCCTCCTCGCGGGGCACCTCGATGCAGCCCACCGTGCAGCCAGCGCCACTCTCCACATGGTCGGCCAGCATGAGGCTGTAGTCCATCTTGTAGATGTGGTCGCCAGCGAGCACCACGATGTACTCGGCTTGGGTGCTCTGGATGATGTCCAGGTTCTGATAGACCGCGTCGGCGGTGCCGCGGTACCAGTGCTCCTCGTCCACGCGCTGCTGGGCCGGCATGAGATCCACGGTCTCGTTCAGCTCGGCCCGCAGAAAGCTCCAGCCGCGCTGGATGTGCCGCAGCAGCGAATGGCTCTTGTATTGCGTGACCACCCCAATGCGGCGGATGCCGGAGTTCACGCAGTTGGACAGCGCGAAGTCCACGATGCGGAACTTGCCGCCGAAATAGACCGCCGGCTTGGCGCGCAAGTCAGTGAGCTGCTTAAGCCGCGACCCTCGCCCACCCGCCAGCACGAGGGCAATGGCGCGACGCGCCAGTTGATGCGGATTGGGCGGCTGACTCATCGCTTGGGCTCCGGGCGTTGCAGGAGCTTCAGTATCAGCGCCCCGACTCGTAAAAGCAGATGGCCGCCGCTGCGGCGACGTTTAGCGACTCCTCGCCACCGGGCTGCGGGATGCGCCAGGTGCTGTGGCAGCGCGCCATCAGGGCATCGCTCACGCCCTGCCCTTCATGGCCGAACACCCAGGCGGCGGGCCGCGGCAGTGGCCCCTGACCCAGCAGCTGTCCGCCATGCGAGCTGGTGGCGAGCATGGGAAGGTCGAGCGCATCCAGATCTTCGGTTCGCAAGCCCTCGACGCAATGCAACGCGAAGTGCGCGCCCATCCCGGCCCGCAGCACCTTGGGCGAGCCCAGGGTGGCCGTGCCTTTCAGGGCGACGACCTGCTTTACGCCAAGGGCCGCTGCCGAGCGCAGGATGGAGCCCACATTGCCGGCGTCCTGCAGGCGATCCAGGACCACGCTGGCAACGCCGGGCAGCACCAGTTGCGCCTGCCAGCCGACGCAGGCGGCGACGGGTACAGGCGTGGCCAAGTCCGTCAATGTGCCGTACACCGCGTCCGCCACCACCAGCACACGCTGCGCGCGCAGCGTCAGTTGCTGCAGATCAGGCCGGCCATGGAACAGCGACTCGCTGATGACCGCCAGCTCCAGCAAGCGGCCACGCACCAGCGCGGCCTGCAGCAGGTGGTCACCCTCCAGCCAGATTCGTCCCTGATCGCGATAGGCATCGGGGCTCTGCGCCAGCTTGCGCAGGGCCTTCAGCGTCGCGTTCGCCGGCGAAGTGATGCGTTCAACCTGCGGACGAGTCATCGCGCTGCACTCAGCCAATCGCGCAAGGGCGCGAAGCTGCGCCGATGCTCGGCGAGCGGCCCCAAGCGACGCATGGCATCCAAATGCTGCTCGGTGCCGTAGCCCTTGTGCGCATCGAAGCCATAGGCGGGATGGCGTTCGTGCAGTTGCAGGCACCAGGCGTCGCGGTGCACCTTGGCCAGGATGCTGGCCGCCGAGATGGCCGGCTCCAGCGCGTCGCCCTTGACGATGCAGCGCACCGGCTGCTCGACACGCGGTGCTTGCTTGCCGTCCACCCAGACTTGGGTGGGTCGCAGGCGCAGACCCTGCACGGCACGCTGCATGGCCAACAGCGTAGCCTGCAGGATGTTGTGGCGATCGATCTCTTCCACGCTGGCTTCGGCGATGCAAAAGCACAGGCTCTCGGCACGGATGCGCTCCGCCAGTTGCTCGCGTCGGCGGGCGCTCAGTGTCTTGGAGTCGGCCAAGCCCGCAATCCGTTGGCCGGGGTGCAGCATCACCGCGGCCGCCACCACGGGGCCAGCCAGCGGGCCACGCCCGGCCTCATCCACGCCGGCCACCAGGTCGGCATGCGCAGGCACAAAGAGGTCCGGCGTGTAGGGCTCAGCGGCGTTCGATGAAAGGGGCGAGCGCTTCAAGGGCGAGGTGCGCGCTGTCAGCGCGTAGGGAGTCGTGAAGTTCGGCAAACCGGGCCTGCAGGCGCTCGACGGCCAAGGGATCGTCCAACCACACCTGCGCGGCCCGCGCCAGATTCTCAGCCGTGCACTCGTCCTGCAAGCATTCGGGCACCAGAAACTCTCGCGCCAGCACATTGGGCAGGCCGACCCAGGGCTGCAGTTGCAGCTTCTTCATGCGTCGGTAGTTGGATTCACCCACGCGGTAGGCGATGACCATGGGACGCTTGAACAGCGCCGCTTCCAGCGTGGCGGTGCCGCTGGCCACCAGCGTCAGGTCACAGGCGGCAAGGATCTCGTGCGCGCGACCGTCGAACAGTTGCACTGCGTGTCCGTGGGTCAGCGCCTCCACTTGCGCACGCAAGCCAGGGGCGATCGGAAGCAGCACGCGCAGGCCGGGGTTCTGTGCGACCAGCTGACGGGCTGCCGCGAGCAGCGGCGGCAGGATGAAGGCGATCTCGCTGGCCCGGCTGCCCGGAAGCAAAGCCAGCACGCGCCCGGCCTCGGGCAGGCCCAGGGCCACGCGGGCGGCAGCTTGGTCGCTCTGCGCAGGAATCAAGCTGGCCAGCGGGTGGCCGACGAAGCTGGCGGCAATGCCCGCCTCGCGCAGCAGGGCCGGCTCGAAGGGGAAGAGGCACAGCACGTGGTCGGCAGCGGCGCGGATCTTCGTCACCCGCTCCGGACGCCAGGCCCAGATGCTCGGGCACACGTAATGCGCCGTCCACAGCCCGGCGCTGCGCAGGCGCGTCTCCAGGCCGAGGTTGAAATCCGGCGCGTCGATGCCGATGAAGAGCTTGGCGCGCTGCTGGATCAGGCGGGTGCCGAGCCGGCGGCGAATCCACAGCAGTTCGGGCAGGCGCTTGAGGGCATCGGAATAGCCCATCACCGACAGACGTTCTGCCAGCCACCAGGCCTGCAGGCCTTGAGCCACCAGTCGCGGCCCGCCGATGCCGGCCGCCTGCAACTCCGGCCAGCGTTGCTGCATGGCCTGCAGGAGATGCGCGCCGATCAGATCGCCCGAGGCCTCACCGGCCACCAGGCCGACGAGGTCCGCCGGCATCAGCGCACCAGACCGCGCGTGGAGCGGGCCAGGAAGTCGAGCATCAACTGCAACTCGGCATCGCCGCCCTGCCCTTGCAAGGCGGCCATCGCGGTCTTGGCCTCATCCAGGGTGAGCCCCTGGCGGAACAGCAGCTTGTGCATCTGGCGCACCACGGCCATGGCCTCGGCCGTGAAGCCGCGGCGCTTGAGCCCGGTGAGATTGACGGCGCGCGTGGCCAGCGGATTGCCGTCCACGGTCATGTAGGGCGCCACGTCCTGGCTGACATGAGCCTGGAAGCCGACCATGGCATGCGCGCCGATGTGCACGAACTGGTGCACCCCGCTCAGGCCACCGATGACCGCCCAGTCACCCACATGCACATGGCCAGCCAGGGTGGCGCTGTTGGCCAGCACGCAATGGTTGCCGAGGCGTACATCGTGCGCGAGGTGCACGGTGGCCATGATCCAGTTGTCGTGGCCGACGCGCGTGATGCCCTCTTCCTTGTGCGTCCCGGTGCTGAAGGTGCAGTACTGGAAGACGGTGTTGCGGTCCCCGATGTGCAACTCGGTGAGTTCGCCATCGTGGCTCATATCCTGCGGCTGGCAGCCGATGGAGCTGGCGCCGTGGAAGAGGTTGTCGCGGCCGATGGTGGTGCGACCTTCAACGATGCAGTGCGGGCCGATGCGCGTGCCGATGCCGATACGCACCTGCGAGCCGATCACCGCGTAGGGCCCGATCTGAACGCCCTCGCCAAGCTCGGCACCGGGGTGCACGATGGCGGTGGGATGGACCTGGACCGCCATGCTCAGTCGATGCGGCGCATCGTGCACATCAGCTCGGCTTCGGCCGCCAGTTCACCGGCCACCAGGGCCTTCGCGGCGAACTTGTAGATGCCGGCCTTGGCACGCAGCACCTCGACCTCCAGAATCAACTGGTCACCCGGCTCGACCGGGCGCTTGAAGCGCGCGGCATCCACTCCGGCGAACAGCACCACCGACTTGTCGTCCAGGGTCACGCCCTCTGTGTAGGTGGCCAGCAGGGTGGCCGTTTGCGCCATCGCTTCGAGGATCATCACGCCGGGCATGACCGGGCGATGCGGGAAGTGACCCGTGAAGTGCGGTTCGTTGATGGTGACGTTCTTCAGCGCACGGATTCGGCGGCCTTCCACCTCAAGCACGCGGTCCACCAGCAGGATGGGATAGCGGTGTGGCAGGCGCTTGAGGATTTCGTGGATGCTGTACAGGTCCATCGTCATTCGGTCGTCCCGGATTGGTTTTTTTCGAGCGCGCGCACGCGCTCGCGGAGTTTGTTCAGTTGCCGCAGGGAGGCCGCGTTCTTCTCCCAAGCGGCGTTGTCGTCGATCGGGAAGAAGCCAGTGTAGGTACCCGGTTGGCTGATGGATCGCGTGACCACCGAGCAGGCCGAGATGTGCACATGGTCGGCCAACTCCAGGTGGCCGAGGATCTTGGCATCACCGCCGATCGTGCAATGGCGACCGATGCGTGCGCTGCCGGCCACGGCCGCACAGCCGGCCATGGCCGTGTGTGCGCCCACCTGCACGTTGTGCGCGATGTGGATGAGGTTGTCGAGCTTCACCCCATCCTCAATCACCGTGTCGTCCAGTGCGCCGCGGTCGATGGTGCAGTTGGCACCGATCTCCACTTCGTCACCGATTCGCACGGCGCCCAGCTGAGCAATTTTTTCCCATCGCCCCTCGTGCGGGGCAAAACCAAAACCATCCGCACCGATCACCGTGCCGCTATGGATGATGGCCCGCGCTCCCACGATGCAGCGCGCGCCGATCGTGACATGGGGCGAGATGCGACTGCCCGCGCCGACCTGAGCACCGGCCTCCACCACGCAATGCGCGCCCAAGACCACGCCCTCTGCCAGCACGACACCCGCCTCGACCACGGCGAAAGGGCCGACGCTCACGCCTGCAGCGAGCCGCGCATCGGCTGCCACAAAGGCACTGGGATGCACGCCAGTCGAATCGGTGGCGCGCAGGCGCTGCTGCCACCAGCGGGTCAGCCGGGCGTAGTAAAGATAGGGCTGGGGGGTGACGATGAGCGCAGCCTGCCGGCCGGCCTCTTCAGCCAAGCTCGGCGGCACGATAAGCGCGCCAGCACGGCTCTCGCGCATGGCAGCTCGGTGTTTGTCGCCGGTGACGAAACCGATGTGTTCAGGCTCTGCACTCGCCAGACTGGCCAGTCCTTGCAGCAGCAGATCTGGCGATCCGACCCGTTCGCCGCCCAGTTGCTCGACGATGTCGGCAAGCCGGACGTTCATGGCCGGCTTACTTCTGCGCGTTCAGCGCGTCGATCACCTTCTTGGTGATGTCGATGCGGTTGCTGGCGTGGATGGCGTCCTGAAGGATCAGGTCGTACTTCTCGTTGTCGAAGATCTGCTTGATGACCTTGTTGGCGCGTTCCACCACCGCTTGCAACTCTTCGTTGCGGCGCGCCTGCGCGTCTTCCTGGAATTCTCGACGCTTACGCTGAAGGTCGCGTTCGCTCTCCACCAACTCACGCTGGCGCATGTTGCGCTGGGTTTCGGTGAGCAGCGGGCCGTCCTTCTCAAACTTCTCCGCGGCCGCCTGGAGGCGCGCGGTGGCGTCGCGCAGTTCCTTTTCCCGCTTGCCGAACTCAGCTTCCAGCTTGGCCTGTGCCGCCTTGGCAAGGTTCGACTCGCGCATCACGCGCTCGCTGTTCACGAAGCCGATCTTCAGTTCCTGAGCCGAGGCGCCGAGCGACAGGGCCGAGATGGAAGCGGCGATCGCAAGGCCGCGGAACACAGAGCGAAGAATCATCATCAGAAGCTGGTGCCGATCTGGAACTGGAAGCGCTCAATTCTATCGCCGCGGAACTTCTGCAGAGGCGTGCCCCAGCTGAGCTTGAGCGGGCCCACGGGCGAGATCCATGAAAGGCCGATACCGGCCGATGTCCGCAGCCGATCGAGACTGACCTTTTCGTAGCTGCTGTCCGTATTCCAAACGTTGCCAGCGTCGCCGAAAGCAAAGATACGGAAGGTCTTGTCATTGCCGCTTCCAGGCACCGGGAAGTAGAACTCTGCATTCAGGTTGATGCGCAGATTGCCCCCCGAGCGCTGGCCGAAGTTGTCGGCCGGGCCCAGCGAGCCCCCTTCAAAGGCGCGCACAGAGCCCAGGCCACCGGCATAGAAATTCTTGAACACCGGATACGGCTTGTTGTCGAGACTCTCACCCCAACCGATTTCGCCGTTGATCATCAGCGTGAATTTCTTGTTCCAAAGCGGGATGAACTGCTGATACTGGCTGCTCAGGGTGGCGTAGCGGGCATCGCCAGCTGGACTGAGGGCCACACTGACGCGTTTGAACTCGCCGGCTGTCGGTGCCAGCGGGTTGTTGCGACTGTCCTTGCTCCAGCCGATGGTGAGTGGGATCGCCACCGAGCTGCGGCCGTAGTTCGCAGCGTAGTTGTAGAAGGCTGGCGGCACACCCACCGTGCTGGTGATGCGGGTGTTCTCATAGCCGCCGCCGATGAAGATTCGGTCGTACTCGGCGATTGGTACGCCGAAAGTGACGCTGGCACCTTGGCGCGCAAACTCGTAGATCTCAGCAAAACTGGTCAGCGACTTTGAGGTCGTGTAGTACAGGTTCACCGTACGCGACACGCCGTCTTCAGTGAAGTAGGGATTGGTAGATCCCAACACGAGCGAACGGCCGATCGTCGAAGTGTTGATCTCGGCCTCAACCGAGTTCCCCGACCCAAGAAAATTGTCCTGCCGCACCGAACCCACGAAGCTGATCTTGGTCTGGCTGGAGTAGCCGGCGCCGATGCTGATGTTGCCGGTGCTCTGCTCGGTCACTGTGTAGGTCACATCGACCTGGTCCGGCGCGCCCGGTACTTCGGCAGTGTCGACCGTGACTTCTTTGAAGTAGCCCAGTCGCTCGACGCGGTCGCGGCTGGCCTTGATCTTGGCCCCGTCGTACCAAGCGCCTTCGAACTGGCGCACCTCGCGGCGCACCACTTCGTCGCGGGTCTTGTTATTGCCGGCCACGAGGACGCGGCGCACATAGGCGCGACGCTCGGGGCTGGCCACCACGGTCAGTACAACCTGGCCGGTGGCGCGATCGATGTCCTGCCGAACGTCCACGCGTGGGAAGGGGAAGCCGAAGGTACCGTAGTAGTCGCTGAAGGCCCGCGTGGTGTTTGCCACGGTCTCGCCCTGGTAGGCCTCGCCGGGCTTGATGCCGACCAAGCGACGGAACTCCTCGATGCGCCCCAGATAGTTGCCTTCGAGCTTCACTGCCGCCACGGTGTAGGGCTGGCCTTCACTGACTGTGACGGCAATACCGATGCGCTGCTTGTCAGGTGAGATCGTGACTTGCGTGGACTCGATATTGAACTCAAGGTACCCACGGTTCTGGTAGTGCGAGCGCAGAGTCTCCAGGTCGGCGTTGAGCTTGGCCCGGGAGTACCGATCGGTCTTGGTGTACCAAGTCAACCATCCGCTGCTGGTCTGCTCCAGCAGACCCAGCAGCGTGCTTTCACTGAAGGCCTTGCTGCCTAGGATTCGAATCTCGGCAATGCGCGCAGGTTCGCCCTCGACCACGTTGAACGCCACGTTGACGCGATTGCGCTCAAGCGGCGTGATGGTGGTGGTGACCTCGGCGCCGTAAAAGCTCTTGGTCAGGTACTGACGCTTGAGTTCCTGCTCAGCGCGGTCGGCCAATGCACGGTCAAAGGGGCGACCTTCTCCGATGCCGACATCTTTCAAGGACTTGGTCAACGCCTCAGTATCGAACTCCTTGAGTCCGACGAAGCTGACCGTCGCGATGATGGGCCGCTCCTCGATGAGCACCACCACGGTGGAGCCATCGATCTGGATGCGCACATCCTTGTACAGCCCGGTGGCGAACAGCGCGCGCAAGGCCGCCGCGCCTTTCTCATCGGTATAGGTGTCGCCGATGCGGAAAGGCAGGCTGGCGAACACCGTGCCGGGGTCGGTGCGCTGCAGACCTTCGACACGGATGTCCTTCAGCGTGAACGGGTCCACGGCCCAGGCCGAGGCTTGCAGCGCGCCACCGAGGATCAAGGCCAGCAAGGACGAGTGAAGGCGCGAGCGCGAGCGTTCGAGGGCAGCAGACATGCAGGGAAAGATCAGGCAGGGATCAGGCGGCGGTCAAGGACAGCAGCGAACATTGGTCGCACTCATGCCCGAAACAGTAGGCAGGAAAGGCGTCGTGCATCTTAGCGGGCCACCATCCATGACTCGGCAGCGACCCGGGTCCGAGCATCGAGGTTCATCAAGCCGGCCACGCTGGCCACTTCATCGAAACTGGGCTGCACAAGATCAAGACAGTGCGCGGCCGCACCAGCGATGTCGGTGAAGCGGATACGCCCCGCCAGAAAGGCGGCCACGGCGGCTTCGTTGGCCGCATTCAGAACGGCCGTGCTGCCCTCCGCACCCCGCAAAGCCTGCCACGCAAGCGCCAGCGCGGGGAATCGGCGTAGGTCCGGCGCCTCGAACTGCAAGGCGCCGACCTGCAGCAGGTTGAGCGCCGATGCGCCAGACTCGACCCGTTCGGGGTAGGAAAGCGAATAGGCGATGGGTACCCTCATGTCGGGCGTACCCAGTTGGGCGAGCACCGATTGATCGCGGCAAACGACCATCGAGTGCACGATGCTCTGTGGGTGGATCAGCACCTGCAGCTTGTCCGCTGGCAGGTCAAACAGCCAGCGCGCCTCGATCAACTCCAGGCCCTTGTTCATCATGGTCGCCGAGTCGACCGAGATCTTTCGCCCCATGACCCAGTTGGGGTGAGCGCAGGCTTCGTCGGGCGTTACCGCATGCAAGGTCTCTGGGTCGCGTCGGCGGAAGGGCCCGCCCGAGGCCGTGAGCACCAAATGGTCAATGGTCTGCGGCCACATGCTGCGATCGAGGGGCAGGCACTGAAAGATGGCGGAGTGCTCGGAGTCGACCGGCAGAAGCGTGGCGCCCCCATCGCGCACGGCCTGCATGAAGAAGGCGCCGCCAACCACCAGAGCTTCCTTGTTGGCCAGCATCAGGCGCTTGCCTGCCCGGGCGGCAGCCAAGCAAGGAGCAAGGCCCGCTGCACCAACGATGGCCGCCATGACCGCGTCCACCTCAGGGTGACCCGCCAGTTGCTCCAGCGACAAGGCGCCATGCAGCACTTCGGTGTCGATACCGGCGTCACGCAGACGCTGCTGAAGCTTCTGAGCAGCCTCGGGCTGAGGCAGTACGGCCCAGCGCGGGCGATGTCGTTGGCACTGGGCGAAGAGTTCGTCAGCACGGCTGTGCGCAGAGATGCCGACCAGTTCAAATCGGTCAGGATGCCGCACCATCACATCCAAGGTGTTGCTGCCGATCGAGCCTGTGGCGCCGAGAACGAGGACACGCAAGCGACGGCTCATGGCAACAAGCCCTGACTCAACGCCAGCGCTGCGGGCAAGGTGGGTAGCAGGGCATCGACCCGGTCGAGGACGCCGCCGTGTCCTGGGAGTAACTGGCTGCTGTCTTTCGCGCCTACGGCACGCTTGACGAGCGACTCAAACAAATCGCCAACCACGCTGAGCACGGAGAGCACCAGACAAACCAGCAAAGCCAGCGGCCAGCCCTTTGCCGTCACCAGCTGGCCGAACAAGCTGGATCCCCCCAACCATGGATCGACGAAGTGAACCCAGCCAAGCGCAAGCAAGAAAACGCCAAGCCAGCCGCTCCAGACACCTTCCCAGCTCTTGCCCGGGCTGATGGCTGGCGCCAGCTTGCGGCGACCGAAGCGGCGGCCACCGAAATAGGCGGCAATATCCGCAACCCAGACTAGGCAGAGTATCGAAAGCAGTGCGTTCAACCCCTGCGCTTTCCAATGCACGAACGCCAGTCCCGCGGTCACCAAGGCAAGCGCACCCAACGTCAATCGGACCGCTTGGGGCACGAGCAGCCAAGCCGGAGAAGCCCCTCGCAGCGCGAGCGCGCCACCCAGCACCCAGATGACAAGCGCAAGATTCCACAACCAACTTGGCTGGGAAAACGAGGTGATCCCGAGGGCAAGCAGCAGCAGCACCAGAGCCCCAAAGCCCATCGCAGCGGCACCCGCAAGCCCGTTCAGACGAGCCCATTCCCACCCGGCAGCGGTCATGGCCAATGCCACGAATGAGATGAAGGGCCAGGGCGAGTCCACCATCAAGGCAGGCAGCAGAACAGCCAGCAACACCAGGGCGGTGATGACGCGCTGCTTCAGCACGGCTGCGGCTCTTCGGCCTTCACGCCACCAAAGCGCCGGTCGCGCTCGCGGTAGGCGGCGATGGCCGCGTCGAGCTCCTTCTCGCCAAAGTCCGGCCACAAACAATCGCTGAACACGAACTCGGTGTAGGCCGCCTGCCAGAGCAGAAAGTTGCTGATGCGCACTTCCCCGCCAGTGCGGATGAACAGGTCAGGGTCGGGCGCATGGCTCATGGCCATGAACTCATTGAGACGCGACTCCGTCAGGCTCTCGGCGGGCACACCGGCTGCAATGGCCTTGCGACATGCCTGAACGATGTCCCAACGCCCGCCGTAATTGAAGGCAACATTCAGCACCAGCTTGTGGTTGTGTGCGGTGACTCGTTCAGCCTCGTTCCAGGCCTTGCGAAGCTTGTCCGACACGGCATCCCGGTCGCCAACGATGCGGATTTGCACGCCCATCGCGCCCATCCGCGCGAGGTACTTGCTGACTGCCGCAAGCACCAGCCCCATGAGGCCAGACACTTCATCGCTGGGTCGCTTCCAATTCTCCGACGAGAAGGCAAACACGGTGAGCTGCTCGACATTTCGATCGATGCAGGCTTGCACCACCCGCACCAGCGAGTCCACACCGGCCTTATGGCCGAAGAAGCGCGGAAGAAAGCGTTTCTTGGCCCAGCGACCGTTGCCATCCATGACGATGGCGATGTGGCGCGGCTTCGCGCCCTTGTCTGGCATCGCGAAGTGATTCAGACGGCCATGATCTCGGCTTCCTTTGCCGAGGCCAACTTGTCGATTTCGACCACCGTGCGGTCGGTGAGCTTCTGCACATCTTCCTGACCGCGGCGCTCCTCGTCTTCAGTGACCAATTTATCCTTGAGCAGCTTCTTGGCGTGCTCGTTGGCATCACGGCGCACGTTTCGCACGGCCACCTTGGCTTCTTCCGCCGTGTGCTTGCAGATCTTGACCAGATCGCGACGACGTTCCTCGGACAGCGGCGGCATTGGCACGCGAATCAGGTCGCCCTGACTGCTCGGGTTCAGGCCCAGGTCGCTCTCGCGAATGGCCTTCTCGATCTTGGCGCCCATGCCCTTCTCCCAGGGCTGCACGCTGATGGTGCGGGCGTCGAGCAAGCTGACGTTGGCCACCTGACTGATGGGTACGTGCGAGCCGTAGTACTCAACATGCACTTGGTCGAGGATGCCCGGATGGGCACGGCCGGTGCGAATTTTCTGTAATTCTGTCTTGAACGCCTCAACGGACTTGTGCATCTTCGTCTCGGCGTTCTGCTTGATCTCAGCAATCGTCATGCTCGTTCTCTTCAGACGTGAACCAAGGTGCCCTCATCCTCGCCCATCACCACGCGCTTGAGCGCGCCGGGCTTGACGATGCTGAACACCTTGATGGGGAGCTTTTGATCCCGGCACAGTGCGAATGCGGTGGCATCCAGCACTTGCAGATTCTTCGTGATCGCCTCGTCGAAGGTAAGGCGGGCGTAGCGCGTGGCCTCAGGATCCTTTTTCGGATCAGCGGTGTAAACGCCATCAACCTTGGTGGCCTTCAACATCACTTCCGCACCGATCTCAGCACCGCGCAGCGCGGCAGCCGTGTCGGTGGTGAAAAAAGGGTTGCCCGTGCCGGCACCAAATATCACCACCTTGCCCTCTTCGAGGTACTGCAGAGCCTTGGGGCGGACATAGGGCTCGACCACCTGCTCGATGCCGATGGCGCTCATCACACGGGCGGTCATGCCTTCTTGGCGCATCGTATCGGCCAGAGCGAGGGCGTTCATCACCGTGGCCAGCATGCCCATGTAGTCGGCGGTCGCACGGTCCATGCCGACCGAACCGCCAGCCACCCCGCGGAAAATGTTGCCGCCGCCGATGACGACCGCCACCTCCACGCCCAGTTCTGTGACCTCCCGGATCTCGCGCACCATGCGAACGATGGTTCCGCGGTTGATGCCGTAGGCGTCATCGCCCATCAGGGCTTCGCCGGAAAGTTTGAGCAGGATGCGTTTGTGTGCGGGCATAGGCAGGGCTTCTCCAGGGGTCTCACCAGTTTAAAGGGGCGCCTGCAGCGCCCCTTTGTCCGCGATTCAGGCGCTCACTGCCCCTTGGCAGCAGCCACCTGAGCAGCCACTTCGGCCGCGAAGTCGTCGACCTTTTTCTCGATGCCCTCGCCGACCACGTAGAGCGTGAAGCCCTTCAATGCGGTCGCCTTGTCCTTGAGCATGGCACCGACGGTCTGCTTGCCATCAGCCGCTTTGACGAAGACCTGGTCGAGCAGGCTGACTTCCTTCAGGTACTTCTGCACCGAGCCTTCGACCATCTTGCCCACGATGTCGGCGGGCTTGCCGGACTCTGCCGCCTTCTCGGTGGCAATCTTGCGCTCCTTGGCGATCAGGTCGGCCGGCACATCAGCGCTCGAAAGCGCCACGGGCTTCATGGCCGCAATGTGCATGGCAACGTCCTTGGCAGCCACGGCGTCGCCGTCGAAGGCCACCATGACGCCGATGCGCGTGCCATGAAGGTAATGGGCCAGCTGCCCAGCACCTTGGTAGCGCTGGAAGCGGCGGATCGTCATGTTCTCGCCGATCTTGCCGATGAGGCCTTTGCGCACGTCTTCCACGGTCGGGCCAAAGCTTTCCAGCGACAGCGGCAGCGCCGACAGGGCCGCCACATCAGCCGGCTTGTGCTCAACGACCAGCGCAGCCAGTGCATTGGCGAAGGCCAGGAAGGCGTCGTTCTTGCTGACGAAGTCGGTTTCGCAATTGACTTCGACAAGCGCGCCCGCCTCGCCCTGGGTGGAGGCGGTGATCACACCCTCGGCGGTCACTCGCGAGGCGGCCTTGCCGGCCTTGTTGCCCAGCTTGACGCGCAGGATTTCCTCTGCACGGGTCATGTCGCCGTCGGCTTCCGTGAGCGCCTTCTTGCACTCCATCATCGGCGCGTCGGTACGGGCGCGCAGTTCGGCGACCATGCTGGCGGTGATTGCAGCCATCTTGTTTCCTTGATTCCTAAGTGTTGGAAAAAAGGGGCCTCGAGAAGCCCCTTTTGCATCAGCAGCGGAGGGGCTCAGGCGCCTTCCGAAACCTCGACGAACTCGTCGCCGGTGGCGGCTTGCACGACGTCGGCGGTGGCATTGGCCTTGCCTTCGAGGACGGCATCGGCCATGGCACGGGCGTAAAGCTCGATGGCCTTGGCGGAGTCGTCATTGCCCGGGATCACGTAGTCGATGCCTTCGGGCGAATGGTTGGTGTCGACCACGGCGATGACCGGGATGCCTAGCTTCTTGGCTTCGGCCACGGCGATCTTGTGGTAACCCACGTCGATCACGAACAGGGCATCCGGCAGCGCGGGCATGTCGGCGATGCCGCCGATGTTCTTCTGCAGCTTGGCGATCTCGCGATCGAACATCAAGGCTTCTTTCTTGATCTTCGACTCGCCGCCACCGTCCTTGGTCGCCTGCATGTCCTTGAGCTTCTTCAAGGAACCCTTGACGGTCTTGAAGTTGGTCAGCATGCCGCCGAGCCAGCGCTGTTCGACGAAAGGCATACCGGCGCGCTGGGCCTCCAGGGCCACGATCTCGCGGGCCTGACGCTTGGTGCCCACGAAGAGGATGTTGCCGCGCTTGCTGGACAGCTGGCGCACAAACTTCAGTGCCTCCTGGAAAGCCGGCAGGCTCTTTTCCAGGTTGATGATGTGGATCTTGTTGCGATGGCCGTAAATGAACGGGGCCATCTTGGGGTTCCAGAAGCGGGTCTGGTGTCCGAAATGGACACCGGCTTCCAGCATTTCGCGCATGGTGACGGACATCAAAGTCTCCGAAGGTTGGGTCTGAAGCCACGGCACAACCCTCAAGGAAGAGGGCACCATTCGGGCCGCGGCCAGCGGTTTGAAAAGTATGGTGAGCTTTCACACGGCCTTCGCCGCGCAAAGCCAGACGATTATAGCGGGTTTCTCCGGAGAGTCAGATGCTGCACGCCCTGCCAGCCACCATGGAACGGACACCATTGCTCGACACAGCCGCATTGCGCTTGCTTGAAGGGCAGATGAGTGCCTCGTTGCCGACAGGGGCGCTCATGGAGCGTGCAGGCTTGGCTGCCGCTCGATTGGCTCGAGCAAGATGGCCCGATGCACGCCGAGTGCGTCTGCTTTGCGGGCCCGGCAACAACGGGGGCGACGGGCTTGTGATGGCTCGCCATCTGCACCAGCAAGGCCTGGACGTGCGCGCCCTGCAGGTTCACTCGGGCAGCAAGGTACCCGGCGAAAGGCAGCTTGCCGAGCAACGTGCGCTGCAAGGCGGCGTGCCGATGACGAACCAGCTTGAGCTATCAGACGCCGAATTGGTCGTCGACGCCCTGCTGGGCATCGGCCTGCGGGCCGCGCCGCGTGGGCCGCTGTATCAGGCATTGCGCACCATGGCGGAGCACCCATCTCCCCGTATGGCCCTCGATTTGCCCAGTGGTCTTGATGCCGACGAGGGACACGACTGGGGCGCCGTGCCCTGCCAAGCCACGCTCAGCTTTCTGGCCGCCAAGCCGGGGCTTTGGACAGGCGCAGGCCGATCGTTGTGCGGGGAACTGTGGCTCGACGACTTGGGCGCAAGCCTCTCGCACACCCGCTTCACGGTCATGCAGGCATGCGCCTGGGCCGCAGGCCAAACCAGTGACTGGCACCAGTGGTCACCGCGTTCAAACGATCCGGCCGGCGTACACAAGGGGCGGGTCGGGCAGGTGTGGGTGGCCAGCGGCACTTCGACCATGGGCGGCGCCGCCAGGCTCGCCGGGCGCGCGGCATTGGCCAGCGGGGCGGGGCGGGTCTATCTTGCAGGTGCGGAGACCCTCGACGCGGGTCAGCCAGAGCTCATGAGTTCGAGCCTACAGACTGCACTGGAAGCACTGAAAGCACACCCCACATCATGTGCGGTTGTAGGCTGCGGCGGTGGAGATGCTGTGACCACAAACTTGCCAGACTGGCTGGCTGCCTCGGGCCAAATGGTCTTGGACGCTGATGGTTTGAATGCGGTGGCCCGAGACCGCAAGCTCGGCGACGCATTGAGACAGCGCGCGACCCGTGGCCAAAGGAGTGTGATCACACCGCACCCTTTGGAAGCGGCTCGCCTGCTTGAACTGCCGGGCGCCAGTGTGGTTCAGGAAGCCCGCCTGCGGCATGCGCAAGCCCTGGCTGAACGCTACGCTTGCTGCGTGGTACTGAAGGGATCGGGAACCGTCGTGGCTGCCCCCGGCGCCAAACCGGTGATTTGCACGCGCGGCCACGCGGCGCTGGCATCAGCAGGCACTGGCGATGTCTTGGCGGGCTGGCTGGGAGGCTTGCTGACGCAAGCACCACAGGCTCCGCTTCAGGAAGTGACAGCGCTGGCCTGTGCCTGGCATGGCGCCGCCGCCGAGGGATGGCCGAGGGGCGGAGGACCTGCCCGCGCATCAGCCCTGATCGAAGCCATGGCCTCGATCCATCCCTAGCGCCGCTTCTTTGCGCCCCCTTTGCGAGGCGCTTCACCACGCGCCTGCTTGCGCGCGCTGTCGGTGCGAGCCGCCTTCACAGCGTTGGCACGTTCAGCGCGCTGTCTCTTGAGCTTTCGCTCGTCTTCCTGAACCGCACGAAGCTGCTCGCGAGCATCGGAAGACGGCAACTTGCCACCTATACCTTTGGCCGCCTTACCTGCCGGACGACCACTCTCCTGTTCGCGATACAGCCTGAATTCAATGCGACGCCCATCCAAGTCGACGCGACTGACCTGCACATGCATGCGCGCGCCCAGGCCGTATCTGACGCCGGTGCGCTCTCCGCGCAATTCCTGCCGCGCCTCGTCAAACCGGAAATATTCGCCCCCCAATTCGGTGATGTGCACCAGGCCTTCCACGTAGAGGCTTTCGAGTTGCACGAAGAGGCCGAAAGGCGTGACAGCAGTCACCTGACCCAGGTAGTCTTCGCCCAATCGGTCGCGCATGAAGCGGCACTTGAGCCAAGCCTCCACATCACGAGACGCTTCGTCGGCACGGCGTTCGTTGGCACTGCATCGGAGGCCGGCCTGTTCCCACCACGCCAAAGCCGACTCCCCCTTGCCCAGCGCATAGCTCTTACCACTCAGCACGGCCTTGATTGCGCGGTGGGTGAGCAGGTCGGGATAGCGCCGAATCGGGCTCGTGAAATGAGCGTAGGCTTCATAGGCCAGGCCGAAGTGCCCACCGTTGTGCGGCGAGTAGATGGCTTGCTGCATGGAGCGAAGCAGCAAAGTATGAATCTGTTGATGGTCAGGGCGCTCGCGAGTACCTTTGGCCAGCGCCTGTAGATCGCTGGGTCGCAGCGGATCAGGCAGCACATGGCTGACTCCGAGGGAACGAAGTGCCGCCTGAAGCGTCGTGCGCTTCTGCGCTGTCGGACCCTCATGGACACGGAACAGGGTCGCGTGCTCCGCGTCGCGCAGAAACTCCGCCGCACAGACGTTGGCCGCCAGCATCGCCTCTTCGATAAGGCGATGCGCCTCGTTGCGAGTGCGCGGCACGATGCGTTCGATGCGACCGTTGTCGTCACAGATGATCTGCGTCTCCGGTGTGTCGAAGTCCACGGCTCCGCGCCGGTCGCGTGCACCGAGGAGGGACGCGTAAACCGCATGCAGATTCAGCAGATGCGGCACCAGATCCTGCCGTCGCTGAGCTTCCGGTCCACGCGTATTGACCAAAATTGCAGCCACCTCGGTATAGGTCAGGCGCGCCTTGGAACGCATGACGGCTGGATAGAACTGGTAGGCCAAGGTCTGCCCGCTGGCATCGATCACCATGTCGCAAACCATGCACAGGCGATCAACCTCGGGATTCAATGAGCACAGCCCGTTGCTCAATTTCTCCGGCAGCATCGGGATGACGCGACGCGGAAAATAGACCGAAGTGCAACGATCGAAGGCATCGACGTCGAGTGCCTCGCTGGGCTTCACATAGTGGCTCACATCGGCAATGGCCACCAGCAACCGAAAGGCATCAACCGCCTTTTTGCCTCGTCCGTGACGGAACGGTTCGCAGTAAACCGCGTCGTCAAAGTCACGCGCATCCTCGCCATCGATCGTCACCAACGGGACATCGCGAAGGTCGACTCGCCCCTTCAAGTCCACCGCACGGATCTGTTCGGGCAGTTTCGCCGCTTGGGCGACGGCGGCTGCGCTGAACTCATGAGGCACTTCGTATTTGCGAACGGCGATCTCGATCTCGAGGCCAGGATCGTCGATGTCACCCAACACTTCGGTGATACGCCCCACCGGCTGGGCGTAAAGCGCCGGGGGTTCGGTCAACTCCACTGCAACCACCTGTCCGGGGCGCGCCTGAGCCACGCCGCCCTTTGGAATCAGGATGTCCTGGGTCACACGCTTGTCCTCGGGTGCGACCAGCCAAACGCCCCCCTCAAACAATAAGCGGCCAATCAAGGGACGAGGACGTCGTTCCTCGATGTCAACGATGCGCCCTTCCGGTCGCCCCTTCTTGTCGAGTCGAACCACCCTGACACGCACACGGTCGCCATGAAGTGCCGCCCGCATTTCGTTGCCAGGGATGAAGACATCTGCCCCGCGTGCGTCATTCAACACAAAGCCGTGTCCGTCGCGGTGACCTTGCAAGATGCCGCTGAGTTCTTGCAGGAGCCCGGGTTCAACGCACTTTTCTTCGCCCGTGCTTGGCAGTTGATTTTTTTTGATGGTATAGTCTCTTTCTTCGCTGATCAGGCATTCGCCTTGGTAAGCAAAGCCCAGGTGGCGGAATTGGTAGACGCACTAGTTTCAGGTACTAGCGGGTAACTCCGTGGAGGTTCGAGTCCTCTCCTGGGCACCAGAACATGGAAGGGCCAGCGCGAAAGCGTTGGCCCTTTTCGCTTTTGCCCCAAGAGGATGTTGGCCGAGCACGGCATGGCGAACCTCGCGACTCAATGCCGCCAATCGCGGGATGTAGCGCGAGTGCCGTCTGGTTCACTCAGTAAGACAGCTTCCGCTTCAAATCGTCGGGGCGCATGGCGTCGTAATCCTCAAAGGGCTGGTGGATCCAAGGCGAGGTCTCAAGGTACTCCACTTGATAGTCCGGTTTGAACACCGACACCGACTTGGTCCAGATGACAGCGGAACGCAACTCGCTGATCTCCGGCTTCGCGCGCAGCAACTCCACCACCGCTTTTAGCGTGACACCTGAATCAGCCAGGTCATCAACCAGCAGCACCCGACCGGCCAATTCGCCCTTCGGCATGGTGATGGTCTTCGCAATGTCCAACCGCCCCTGCACGGTGCCTGCCTCAGCACGGTAACTGCTGGTGCTCATGATGGCCAGCGGCTTGTCAAATACCCGGGATAGCACGTCGCCCGGGCGCAAGCCCCCGCGTGCCAGGCAGAGGATCTGGTCGAATGCCCAGCCTGAGGCATGCACCTTGAGGGCAAGCCGTTCGATCAGGAGGTGGTACTCGTCCCAGGATACGTAGAGGTGCTTGCCGTCGTCGGTGAGCATGGAGGTCAGACCTTGTAGGGGTGTTGGAGGACGATCGTGTGGTCGCGATCCGGGCCGGTGGAAACCATGGCAATGGGCACACCTACCACCTCTTCGATGCGCCGAATGTAGGCCTTCGCCGCCGCCGGCAACGCTTCCCATGACGTTGCGCCGAAAGTGGACTGCGACCACCCCGGGAAAGTCTCGTAGACAGGCAGGCAGGCGCCGATGTCATCGGGATCCAGCGGCAGGATATCGATGCGCTGGCCATGCAGCTCGTAGCCCACGGCCATCTGAACTTCGGCCAATCCGTCCAGCACGTCCAGTTTGGTCAAGCAAATTCCACTGATGCCGTTGATGATCATGCTGCGCTTGAGCGCAGCGGCATCCAACCAACCACAACGTCGCGCACGACCTGTCACCGTTCCTCGTTCCTGCCCGACGACTGAAAGGTGATGCCCCACCGTGCCTTCCTTCTCCCACTCCAGTTCCGTCGGGAAGGGCCCACTGCCCACGCGAGTCGCATATGCCTTTGTGATGCCCAGCATGTAGTGCAGAAGCTGCGGCCCAACGCCGGATCCAGCGGCCGCATTTCCGGCCACACAGTTGCTCGATGTCACATAGGGGTAGGTGCCATGATCGATGTCGAGCAGAGTGCCCTGCGCGCCCTCGAACAGGATGTGGTCGCCACGCCGGTTCGCCTGATGGAGTTCGTAGCCCACGTCAGCAAGCATCGGCGTGATCTCGGCGGCCTGCTGCATGGCTTGCTCATAGATCGGCGCGAACGCCAAAGACTCCGCCTTCAAGAAGCCGCCCAGCACATGGTTGTGTAGATCCAGCAGCTCACGCAACTTGCGGGCGAAGCGCTCCGGATGTTTGAGGTCCTGCAGACGCAGCGCACGGCGCGCCACTTTGTCTTCATAAGCCGGCCCGATGCCCTTGCCGGTAGTGCCGATCTTGCCGCTGCCGCTGTCCTCACGCAGCTGCTCACGCGCCTTGTCCACAGCCACATGGAAGGGCAGGATCATGGGGCAGTTCTCGCTGATCCTCAGGCGCGATCGCACCTCGACGCCAGCGACTTCCAAGCGCTTGATCTCGGACATCAGGTGCGTTGGGTCCACCACCACGCCATTGCCGATGAAGCAAATCACCCCATCACGCATGACACCGGAGGGAATGAGTTGCAGCGCCGTCTTCACCCCCTTGATCACCAACGTGTGCCCAGCGTTGTGGCCGCCTTGAAAACGCACCACACCTTGCGCGTGATCCGTCATCCAGTCCACCACCTTGCCCTTGCCCTCGTCACCCCACTGGGTACCGACGACAACCACATTGCGTCCGTCCATGTTCACAGCCATGTCGCTTCTCTTGAGTTCATCAAAGGACGCGAAGCGTCCACGGATTGTTGTCGGTCCCGCGCACCAGTTCGCGATCGCAAGCGTATTCCTCGGCTTCGTCCTCGTGACCCGGCAGTTGCCACACCACAGTCTCACCAGCTGCGCGAAGTTCCCGCACACGCTCGCGCAAGGCCGCATCCTCACCCCATGGGGCGCGAATGGCGGCTCGCAAGGCCTTGGGGGGAAGGGCTTCGACCGCGTTTTTCAGGTCTAGAGAAAAGCCAACCGCAGGCCGGCGGCGCCCGAAGGCCGCGCCAACTTCGTCATAACGGCCTCCTCGCAACAAGGCCTCGTTCGGCCCTGGCACATAAGCATTGAAGCAGACTCCGGTGTAGTAGCCGTTACCAGCCACTGCGGCCAAGTCAACGCCCAGGCGCAGCCCCGGATGTGCCACTTGAAGTTGCAGCGCAAGCCACTTCAAGTCCTGCAGGGCTGTCTGGATGGAGGGCAAATCAGGTAGGCATTGCGCCGCGCGGTCCAGCACCTCGGCCCCCCCCTCGAGATCCAGCAGCGCACACAGCGCATCACGGTGGGGCAGACCTGCCGCCGCCTGCGCCAGCGCTTCGGGGTTTCGTGCGCGCAAGGCATGCAACACGGAAGAGTCAACATCGACGGGCAAGAGTGCACGGGCGCAACGCGCATCGCTCAGTTCCACCAGAGGTTCTGGCAAACCCAGCTGCTTCAGGGCCTGCAGCGCCAACTCCAAGACCTCCAGGTCAGCCTCCAAGCCGGCATGCCCGTATACCTCAACCCCGAACTGCAGCGGTTCGCGGGACGCCAGCGGATGAGTGGGCAAGGCGTGCACAACCGGGCCGCAATAACACAGGCGAGTCACCCCTTGACGGTTCAGTAGGTGGGCATCAATGCGCGCGACCTGCGGTGTGGTGTCCGCTCGCACGCCCAGGCTCAACCCCGAAAGCTGATCAACCAGTTTGAAGGTACGAAGGTTTTGCGCCTCCCCATTTCCGCTAAGCAAGGAATCGAGGTGCTCGACCAAGGGCGGCATCACCAATTCGAAACCATGGCAACTCGCCAAGTCCAGCAACTGGCGGCGCAGTTCCTCGATGCGGCGGGCTTGAGCGGGAAGGACGTCAGCGAAGTGCTCGGGCAGCAGCCACGCAGAGCTCATTCGAAAATTGCGCCTTGTTTAAAGGCGGCATTCTAGAGGCCGACCCTGAGCCTGGGTCACAACCAGAGGATCACCAAGCCCAAGGTGACACTGAGCAGGCCCATGAAGCGCAGTTGACCGTCCTGCAACTGCAACAGCTTGCTGAACGTGGCCCGCCAACTGCTCGGGCTTAGCAAGGGCAGCAAGCCCTCCACCACCAGCATCAGACCCAGTGCGGCAAGCAGCCAGTCCATCGGGGGCGTGGCGTCACTTGCCCGAGGGTCCACCCGTGCGCATGGCCTTGAAGAACTCCGTTTCCGGATCCAAGACCATCACGTCACTCTTGTTGCGGAACGAAGCACGGTAGGCGTCCAGCGAACGGTAGAACTGGGCGAACTGCGGGTCGCGGCCGAAGGACTCAGCGTAGAGCTTGGAGGCACGGGCGTCGCCTTCACCCATCAGCTGCTGTGCATCGCGATGCGCCTCGGCGACCAGCACCTGATGCTGACGATCCGCATCGGCGCGGATTTTCTCGGCCTCGGCAGCGCCGGTGCTCCGCAACTCGTTGGCTACTCGCTGACGCTCCGACTTCATGCGGTTATAGACCGCCTCGGTGATGCCCGACGCGAAGTCGACACGCTTGATGCGCACATCCACGATCTCGATGCCAAACTGCTTGGCGTCATCCATGATGCGCTGGGCCACGCCCCGCATTACCGCCTCACGGTCGGTATTCACCACACCTTGCACTGTGCGCTTGGTCACTTCCTCGTTGAGGGCCGCCTGCACGATCGGCGTGAGGCGCTGCTCCAAATTGGACAAGCTCGTGCCACTGTTGCGGATGAAGGCTTTGGCGTCGTTGACGCGCCACTTCACCAGCCAATCCACCACAAGGCTTTTCTTCTCTGCCGTGAAGATGGGTTTGGATTCGGCACTGTCCAACGTCTGGATGCGCTTATCCAGGAACACCACGTTCTGGAACGGCGGTGGCATCTTGAACTTGAGCCCCGGCTCGGTGACGACTTCCTTGATCTCACCCAATGCGTAGATAACCGCGAACTGCCGCTGGTCGACGACGAAGAGCGTCGAGCTGGCCACCATCAGGGCCAACAAGGCGCCAAAAACAAGGGAAACGATTCGGTTCATGGCTGTTCTTCAGCGGCTGTCGCGTTCACGGCTGCGTTGCGGGTCCCGGGCCCTCGTTTCGACGGGTGCCCCACCGCTGGCCATCGTCTCCTGCGCAGGCGCTGCCTGCACGGCCGGTTGAGGCAATGCGCCAGGCTGCACCAGCTTGTCGAGTGGCAGGTACAGCAGGTTGGAGCCGCCCTTGCTGCTCACCATCACCTTGCTGACGTTGCGGAACACTTCCTGCATGGTGTCGATGTACATGCGGTCGCGGGTCACGGCGGGCGCCTTCGCGTACTCAGCTTGCACGACCCGGAAGCGCTGTGCATCACCCTCGGCGCGCGCAATCACTGCCGCCTTGTAGCCCTCGGCTTCCTGCATCAGCCGCGCCGCACGCCCCTTGGCCGCGGGAATGACTTGGTTGGCGTAGGCCTCGCCTTCGTTCTTGGCGCGCTCACGGTCCTGCCCCGCCTTCACCGCGTCTTCAAACGCCGCCTGCACCTGTTCAGGCGGCTGCACGCTACCGACGTTGACACTGCTGACCAAAACGCCCGCCTTCAGGCGGTCGAGTTGCTGCTGCACGTTCTTGGCCAGATCGTTCGCAATCGCGTCGCGCTGCTCATAAAGCACCGAGTTCATGGTCGAACGGCCCACGATCTCACGCACAGCGGATTCAGCGGCCATCTTCACGGCCAGGTCCGGATCGCGGTTCTCGAACAGGAAGTCCTTGGCGTCCTTCAGCCGGTACTGCACGGTGAAGCGGATATCGACGATGTTCTCGTCCTGCGTCAGCATGGAAGAGTCGCGCAGACCGGTCGCTGGAACCACTTCGAAGCGCCCCACTTCCACCGAACGCAGCTGTGACACCGCCAAGGTGGTGTGCGCTTGGAAAGGGTAGGGTCCGCGCCACTGGAAACCTGCCTCGACGGTCTTGGCGTAGCGACCAAAGGTGGTCACCACCGCCTGCTCGCCTTCTTGCACGATGAAGAAGCCGCTGCCCAGCCAACCCAACACCACCACGCCGCCGATCAAGCCAATGCCGGCACCGGCCGCCTTCATGTCGGGAGGCGTACCGCCCCCACCGCCCACGCGTTGCGGGCCGGGACCGCCCGGCATCAGATGGCCAAGCTTGCGCTTGAAATCGCGCCAGAGTTCATCGAGGTCAGGCGGGCCGTCTTGCTGGGCACGCATGCCAAAGCGGCGCATCAAGCGGGCCCACAGGGAGGAAGAAAGGCTGGCGGACATGGTGGAGTCAGGACGAGGCGTGGTCGACGTCGACAGCGACAGATGGGGATGATGGATCGAAGTCCAAGGGCTCGCTGCCCTCGGGATTTGCGAGTGAGGACCCGGTTTGCGTCAGTCGGCTGATGCTGTTGCGCAACTCGCTCAGGCCTTCGCCGCTGTGCGCGCTGAGCCAGACGCGCGAGACGCGCGTGCCATTAGGGCGCTCAACCTCGTCCACGAGGACGCGCGGGCGCAGTGACTCAGGAAGGGTGTCCAGCTTGTTGAAGACCACGATCTGCGGCGTGTCCGCGGCGCCGATCTCATCCAGCACCTTCTCGACTTCGGCCCATTGTTCGTGCAGCTTGGGGCTCCCCGCGTCGATGACATGAAGTAGGAGTTGCGCATCGGCCGCCTCCTGCAAGGTGGCCTTGAAGGCTTCGACGAGCTTGTGCGGAAGATCGCGAATGAAGCCCACGGTGTCGGAGAGCAAGGCAGTCGGTTGGCCGTGCGCCAGAAAGAACGAACGCGTGGTGGTATCCAAGGTCGCGAACAGTTGGTCGGCAGAGTAGGACCCGGCACGCGTGAGCGCGTTGAACAGGCTGCTCTTGCCAGCGTTGGTATAGCCCACCAACGACACGCGATGCTGCTGAGTCCGTCCGCCCCGCGTACGCGCCTTGCGCTGCGTGTCGCGCTGCTTGGCGACCTTGGAGAGGCGCATCTTTAGTTGCTTGATGCGCTCGTCGATCATGCGCCGGTCGAGCTCCATCTGGCGCTCGCCTGGACCGCCACGGGTGCCGATGCCGCCCTTTTGCCGTTCCAAATGGCTCCAACGCCGCACCAGGCGAGTGGCCAGGTACTGCAATTGCGCCAGTTCCACCTGTAGCTTGCCCTCGTGACTGCGCGCGCGTTGGGCGAAGATTTCCAGAATCAGCGCCGTTCGGTCGGCCACCGGTACGCCCAGGTGCTGCTCCAGGTTGCGCTGCTGGATGGGTGACAGCGCCTGATCAAAAAGCACCGCCTCAGCCTGGTGTGCAAGCACCAAAGCCTTGATCTCGTCGGCCTTGCCGCTGCCGACGAAGAGCGCAGCATCGGGCGCCTTGCGCCGTGCCACCACGCGTGCTACCGCAGCATCGCCGGCGGTTTGCGCGAGCAGGGCGAGTTCGTCAAGGCTTTCGTCGAAGTCGGGGTCGCGACCGAGATCCACCCCCACCAAGATGGCCCGCGCCAATTCGCTGGCAGGGTTTGCGGCGCTGTTCAAGGCAGGAGGGATGAGCGCCGCCAGGGGCTGTTGCGGGCGGCTGGAGGCAGCGGATCGGGTTTCAGGACGTGGTGCCGGCGTCGCTGGCGTGGAAGTTCACTGCCCGGCCGGGCACCACGGTCGAGATGGCGTGCTTGTAGACCATCTGCGTCACCGTGTTGCGCAGCAGAACCACGTACTGGTCAAAGGACTCGATCTGGCCCTGCAGCTTGATGCCGTTGACCAAATAGATCGAAACGGGCACATGTTCCTTGCGCAGCAAGTTGAGGAAAGGATCCTGCAAGAGTTGGCCTTTGTTGCTCACGATATGTTCCGTGTTCTTTCTGGTGGAGGAAGACGGCAGACCTTATCACAGCCGCCCAAGCCCCAGGGTCTTGCGCCGGCTTCAGCGCTCGTCGAATGGATTGCTGCTCGAGCGCATCTCGATGCGCATCGGCGTGCCGGTCAAGCCGTAGTGGGCTCGGATGCGCCCTTCCAAGTAGCGTTTGTAGCTGTCCGAAATGTGTTCCAGCGAATTGCCGTGCACGACGACGATGGGCGGATTCATGCCGCCTTGGTGGGCGTAGCGCATCTTGGGCCGGAAAGCTCCCACTCGCTTGGGCGCCTGGTGTTCCGCCGCGTCATGAATCAGTCGGGTGAGCACCGGCGTGCTGAGCTTCTTGAAGGCAGAGGCATGCGCATCGGCGAGTGCCTTCCATAGCGGCCCCAAGCCCTGGCGCTTGAGTGCCGAGATGTGCACGATGGGCGCGAACTTCAGGAACGAAAGGCGCGCCTCGATGGAGCGCAACAGCATTTCGCGCTGGTAGCTGTCGATTGCATCCCACTTGTTGACGGCCAGCACCACGGCGCGGCCGCTCTCCAGGATGTACCCGGCGATGTGCGCGTCTTGGTCGCTGACACCCTGGGTAGCGTCAAGAAGCAGCAGCACCACATTGGCATCGGCAATGGCCTGCAAGGTTTTGACCACCGAAAACTTCTCAATGGCCTCGAACACCCTGCCCTTGCGCCTCAATCCGGCAGTGTCGATCAACTCGAATTTCTGCCCGGCGCGCTCGAAGGGCACGGAGATCGCGTCCCGCGTGGTACCCGGCATATCAAAGGCGACCAGGCGCTCCTCACCCAGCCAGGTGTTGATGAGCGTGCTCTTGCCCACATTGGGGCGGCCGGCCACGGCCAGGCGGATCGCGCGCTCCTCCTCCGCGGTCTCGTCAGCCTCTTCCTCTTCGCCCCCAAAATCTTCCAGAGCGGCTTCGAGCAAGCTGCGCACGCCCTGCCCATGAGCCGCCGACACCGGGTGCGGCTCACCCATGGCGAGTTCATGGAACTCAGCCAGTTGCGGCGCATCCACCATGCCCTCGGCCTTGTTCACGGCCAATAGGGTCTTCTTGCCGGAACTGCGCAGGAAGCGCGCGATGTCATGGTCCTGGGCCGACAGACCGGCGCGGGCGTCCACCACAAAAATCACCACATCCGCCTCGGCCACCGCCTGACGTGTCTGTTTGGCCATCTCCTTGACGATGCCAGTTTCGGCGGTGGGCTCGAACCCACCGGTATCGATGGCGATGAAATCGCGGCGCCCCAGGCGTCCGTCGCCGTAGTGCCGGTCCCGTGTCAGACCGGAAAAGTCGGCCACGATGGCGTCACGACTCTTCGTGAAACGGTTGAAGAGCGTGGACTTGCCAACGTTCGGCCGGCCCACCAGTGCGATTACGGGCTTCATGGGTGTCGCGTCAGGATGACCGGCCCCTGCAGGGCGGCCTCAAGGGCGCCGCAGCCCCCTCGGGGGGTAGCGACCGCAGGGAGACCTGGGGGGCTGAGGATCATTCAGGGCGGAAGGCATGAACGCCGCCGTTGGCGGCCACCACCAGCATGGTGTTCCCGACCAAGGCCGGCGCGGTGACGATGGCCGCGCTTCCAGCGCGCAGGCGAAGGCGGGGCTGGCCACTCTTGGCATCCAGAAAGTGCAGATAGCCTTCGAAATCACCCATCACCACCACGCTGCCAGTGACACGGGGCGGTGCCAGGCGTCGGTTCTGCAGGGCTTCGCTGTTCCACAGCGTCTCGCCGTTGCTGGTGCGCCAAGCGGTCAGGCGGTCGGAAGCGTCAAAACCCACCACCACCTCGGCATCTCCACCCACGCCGAGCGCACCTCCCTGCAAGCGGCTCCACGTCTGGTTGCCGCGCTGGGCATTCACACAACCCACCGCCGCCTGAAAGGCGCGGGCGCAAATCAGGTCACCCGTGCGCGCCATCGGCGCCACGACGTCGGCCAAGCGTTCCACCTCATTGGTGCCGCGCGGGCTCGCCACATTGGCCTCCCAGCGCAGCGTGCCTTTGGTGGGATCGACACCCGCCAATCGCGGCCCCTGCCCCACCACCAAAGTGTCCTTCCAGGCCATCAAGCCACCGGGTTGCGACAGCAGTAGGGCCTCACCAGGGCGGCGAAGCTCCCACAAGTGGCGACCATCGAGCACGTCAAAGCCATGCACCGCCCGGTCAACGCCGAGCACGAACACGCGCTCACCAGCCACCAGCGGCGCCGTCACCACCGGCGCCTTCAAGCGTTTGCGCCAGACTTCCTTGGCCTGATCGAAGACCACCAGATCCTGGTCCCGCGTGACCACCGCGCTAAAGCGCCCGTCGTGCCCCACACCAGCAGACAGCTTGGCACCGGCCTTCGCCCGCCAAAGCTCAGCGCCGTCGTCGGCCCGCAGCGCGCGCAACTCGCCCGTACCGTCGGCAACCACAAAGTGTCCGTCCCCCTGACCGACGGACAAGGAGAAGGATACGTCGCCCAAGTCTGCCGACCAGACGACACGACCCGCGATGGCCGGCGTGAAGCTGGCCAGTGGCGTGGGCTTGGCGGCATCCTTGTCGAACAGGCCGCAGCCACCCAGCAACATGGTGGCAGCGAGCAGCGCCAGAACTCGCTGCATCACTTCGCCTCCGCCGGTTTGACCAAGGTGCCAGGGTCCACCCCAACGCTCATCAGCTTGGCTTCGACCAAGCGGCGATAGGGCAACTCGGCGTCCAAGCCCAGATAAGCCTTCGAATACTGGTCGCGCGCCTTCGCGCTGTCCTTGGCCAGCAAGGCCAGATCACCGCGGCGGTCCGCCACCAAGGCTTCGAAAGCCGGAGACTGAATGGCCGCCAAGGCCTTTTCCGCTTCGGCAGCGCGCTTGGCTTCCAGGTGCAGGCCAGCTAGGCGCAATTGCGCCAGGTCGCGCAGGTCCTGCGGCTTGCCCTGGGCGGCAGCCCATGCCAGCAGCGGCTGCGCCTTCTCGGCGCTGCTGGCCTGGGCCAGCACCAAGGTGGCCTGCGTCGTGTAGGGCATGGCAGCGAACTGCTTCTGCATCTCGGCCATCAGCGGAGCCGCCTTGTCGAGTTGCTTGGCCTCGATGGCCTGCTCAATCGCCTCGTACATCACGCTCGCCTTGAGACCTTGCTCGCGCTGATACCAGTTCCAGGCGTTCCAGCCGGCAAATGCCAGCAGCACCACCGTGGCCAGCGTGGTGATGAGATTTCCCCACTTGGCCCAGAAGGCCTTCAGGTTGTCGAGTTGTTCTTGTTCTTGAAGATCGAGAGCGGAAGCCATGCGAGAGCGGGGGATGTGGCGTCGGAGAGGGGGCGGATTATCAGCGGGCGGCTTCCGCAGCCGCCCAGGCGGGCAGCTCGGCCAGCGGGAGGGGCTGCTGGCTGCCCTCCTGCAGGTTCTTGAGCGCCAGCTCACCGCGGGCGAGTTCGTCGGCACCGAACACCAGCGCCCAGCGGGCGCCGCTGGCGCCGGCGCGCTTGAATTGAGACTTCATGCTGCCGCCGCCGGCATGCATTTGCACGCTCAGGCCAGTCGCACGGACCTGCTCAAGCAGGGGCAGCACGGCAGCCAGGGGGGCGCCATCCGGCAGCACCGCATAGGCGTCCACTGCTGGGGCCGGAGGCAGCTTGCCGAGCGCCTCCAGCAACAGCAGCAGGCGCTCGATGCCGAGGCCAAAGCCGATGCCCGGCGCCGGCTTGCCACCAAGCTGGGCGATGAGGTCGTCGTAGCGGCCGCCACCGCAGACCGTGGCCTGGCTGCCCAGGTGCGGCGTGACCCATTCGAACACCGTGAGGTTGTAGTAGTCCAAGCCGCGCACCAGGCGCGGATTGATGCGGTACGCCAGACCGGCCGCGTCGAGCACGGCGCACACGCCGTCCAGGTGCGCGCGGGATTCGCTGCCCAGGAAGTCCATCAGCTTGGGCGCAGCATCCACACAAGCCTGCATGGCCGGGTTCTTGGTGTCGAGCACGCGCAGCGGGTTGGTATGAAGGCGGCGGCGCGCGTCTTCATCGAGCAAGGCCTCGTGCTGCTGCAGGTGGGCAATGAGCGCCTGACGGTGCGCGGCGCGCTCGGCCGGCTGGCCCAGGCTGTTCAGCTCCAGCTGGATGTCGCTGCCTTCCTGCAAGCCGAGTTGGCGCAGGAGCGCACGCGTCATCAGGATGATCTCGGCATCGACATCCGGACCGTGAAAACCCAGGGCTTCGACATCGAGCTGGTGGAATTGGCGGTAGCGGCCCTTCTGCGGACGCTCGTGCCGGAACACCGGGCCCATGGACCAGATGCGCATTGGCCCGTCATAGAGCGCGTTGTGCTCGATGACCGCGCGCAGCAAACCGGCGGTGAACTCGGGGCGCAGCGCCAGTTCATCTCCATTGAGGCGGTCCGTGAAGGTGTACATCTCCTTCTCGACGATGTCCGTCACCTCGCCGATGCCCCGAACGAAGAGCGCGGTGGGCTCGACGATGGGTGCACGCATGTTGCGGTAGCCATAGCTGGCGAGCAGTCGGCGGAACACGCCTTCCAGCCACTCCCAGCGCGCCGCCTCGGCCGGCAGCAGGTCGTTCATGCCCTTCACGCCCTTCAGGGGCTCGGGCTTCTTCAGTTCAGTCATGCCGTGACGCTTGCGTAGCGTTTCTCGATGTAGTCCTCGACCAGCGCCTGGAACTCGCGCGCGATGCCATCGCCGCGCAGGGTCAGCCGCTTCTCGCCGTCAATGAAGACCGGCGCTGCCGGCGCTTCGCCGGTGCCGGGCAAGCTGATGCCGATGTCAGCGTGCTTGCTTTCGCCAGGGCCGTTGACGATGCAGCCCATCACGGCCACCTTCATCGACTCGACGCCCGGATACTTCTTGCGCCAGACCGGCATCTGCTCGCGCAGAAAGTCATCGATCTGCTTGGCCAGCTCCTGGAAGGTGGTGCTGGTGGTGCGGCCGCAACCCGGGCAGGCGGTGACGCTGGGGTTGAACGCGCGCAGGCCAAGCGATTGCAGGATCTCCGAAGCCACCACCACCTCCTGCGTGCGCGCCTCGCCGGGCTGCGGCGTGAGGCTGACACGGATGGTGTCGCCGATGCCCTCCTGCAGCAGCAGGGCCAGTGCCGCCGTGGACGCCACCGTGCCCTTGGTGCCCATGCCCGCCTCGGTCAGGCCCAGGTGCAGGGGGTGGGTGGTGCGGCGGTTCAGTTCCCGGTAGACGGTGACCAGGTCCTGCACGCCGCTCACCTTGCAGCTGATGATGACCTGACCCGGGTCCATGCCGAGTTCGACGGCGTAGGCGGCCGAACCCAGCGCCGAATCGATCAGCGCCTGGTACATCACCGACTTCGCATCCCAGGGCTGGGCGCGGCGACCGTTCTCATCCATCAACTCGGCCAACAGCTCCTGATCAAGGCTGCCCCAGTTCACGCCGATGCGCACCGGCACGTCGTGCTTCAGGGCCGCCTCGATCATTTGCGCGAACTGCTTGTCCTTCTTGTCGCCCTTGCCGACGTTGCCCGGGTTGATGCGGTACTTGGAGAGGGCCTTGGCGCAGTCCGGATGCTCGGTGAGCAGGCGGTGGCCGTTGTAGTGAAAGTCACCCACCAAGGGCACCTGGATGCCCATGCGGTCCAGCTGTTCCCGGATGTAGGGCACCTGCGCCGCCGCCTCCGGGGTGTTCACGGTGATACGCACCAGCTCCGAACCGGCCAGCGCCAGCTCCTTGACCTGGATGGCGGTGCCGATGGCGTCCACCGTGTCGGTGTTGGTCATCGACTGGATGCGCACCGGCGCGTCGCCGCCCACCGTCACCAGGTGATCGCCCCAGCGCACGCGCGCCTGCAGGCTGCGCCGTCGCGGCGCTTCGAAGGGGAGGATGGCAGTCTCGCTGTTCATGACATCACTTCAATTCGAGTCGCGCGACGCGCGTCTGGGCGTAGGCGTCCAGCGCCTGGTTCTGGCCGCGCCAGCGCAGGGAAAGCGCCGGCGCGTTACCCAGCACCAGGCGCAGAGGGGCGCGGGCCTCATCGAGTGCCAGCACCTCACCCTGCTGAAGCAGGCGGGAAGCGAGCGAGACGCCCTGGCCGTCGACGACCGAAATCCAACTCGCGCCCTGGTTGGCGCGAATCTCCAACAGGGTTCCGGCAGCGGTCGGTGCGGCCGTTGCGGCGGGAGGGCTTGACTGCTGCTCGGTTGCCAGAGTCTCCACCAGCGGAACAGAGCTGGGCGCAGCCGCAGCGACACTCGAAGACGCCGAAGTCGCGGCTGGTGCGTTCTGCAAGCTTCCAGGAAACGAAGCAACCCCGGCCGGCTGCGACGATTCGCTGCCTGTGACCAAGGCCGGCGCGGCGGAAGCCGACGGCATCTCGGCCGGCGGCTGAACGGTGGCGTCAGACCCCAAATGCGGCAGGAATTCTCCCCAGGCGCCATCCCGAGGCCAAAGCGCCAGCGCCGCCGCCACCAACAGAAGCGCCAGCGCCCCAAGCCACCAGGCGCCTCGCGGCAGGGCCCACCCACCGCCATCCCGCACCGGCTGGTTCAAGCCGGCGGACACGCGCTCCAGCGCAGCGCCGGGGCCGCGCGGCATGCCGGCCAACACCGGCACGGGATCCAGTCCGAGCACGCGGCACACCGAGGTGGCCAGGGCCCGCGCATGCGTGGCATCGGGCAGCTGGCTCCAACGCTCTGCCTCCAGCGCCTCCAGGCGAGCCTGCGGCACCTTCAGTTGCGCGGCCAGCGCGGCTATGTGCAGACCCTGCTGGCGGCGGGCGGCTGCTAGGCGAGCCCCCGCTCCAGCGGGAGCGGGAGGAACGGGCTGTTCCTGCGAATCAATCGCACTCATTCGAATCGCCCCGCACCGAAGGCCAAAGCCTCTTGCGATTGAGGGAACTCTCGTGCCAAGCGTTGGCCAAATTCCTGCACGCCGGGACGATTGCCGAGCCGGTGTTCGATGCGCGTGGCAAGCCACAGCGACTGAGCGGTGACTTGCTCAGTGACCGCATTGACGCGCGCCGCATAGAACTTCGCCCGCTCGGCCTGTCCCAAGCGCAGCAGGGTCTCGGCCAAATTGAAGGCTGCAGCCGGGTTGGCGGGGTCGAGCTCGAAAGCGCGGGTCAGGCTCTGCTGAGCGTCCGTCCAGCGTTGGTGGCGCATCTCGCAGGCGCCTCGCGCCAACCAGCTGCGAGCGACACCGCGGTAATTGGGTTGACGCAACGCGGTCTCGAAGCTTTGCATCGCGGCGTCCACACGGCCTTGCTGACAGAAGAACCAAGCCTGGTTGTGCCAGGTGTCGCCGTCACCCGGGTATATGGACAGCAAGCGGCGGAAGGACTCCTCTGCCGCGGCCGTGTCACCCATTGCCGCCAGGACCAGGGCACGCAGGTTCAACGCATCCCGGGAATTGGGCTGCAGAGCCAATGCCTGCTTCAGTTCGTCCAGCGCGATGGTGTGCTGGCCCCGCGCGAAGTAGCCGGCAGCCAACTCCACTCGCGTGGCCGCGCGCTTCTCGGCCTGGCTGGCGTCGAACTCGGTGCGTGGTTCGTTGTCGCGCACGGTCTGCGTGGCGCAGCCGGCGAGCACGGTGAGGGACAGCAACAACGCAAGAGCAGGCAGGCGCAGCACAGCGTCTCCGGTCAGGGGGTGGGCGGTCGAGAAGGGAGCGTCTTGGCGGGGCGATGCACTGTGACCGGTGCGCGGGTCATGCGTGTGGCGGCGCGGGTGCGATCCTGAACCTCGCCGGCCAATTGTCCGCAGGCCGCATCGATATCGTCACCGCGCGTCTTGCGCACGGTGGTCACGACGCCCGCTTCGATCAGCACCTGGGCGAAGGCTTGCACGGCTTCTCGGGAGCTTTTCTTCAGCCCACTTTGGGGAAATGGGTTGAAGGGAATCAGGTTGAGCTTGCAAGACACTTTGCCCTTGAGCAAGCGAACCAACTCACGGGCCTGCTCCACGCTGTCGTTCACGCCGTCGAGCATGCAGTACTCGAAGGTGATGAAGTCACGCGGCGCCGCCGTCAGGTAGCTGCGGCAGGCAGCCAGCAGTTCCTCCAACGGGTACTTGCGGTTCAAAGGCACCAACTGGTCGCGCAGCGGGTCATTCGGGGCATGCAAGCTGACCGCCAGCGCCACCGGGCAATCCTCGCGCAAGCGCTCGATCATCGGCACCACGCCGCTGGTGGACACCGTCACGCGGCGGCGCGAGAGCCCGTAGGCGTGGTCGTCGAGAAAAGTCTTGAGCGCGGGCACCAGGGCGGCGTAGTTCTGCAGCGGCTCCCCCATGCCCATCATCACGATGTTGGAGATGACGCGCTCATCGGAGCCGCGCTCCTTGCGCAGCATGTGCTCGGCGAACCAGAGCTGGGCCACGATTTCCCAGGTCGCCAGATTGCGGCTGAAGCCTTGGTGACCCGTGGAGCAGAAACGGCAGCCGACCGCACAACCGGCCTGGCTTGAAATGCAAAGGGTCGCGCGGTCGTCCTCAGGAATGAAGACGGCTTCGACCGCGTCCCCGTTGCCCACGTCGAACAGCCACTTGATGGTGCCGTCGGCGGAGCGTTGTTCGGTCAGGACCTTGAGTCCCTCGACCATGGCCACGCCGGCGAGCTTGTCGCGCAGGCTCTTGGCCAAGTCGGACATAAGCGCGAAGTCGGCGACCCCGCGCTGATGGATCCAGCGATACAGCTGGACGGCGCGGAAGCGCTTTTCGCCCAGCTGCTCGCAAAAGGCCACCAGACCGTTGAGGTCCAGCCCCAGCAGATTGGCGGCCTGGTTCGTCACTTCGCTGGCTTAGCGGCTGTAGACGTTCATGCCCGGGAAGAAGAACGCCACCTCGACGGCAGCGGTTTCCGGGGCGTCCGAGCCGTGCACGGCGTTGGCGTCGATGCTGTCGGCGAAGTCGGCACGGATGGTGCCCTTGTCGGCCTTCTTCGGATCGGTGGCACCCATCAGTTCGCGATTCTTGGCGATGGCGTTCTCACCTTCCAGGACCTGGATCATGACCGGGCCGGAAATCATGAAATTCACCAAGTCGTTGAAGAACGGGCGGGCCTTGTGCACGCCGTAGAACTGCTCGGCGTCAGCGCGCGACAGCTGCACCAGCTTGGCCGCAGCGATCTTCAAGCCGGCGCCTTCGAATCGAGCGTAGATTTGGCCAATGACGTTCTTGGCGACGGCATCGGGCTTGATGATGGACAGGGTGCGTTCGACGGCCATGGTCGTTGTTCTCCGGGGATCAAAGAGAGGAAAAAAGCGCGAGATTCTAGAGGGCTACCCCTGGCAAGCCGGGGTCAGCCCCTATGGACCTGTGAGGTTTTCAGCGGCGGCGCTTGCCGCCTCGGCCGCCGCCCCCACCACCACCGCCACCACCGCCACCACCGCCACCACGGCGATGAAAACTGTCGGCGCCGATGTAGCCCATGCTGGTCTGCATCGGATCGGGCTCCTTGGGGCCGCCGCCCTTGGACGGGCGGTAGTCGTCGTCGCGGTGCACATGGTGGCCGAAGCCCTGCGGGAAGCCACGACCCTTGCTCTTGGCGTGGCGCCGGTCGAAGGTCTGCTCCAGCGGATTGATGTGCGCGGGCAAGGCGAAATCGTCGTCGTCATCGCTGCGCGGCCGACGCGGCTCCATCTCGCCGCGGGGCGGGCGCTGCGGCATCTGCTGCCCTGCCTGCTCGGCAAGACGGGGCCCCTTGCCACCCTGGCGGCGCCCCCCCTGTCCATCCCCTTGCCGGGGCTCTTGCGACGCGCCTTGCGGCTGGGCCATGCGGCGAATCTGCTTGACGTCCCATCCGCCCAGTTCAACCCAAACACCTCGCTTCAAGCCCACCGGCAAGACGATGCCGCCATAGCGCACGCGAATCAGGCGGCTCACCGGCAGGCCGACGGTGTCGAACAGCTTGCGGACTTCGCGATTTCGACCTTCGGTGATGACCACGCGATACCAGCGGTTCACACCCTCACCGCCAGCGCTCTCGATCGACTTGAAGGCCGCCGTCTGGCCGTCCACTTCGACACCCTCCAGCAGCTGGGCTTTCTGCTCGTCTTCCAGCGTGCCCAACGTGCGCACGGCGTACTCGCGTTCCACGCCAAAGCGCGGGTGCATCAGCTGGTTGGCCAAGTCCCCGTTGTTGGTGAACAGCAGCAAGCCTTCGGTGTTGATGTCCAGGCGGCCGATCGAAAGCCACTTGCCGTGTGGCAGCTTGGGCAGGTTGCGGAATACCGTCGGCCGGCCTTCCGGGTCATTGAATGTGACGATCTCGCCCACTGGCTTGTGATACGCCAGTACGCGCGGCAAGCCGGGGTGGATACGGAACTTGACCGGCTTGCCATTGAGGAACACGCGGTCGCCCATGGCGATGCGTTGCCCCACGTGGGCGGGCTCGCCGTTCACCTCCACCTTGCCTTCTGCAATCCAGGCTTCGATGTCGCGGCGCGAACCCACGCCCGCCTGCGCCAGCACCTTCTGCAGCTTGGGCGTGTCGGGGTCAGGCAACAGCACGCGCTTGTTCGCCTCAGCCTCGGAGGGCGGCTCTGCGGCCGGCGCTTCATCTCCTTCCGCGAACAAGTCCTGAAGGCGCGCCTGCACCGCGGCGGCGGCATCGCCCTCTTGAAGCACCAGGCTGGGCTCGCGAGGCGGTCGGTCACTCCGTTCACCCCGTTCACCCCGTTCTCCTCGATCGCCACGGTCGCCACGTTCCCGGCGACCACGGCGCTCGCCGCGCTCTTCAGGCTCGTCGTCGCTCTCAGCATCAGAAGACGCCAGTTCAGGCGCCGCTTCTGCCACCGCGGCGGCCGCGGGCAGGTCAACCACGGTCTCGATGACGGGCTCGCTCTCCATGGTCACGTCCTTGCTCGAAGCCGCCTCGGCGCGCAGGGCCTTCGGGCCACGGCGCTTCTTTGGAGCGGCAGGTGCAGCAACTTCTTCCGGTGCTGGCACTGGCCCTGGCGCCGCGTCCTCAGGGGCTGAGGATGGCGCGGGCTCGGCCGCAGCAGCCTCGCTGGCCACAGGCTTGCGTCGGGTGCGCCGCACCGGTTTGGATGGCGCGTCTTCGGTCGATGGGACGGGCGGGAGGATGGGGTCTTCGGTGCTCATGAGGCCTCGTCGTTCAAGGCAGGGGCAGGCGGTTCAGCGGCCTGCGGCGCTTCGGGAACAGGGGTGTCCTCTGCCAGGTCGAGCAGACTGGTCTGCTGCGGTCCAGGCTCCGGAAGGGGCAGCAAGGGGCTGCCCATGTCGTCCAGTGGCGGGAGCTCGGACAGGCTGGCCAGCCCGAGGTCATCAAGAAACTGCTTGGTCGTCGCGTAGAGCTGCGGCCGGCCCGGGGCGTCGCGGTGGCCAATGGTCTCGATCCATCCACGCTCTTCCAACTGCTTGACGATGTCCGAGCTCACCACGACGCCACGGATGTCCTCGATATCGCCCCGCGTGACCGGTTGGCGGTAGGCGATGACGGCGAGGGTCTCCATGGCGGCGCGGGAATACCGGCGCGGCTTCTCGGGGTGCAGCGCCTCCAACGCACCGCGCACTGCGCCGTGGGTCTGAAAGCGCCAGCCGCTGGCCACCTCCACCAATTGCAGGCTGCCACGCGATTGCCATTCGGCCTGCATCTCGGCCAGCAACGCCGTCAAAGCGGCGCGGCTGTCCGGACTGGGCTCTTCGCCCAGCAGGGTCAGCATGTCTTTGGGGGCCAGCGGCTGCTGCGCGCACAGCAGCGCAGCCTCCAGGATGGCCTTGGCCTCGGCATTCATCGTGCGGGTGGTTCCGCTCAAAAAGGTCAGGAGGGCGGGGCAAGCCTGGCTCAATCCAGGCGGCGCCACGGCGCCCGATTCAGACTCAAGGCCGGCGCTGAAGCTCGAAAGCGGCCGGTCGGTGCGCGCCGGATGGTCCGGCTGCGCTTGGGCGCGGATTCTAGGGCCAGGAAAGATCGAGTCCGAGCGCAGCGGCGGCTTGGTGGAAATCCTCATGCGGCGGCGAGACCCACTGCACCGTGCGGCCATCCTGAGGATGCCGCAAGGTCAGCCGCGCCGCGTGCAGGGCCTGTCGTTGCAGACCGGAGAGCGGCGGACCGCCATACAGGGTGTCGCCGTACAGCGGGTGGCCGGCATGCGCGCAGTGCACGCGGATCTGGTGGGTGCGGCCGGTGCGAAGGCTGCAATGCAGCAGGCAGGCACGGGCCGTTTGCGCCAGCGCCTCGATGTCCGTCTGTGCCGGTTTGCCGCCGCGTGCCTCGCCCACCACGGCCATGCGCACGCGCTGGCGCGGATCGCGCCCCACGGGCGCGTCCACGCAGCGTGGCTCGCCCCAGGCGCCCTTGACCAGCGCCAGGTACTCGCGCCGAACCTCGCGCGCCGCCAGTTGCGCCACCAGCAGGTCGTAGGCCACCTGCGTCTTGGCCACCACCATCAGACCGCTGGTGTCCTTGTCGAGCCGGTGCACGATGCCGGCACGCGGCAGCTGGACGGCGCCCGCGTGATGGGCCAGCAACCCGTTCATCAAGGTGCCGCGCCAGTTTCCTGCTGCTGGATGAACCACCAAGCCAGCGGGCTTGTCGATGACCAGCAGGTGTACGTCCTCGTGCACGATGGGCAGTTCCATGGGCTCGGCCACGAAGGCCAGCATGGCATCGGGGGCTCGCCAGGCGAGCAGCAAGCGCTGCCCCAAGCGCAGCTTGCGGGAGGCCTGCAGGCAGGGCTCGCCGTCGATTTGCAGCGCGCCTTCTTCCACCAGCTGTTGCAGATGGGAGCGCGAGCTGTCCGGCTGCCAAAGCGCCAAAGCACGATCCAGGCGCATGCCCTGCCACGCCATCGGCACCGAAGTTTCAGCGACCGATGCCAGCAACCCCTCGTCCTCGCCCTCAGGGTCTGTCGCCAGGGGGGGGCGAGCCTCGCTTCCTATAATTTCGGCCTCTCCTGTCCGACCTGCCGCTGACCATGCGGCCGATTCATGCCTGATCGTTTGCAATCCGCGCCGCTCTCCGGCTGGCGCGCCCCGGCAGCTCTGCTGCTCGCTGCGTTGCTGGGCGGCTGCGCCAGCACCGTGATCGATGACCCGAGCTCTCAGGCAGGTCTGGATAAATTGTATGCAGAGGCCAAGGAAGACCTGGGCGTCGGCGCCTATGAGCCGGGCATCAAGAAGCTCGAACGTCTGGAAAGCCGCGCAGCCGGCACGCTGCTCGGCCAGCAAGTGATGCTCGACATGGCCTGGGCGCAGTTCCGCAGCAACGAAAAGGCCGCCGCCATCACCACCCTGGACCGCTTCCTGAAGCTCAACCCAAGCTCGTCCGGCGTCGAGTACGCCATGTACCTGAAAGGCCTGGTGAACTTCAACGAGGACCTCGGACTGTTCGGGCGCCTGGCCAAGCAGGACGTGTCGGAGCGCGACCAGCAAGCCTCCAAGGACGCCTTGCTGGCCTTCCGCGAACTGGTCCAGCGTTTCCCGGCCTCCCGCTATGCCGACGACGCTCGCACACGCATCGACTTCATCACCAACACCCTGGCCAAGCATGAAGTGCACGTGGCGCGCTACTACCTGGCGCGGGGCGCCTTCGTGGCAGCCGCCAACCGAGCGCAGGTGGCGCTGACCGACTATCCGTATGCGCCTGCTGCAGAAGAGGCCTTGGCGATCATGATGAGCGCCTACTCGCAGCTCGGCCTGAACGACCTGGCCGCCGACTCCCGGCGTGTGCTGGAGAAGAACTTCCCGCAGAGCAGCGCCCTGGCGCCAGCCGCATCGCGGCCCTGGTGGAAGCTGTGGTGAGCGCCGCGTGAACTCCCCGGCCTTCGGCGCCCGCTTCGCCATCCCTTCGCGCAAGGGGCCGCAGCTGCGTCTTCAGGCGGCCACCGGCATTCACAAGGGCGACCGCCAGTACCAGCAGGATCAGGTGGCGGTGATGGTGCACCCGCACCATGCACGCTGCCTGCTGGCGGTGGTGGCCGATGGCATGGGCGGCAAGAGCGGTGGCCGCAAAGCGGCCGACCAGGTGCTGCTGACCGCCCAGCAGCTGTTCGAGCGCTTCGCGCCGGACAGCGAGGATCCGGTCGAATTGCTGCGTCAGATCTGCAGCGAAGCGCACCTGATGATTAAGCTCACGGCGATCTCCGCCGAGGAAGAGCCGCATAGCACCTTGGCGCTTTTCATTGTGCTGCCCGATCTGCGCTGCTATTGGTTGCACACGGGTGACAGCCGCATCTACTGGGTCAACGACGGCCAGTTCAAGCAGCGAACGTTCGACCAGTCCTACGTGCAACGCCTGGTCGACGAAGGGCAACTCAGCGAAGCCGACGCCCAGAGCCACCCGCAGTCCAACTTGCTCACCGCTTGCCTGGGTACGCAGCAGGAGCCAACGCCGGTGGTGACTGAGATTGGACCGTTGCGCGCTGGTGACGCGCTGATGGTCTGCTCTGATGGTCTTTGGCACTACTTCAGCAACCGAGAGCTGGCCACCGTACTCAGTGGACTCACGCCGCGCGAGGCCGCCGAACTGCTGATCAACAAGGCGCGGCAGCGCTCGCAGGGCGGGGGTGACAACCTCTCGCTGGCCATCGTCCGCCTGGTCGAAGGTGACTGACGACGGCGCGCATAGACTGCGCGCCGCCCTTGCCACTTCGCCGACCGCACCATGGCCGATCCCATCCTGCTCGCCCGCCATCAGGACACCGTCTGCGAGCTGTTGCCGCAGCTTGCCAACCGCCACGGTCTGATCACCGGCGCCACCGGCACCGGCAAGACCATCACGCTGCAAAAGCTGGCTGAAAGCCTCTCTGGCATCGGCGTGCCGGTCTTCATGGCCGACGTGAAGGGCGACCTGACCGGCATCAGCCAGGTTGGCAGCCCGAGTGAAAAGCTGCTGAACGTGCTGAAGGAGCGCGGCCTGGACGCGCCAACTCCAGTGCGCTGCCCAACCACACTCTGGGACGTGTTCGGCAAGGCCGGGCACCCGGTTCGTGCCACCGTGAGCGACATGGGCCCGCTGCTGCTTGCCCGCATGCTCGACCTGAACGAGACCCAGGCTGGCGTGCTGCAGATGGTGTTCAAGATCGCCGACGACAACGGCTTGCTGCTGCTCGATCTGAAGGATCTGCGCGCCATGCTGCAGCATGTGGGCGAAAACGCCTCGCAGTTCACCACCGAGTACGGCAACGTCAGCGCCGCATCGGTAGGCGCCATCCAGCGCGGCCTGTTGCAGATCGAAGCCCAGGGCGGCGACCGCTTCTTTGGTGAGCCCATGCTGAACATCAGCGACTTCATGCAGACCGAGGGCGGCAAGGGCGTCATCAACATCCTGGCCGCCGACGACCTGCTGACCGCGCCAAGGCTCTACGCCAGCTTCCTGCTCTGGATGCTGTCCGAACTGTTTGAGACTCTGCCCGAGGTGGGCGACCTGGACAAGCCCAAGCTGGTCTTCTTTTTTGACGAGGCCCACCTGCTGTTCAAAGATGCGCCTGCGGCCTTGGTCGAGCGCATCGAGCTGGTGGTGCGTCTGGTGCGCTCCAAGGGCGTGGGCGTGTACTTCGTGACGCAGAACCCGCTCGACATCCCCGACACCGTGTTGGGGCAACTCGGCAATCGCGTACAGCACGCACTGCGCGCGTTCACGCCGCGCGACCAGAAGGCGGTGAAGAGCGCCGCCGGAACGATGCGCCCGAAGGAGGGGCTGGACATCGCCGCCGCCATCACGGAACTCGGGGTGGGCGAAGCCCTGGTCAGCTTGCTCGATGCCAAAGGCCGGCCCAGCATCACCGAGCGCGTGTACGTGCTGCCGCCAGGATCGCGCATCGGCCCCATCTCGGACGCCGAGCGCGCCGCATTGCTGCAGCAGTCCCTGGTGGCGGGCGTGTACGAAAAGCAGGTCGATCGGCAGAGCGCTTACGAAATGCTCAAGGGACAAGCGGCTGCTGCCACGGCAGGCCAGCCAGCCAGCGCAGGGCCAGCTGGCACGGCGGCGGCCGGCAGTCCGGGCGCCCCTGCGACTGAACAGGAAGGCGGCTTGATGGGCGGCCTCAAGGACATCCTCTTCGGCTCCACCGGCCCGCGTGGCGGACGTCGCGAAGGCCTGGCCGAAACGGCCGCCAAGAGCGCCATCCGTACCATCGGCAGCTCGGTGGGCCGTGAGATCGTGCGCGGCGTGCTCGGTGGCCTGCTCGGCGGTGGCAGTTCACGCCGGCGCCGCTGAAGCCAGCACCCAAACCACTGGCGCCGCCCTGGCTCCACCCGTCGCCGCCTTGCGGCGGGACGCAGCGGCGCATGGCAAGCTTGCCTGCATGAACCCTAGCGTCCAAGCACCTTCCTGGCATCGCAGCCACCCGATCGCCGCGCAACTGATCGGCGTGCTGGGCGTGGGAAGCGTGGTGGGCCTGCTGATGTACCTGGTGCGCGGCAAGCACTTCTGGGTCGGCATGCTGTACGCCCAGTCGATCAGCTTGTGCATTGCCTACAGCATCGGCGTGCTGCAGTTTGGCGTGTCGCGTCTATTGCTTCGCAAGGACCCGGACAATCCGAAGCTGCAGCATCACTGGCCTGGGTGGTCGTGGATGATGGGCTGCGTGCTCATTGGCTCGGTCGTTGGCCACGAATTGGGCACCTTGCTGGCTGCGGGTCTGCTTGGCCATCAGCCTCGGGGGCTGTTCAGTGGCGATTTGCGGCAATTGGTGCTGGGCGGCGGCTTCACGCTGCTGGTGGCCTTGATCGCCACCTACTACTTCTACAGCCGCGAGAAGTTGCACGCCATGGAGTTGGAGCGCACCGAAGTGCAGCGGCAGGCCGCCGAGGCGCAACTGCTCGCGCTGCAGACGCAGATCGAACCGCACATGCTCTTCAACACGCTGGCGCACCTTCGCGTGCTGATCAAGCTGCGACCGGACGACGCACAGGCCATGCTCGACGATTTGATCGCCTACCTGCGTGCCACGCTTCAGGCCAGCCGCGTGCCGCTGCACCCGCTGGCCACCGAGTTCGAGCGCATCCAGGACTACCTGCGCCTGATGCAGCGCCGCATGGGCGATCGCCTGCGCGTGCAACTGGATCTGCCCGATGCCTTGGCCACCACGCCGGTGCCGCCCTTGATCCTTCAACCCTTGGTCGAGAACGCCATCAAACATGGCCTGGAACCGAGCAAGACCGGTGGCCAGCTGCGCGTGAGCGCCCGCATGCAGTCGGGCTTGCTGGAATTGCGTGTCGAGGACGACGGCGTCGGCTTGGGCGCCCCTTCAAAGGGCGGCACGCAATTCGGCACCCAGCAAGTGCGCGAACGATTGCGCACCCAGTACGGTGACCGCGCCAGCTTCCGCCTGGATCCCGCGCCCCCGCCCGCCTCCGGCTGCCTGGCCACCCTGGAACTGCCTCTATGACCCGCGCCTTGATCGCCGAAGATGAAGCCCTGCTCGCCGAGCATCTGGGCGCCGAGCTCCAGAGCCTCTGGCCCGACCTGCAGTTGCTCCCGGTCGCCGCCAACGGTGACGACGCGCTGCAACGCGCACTCGCCGAAACCCCCGAGCTGCTCTTTCTCGACATCCGCATGCCCGGCCTGTCGGGCATCGAGCTCGCGCAAGCGCTCATGGAAGACTGGCCGGAAGGCAAGCCCCTGCCCTTGATCGTCTTCGTGACCGCCTACGACGAATACGCGCTCAAGGCCTTTGAAGCCGCCGCTTTCGACTACCTGCTCAAACCGGTGCAAACGCAGCGGCTCGCGCAGACCGTGCAGCGCCTGCGTCTGCAACTCGCGCAGGCCTCTACGGCGGACTGCTCCCAGCCCCAGGACCCTTTGGCCGCGTTGCAGCGGCTGCTCGCGCAGCACGCAACAAGCGCCGCACCGCGATTGCGTCATCTGCAGGCCGCAGTTGGCGACCACATCGAGCTGGTGCCGCTGGACGCACTGATCTACCTGGAGGCGGCTGACAAGTACGTACGCGCGGTCACCTTGACGCGTGAGTTCTGGGTTCGCGTGTCTCTGCGTGAATTGCTGCCCCAACTCGATCCCGACCGCTTCTGGCAGGTGCACCGCGGCACCGTGGTGAACATCGACGCCGTGGCCCGCGCACGGCGGCTGGAAAACGGCACCGTGCAACTGGAACTGCGCGAGCGGCCTGAAAAGCTGGCCGTGAGCCGTCTCCACGCCGGTCGCTTCAAGGCACTCTGAGCGCCTGCAGGGGCAGAGCTCCAATTGCTTGAGAGAATCGCCGGCCTTGTTCGCCGGGCCGCTGCGCGCGGCCCGTTTCTTTTTCGCCGCCCCCATGAGCCAAGCCGCCCCAGCCCCCGTCGCCAACTTCCTGCGCACGCAAATCGAACGTGACCTGGCCCAAGCGGATTGGCAGCAGGGCCGCACCTTCGGCCGCGGCCCCGGCGACGGCCCGCACCATGCGGCGGCACCGGCCGACCCAGCGGCCATCCGCACCCGCTTCCCCCCGGAGCCCAACGGCTACCTGCACATCGGTCACGCCAAGTCGATCTGCCTGAACTTCGGCCTGGCGCGCGACTACGGCGGCGCCTGCCACTTGCGCTTCGACGACACCAACCCTGAGAAGGAGGAGCAGGAGTACGTCGACGCGATCAAGGAAATGGTGCAGTGGCTCGGCTGGCGCTGGGAGTTTGGCGAGCAGATCAATCTGTATGAGGCCAGCAGCTACTTCGACTTCATGTACCGGGCTGCCGAGGCGCTTGTGGAGGCCGGTCTGGCCTATGTCGACGAGCAGTCGGCGGAGGACATGCGCAAGAACCGCGGCGACTTCACGACGCCGGGCACGAACAGTCCGTTCCGCGACCGCAGCCCGGCCGAGAACCTCGCCCGCCTGCGTGAGATGCGCGATGGCCAGCACCCAGACGGCGCGATGGTGCTGCGCGCGAAGATTGACATGGCCTCGCCGAACATCAATCTGCGCGACCCAGCCCTTTACCGCATCAAGCACGCCGAGCACCACGCCACGGGCACGAAGTGGTGCATCTACCCGATGTACACCTTCGCGCACCCGATCGAGGATGCGCTGGAGCGCATCACGCACTCCATCTGCACCCTGGAGTTCGAAGACCAGCGGCCGTTCTACGACTGGCTGCTCGACCATCTGGCGCAACTTGGGCTGCTCGCCCGCCCGCTGCCGCGCCAGTTTGAGTTCGGCCGCCTCAATCTCAGCTACGTGGTGACCAGCAAGCGCAAGCTGCGGCAGCTCGTCGAGGAAAGCCATGTGGCCGGCTGGGACGACCCACGCATGCCCACCCTCATCGGCATGCGCCGCCGCGGCTACACGCCCGAGAGCATCCGCGCGATGGTCGAGAGCACCGGTACGACCAAGACCAACGCGTGGATCGACTACAGCGTGCTGGAAGGTTGCCTGCGCGCCGACCTGGAAGCGCGTGCACCGCGTGCCATGGCGGTGCTGGAGCCGCTGCCGCTGGAGATCGTCAACTACGCCGAAGTGCTCGGTGAAGGGTTCGACGCCTGCAGCGCTCCGGTGCATCCCAAGCTCCTCGAGTTGGGCGAAAGGCATTTCTCCTTTGGGCCAAAGCTCTGGATCGAGCGCGAGGATTTCTGCGAGCTGCCTCCGAAGGGCTATCAGCGCCTGTTCCCTGGCAACAAGGTGCGGCTAAAGGCGGGCCATGTCGTCGAGTGCGTCGGATGCACCAAAAACGAGGCCGGCGAGGTGGTCGCCGTGCAAGCGCGCGTGCTGCCCGACACCAAGAGCGGCACCCCAGGGGCCGATGCCATCAAAGTCAAGGGCGTCATCACCTGGGTCGGCGCGCACGAGGCCGTGCCGGCCGAGTTCCGCCTGTTCGATCGCCTCTTCCTGGACGCCCAGCCCGACGCCGGCGGCAAGGACTTCCTGACGGTGCTGAACCCCGGCTCGCTGCGCGTCACTCAAGGCTTCGTGGAACCTTCACTGGCGCGCGCCGAGGCCGCCACTCATTGGCAGTTCGAGCGCCACGGCTACTTCGTCGCCGACCGGGTGGACCACCAGCCTGGAAGGGCCGTGTTCAACCGCACGGCGACCCTCAAGGACACTTGGAACAAGTCATGAGCCGCCGCACCATCGAGACCTTCTACGCCGCCTTTCGCCAGCTCGACGGTGCCGCCATGCAAGCCTGCTATGCGCCGCAGGCGGCGTTCCAGGACGAAGCCTTCACCCTGCAAGGTCGTGAGGAGATCGGCGCCATGTGGCGCATGCTGTGCGATGTGACCCGCGCCAAGGGCTTGGACGTCTGGCAGCTCGACTACCAGGTGCTGGACGAGCACCACGCGCACTGGGACGCCCACTACCGATTCAGCGCCACCGGCCGCATGGTGCTCAACCACATCGATGCCAGCTTCGAGTTCGACAACACCGGCTTGATCCTGCGGCACCGCGACCGCTTCGATTTCTGGGCCTGGAGTCGCCAGGCATTGGGCCTACCCGGCCTGATCCTGGGCTGGACGCCGATGCTCCGCGCCAAGGTGCAAGCGCAGGCGGCAAAAAACCTGGCGGCCTACCGGGCGAAGCACCCGAGCTGAACCACCCGAGGGGCCAACAGCTCGCGACCCACCACAGCGCGGGCAAACAGGTAGTTGGCGAGCTGACGCTCGCTCAGCGCATCGAGCAGCACGTGGCCGTCGGCATCGCATGGGAAGGCGTAGCTTCGGGCATGGCGGCCCAGCGCGGCAAAGCGCAGTTCGTAGCAGCAGTCGGTCTGGGCGATGTCCATGAGCGGCGCCCAGTGTAGGAAGCGCATTGCAGGGGTCGCCTCGACGCACCTGTCTAAACAAGTGCCGGGCTTTCCTTTAGGAGAAGCTGCAGCGCAACGTCGAACTCGACCGGTTTGCTGAGCGTGCGCAAGCGCTGGTAGACGGGTTCCGCCTCGGGATGGCTGCGACGCAAGTAGTGCAGCCATTGCTTGATGCGGCCGGCCTGGTGCTTGGGTTGAACCGCCTGCCGCACGCGGCGCCAGTAGCTGAACAGGCTGGGCGCCAGAGAGGGCCAGCCGATGGGCGGCAAGATTCTTCCCGCGTCGTGCGCAGCGATGTGACAGGACAGGTGAGGATCCGCGACGGCTCCCCGACCCAGCATCAGGGCACTGACGCCGCTCTCGCGTCGCGCCTGCAGTGCATCGGCCAGCGTCCAGATCTCGCCATTGGCCACCACCGGTACGCGAACCGCCTGCTGCACCCGCGCCACTTCGTGCCAGTGGGCCGGCGGCTTGTAGCCGTCGCGCTTGGTGCGTGCGTGCACCACCAGTTGGTCCGCACCACCTTCTGCGAGCGCCTGCGCAGCCTCCAGCATGCGGCTGCGGTCTTCCACTCCCAAACGCATCTTGGCGCTGACCGGGATGGAAGCCGGCACCGCTGCCCGCACGGCGCGCACGATGGCATGCAGCAACTCGGGTTCATCGAGCAAGATGGCTCCGCCCCGATGCCGGTTCACGCACTTGGCCGGGCAGCCGAAGTTGAGGTCGATGCCCCAGGGTTGCAGTTCGGCCAAGCGCGCGGCGTTGTCGGCCAGAACCAAGGGATCGGAGCCCAGCAACTGCGGTCGCACCGGCGTTCCCGCTGCCGTGCGGCCGCCGTGGAGCAGCTCCGGCACGATGCGCGTGAAGACGCGCTTGGGCAGCACGCGGTCGGTGACGCGGATGAACTCGCTGACGGCGCCAGCGTACGGTGCGATGGCCGTGAGTTCCTCGCGCAACAGGTGATCCAGCAATCCCTCCATGGGCGCCAGCAGCACGGGAGGCGCGAGGGAGTTCTTCACGGATGCTGTGGACAAGTTCGTGAATGAGCTTGGGGGCAAAACGCTAAGTGCTTGTGCCATAAAGCGCATTCACAGCCTGCTGCTTTTTCGATCAGCCGGCATCGGGGGCTTGGCCAGGGTTCAGCGCGCGTCCGGCAACTCGATCTTCACTGCCAGCACTTCGAGGTTGTCCTGCTGCTCACGTTCGACCACGACGTGAGAGGGATCAACCTTCACGTATTTGCTGATGACAGCGATCAGTTCGGCTTTGAGCTGTGGCAGGTAGTCGGGTGCGGCCACGTTGCGGCCGCTGCGCTCATGCGCCAGGATCAGCTGCAGACGCTCCTTGGCAACGCTTGCGGTGGGCTTTTTCTCGCCCAGGAAGAAGGACATGAATCCCATGGCCGGCTCTCCCCTCAGCGGCTGAACAGGCGCTTGAAGAAGCCGGGCTTCTCGGCCTCCACAAAGCGCATCGGACGCTGGTCACCCAGGAAGCGCGCCACCACGTCGGCGTAGGCCTCGGCCACGTTGCTGCCCTTCATGAGGATGGCCGGGATGCCCTGGTTGCTGGCCTGCAGCACCGACTCGCTTTCCGGGATCACGCCAATCAGAGGCGTTCGCAGGATCTCGTGGATGTCCTCCAGCGACAGCATCTGCCCACCCACCACGCGGTTGGGGTTGTAGCGGGTGATGAGCAGGTGCTCCTTGACAGGCTCCTTGCCCTCGATGGCGCGCTGCGTCTTGCTGGCCAGCATGCCCAGGATGCGGTCGCTGTCGCGCACCGAGCTGACCTCGGGGTTGGTCACCACCAGGGCCTCGTCGGCGTAGTGCATGGCCATCATGGCGCCGGTCTCGATGCCGGCCGGCGAGTCGCAGACGATGTAGTCGAAGCCCATCTCGGCCAATTCGTCGAGCACGCGCTTCACGCCTTCCTGGGTGAGCGCTTCCTTGTCGCGGGTCTGACTGGCAGCCAGGATGTAGAGGTTCTCGTGCTGCTTGTCCTTGATGAGGGCCTGCGTGAGCTTCACCCCGTCCTGGATGACGTTGATGAAGTCATAGACCACACGGCGCTCGACGCCGAGGATGAGGTCGAGGTTGCGCAGGCCGACGTCGAAGTCGATCACCGCCGTCTTCTTGCCCAGCATGGCCAGACCGGTGGCGAAGCTGGCGCTGGTGGTGGTCTTGCCCACACCGCCCTTGCCGGACGTGACGACGACGATTCTGCTCATGGTGTTCCGTAGGTATTCAGAAGGAGCTCAGTAACTGAGGGGTTCAAAGACCAGACGCTCGCCGTCCAAGCGAACTTGGGCGGGGCGGCCCGCCACATCGGCGGGTAGGGGCTTCTCGCTGGTGCGGAAGGTGCCGGCCACGGCCAGCAACTCGGCTTCAAGGCTTTGCGCGTAAATGCGGGCGTTGGCGTCGCCCTTGGCGCCAGCAATGGCCCGCCCGCGCAGCGCGCCGTACACATGCACGCTGCCGTCGGCAATCACTTCGGCGCCGTGGCTGACCAGGCCCAGAACCACGAGGTCGGCATCGCGTGCATAGACCTGCTGGCCGCTGCGCAGCGAACGCTCAACGACCAGGCAGCGCGCAGCGGATGTCGGCACGGGCGCTGGTTCCGCAGTCTCCGCCGCCTTTGCGGGCACCGCCTGGGCCTGTGCGGCGGGCGCGGGCGGAGCCGGTGCAGCAAGCGTTCGCGCAGGTGTGTCGGAGCTGGCGTGCAGGCCAGCGGCCAGCGCGGCTTGGCGCTCATCGTCCTGCAGTGCATCGGCACCGATCATGGCCACCGCCTGCAAACCCAATTCGCGCAAGGTCTGAAGCAGCGGGAGCCAGTCCAGCACTGGCGCTCCGGTGGCCGGCAGTTCGCGCAGATCCAGCACCAAGGGCTCGCCTTCGAACCCCGCGTCCACGCCCCACTGATGCCGGGCGGCGGCTGCGACGGCCGCAAAGTCTCGGCTGCGCAGCGGCAGCATCAGGGCGCTCAGGCGGGTGCTCTTCAGGTCCAGCGTCAAGGTCACAGGGGGAGCGGGCGCAAGGGGCGCCGGGTTCGCGGGTGAAGCAGGCTGGGGGTTGCGGGCATCGGCAGCTAGGCAGACCGGGCGGTGGGCCGACCCTGCATCACATCGCAAGGCTGCACCCATGCCGCAAGGCGAAAGGGCGGCGGATTCTAGGCGGGTGGCAGCGCAGGTTTTGCCGGGGCCGAACCGTCGATGCGCCGCGGGCCGATGCGGATTTTCCCGGGTGCGCAAGCGCAGTTATCCCCCCGCGACATGCCCGCTTCAGCCCAGGCACAGGATTCCATCGCTTTCGCAGCCCGTGGCGCGAAGGGACCCAGCCAATACTGATAACCCATTGATTTCATTGAGATGAGGTGAGCAATCCGCGCCTTGCTGAAAAAAGCAGCAGGGCAACCCAGAGCGCGCAGGAACAAGGGCTTCCGGGCTGGCGAGCAGGCTTACCCACACAGTTATCCACAGTTGCAGTGGATACCTACTGGGTCCACCAAGAATCATGAACTTAGCGGTGTTCGCTGAAGTGCGATGAGAAGGCCAAATGGGTCATAGCGCATCGTTGGCGAACCATAACCAGCGCGCCAAGCGGGGGCGAAACCGGCGCCTGCATGACGACAGGGATTGACTTGTCCCCACCACTGGGATTGCAACGGCTGCCCGCTCGTTCCGCGTCCCGCATTCAAGCCAATTGCAGTAAGTGCTTGATTTGAATCAGTCCTCGGGCCAACTGCGGTGCACTGACGCTACCGGTTGAGACTGAAAAATCAAGCACTTAGCCTGCTCCTGTACGGCTTGCCCACAAAGTTGTCCACACCGTCGGCCGGCCCCCCTCGGGGCGATCCCTAGAATCCGCCGCCCTGCGCCCCACAAGTCTTTCTGCGACATGACCCGCCGCCAGCTCTTCGTCACCACCGCCTTGCCCTACGCGAACGCGAACTTTCACATCGGGCACATCATGGAGTACACGCAGGCGGACATCTGGGTGCGCTTCCAGCGTCTGCAGGGCCATGAGGTGCACTTCGTCTGCGCCGACGACGCGCATGGCGCGCCGATCATGATCGCCGCCGAGAAGGCGGGCGTGACGCCGCAGGCCTACGTGGCCAATATCGCCGCTGGCCGCAAGCCCTACCTTGACGGCTTTCACATCGGCTTCGATCACTGGCACAGCACGGATGCGCCGGAGAACCATGCGCTGTCTCAGGACGTGTACCGCAAGCTACGCGATGCAGGACTGATCGAGGTGCGCGCCATCGAGCAGTTCTTCGACCCCGCCAAGGGCATGTTCCTGCCTGATCGATTCATCAAAGGTGAATGCCCGAAGTGCGGCGCCAAGGACCAGTACGGCGACAGCTGCGAGGTCTGCGGCGCGGTCTATGCCCCCACCGAGGTGAAGAACCCCTACTCGGTGCTCAGTGGCGCGACGCCGGTCTTGAAGACCAGCGACCACCACTTTTTCAAGCTCAGCGACCCGCGCTGCAAGGACTTCCTGCAGCGCTGGACGCACGAGCCTGGGCGTCTGCAGCCTGAGGTGCTGAACAAGATCAAGGAGTGGTTCCAGGTCGATGAAGACGGCAAGGGCGGCCTCGGCGACTGGGACATCAGCCGCGACGCCCCCTACTTCGGCATCGAGATCCCGGACGCACCGGGCAAGTACTTCTACGTCTGGCTGGATGCGCCCATCGGCTACCTGGCCTCGCTCTACAGCTGGTTCGCCCAGCAGGGGAAGGACGTGGAAGGCTTCCTGGCCGACCCGGCCACCGAGCAGGTGCATTTCATCGGCAAGGACATCACGTACTTCCACACACTCTTCTGGCCGGCCATGCTGCAGTTCAGCGGCCGCAAGACGCCGGACCGCGTCTACGTGCACGGCTTCCTGACAGTGAACGCCGAGAAGATGAGCAAGAGCCGGGGTACCGGCATCGACCCGCTGCGCTACCTGGAGCTGGGCCTGGACGCCGAGTGGCTGCGCTACTACCTGGCGGCCAAGCTGAACGACCGTGTTGAGGATCTGGACTTCAACCCCGAGGACTTCATCGCCCGCGTCAACAGCGATCTGGTCGGCAAGTACATCAACATCGCCAGCCGCGCCGCCGGCTTCCTGGCCAAGCGCTTCGACGGCCGACTCGCTTCCGCACTCGGTGCCGAAGGCGAGGCCTTGATCGCCACACTGCAGGCTGCCGCCCCCAGCATCGCCGCGCTCTACGACGGCCGCGAGTTCGGCAAGGCGCTGCGCGAGATCATGGGTCTGGCCGACGCAGTCAACGAGTACGTGGACGCGCACAAGCCCTGGGAACTGGCGAAGAAGCCCGAGGCCGCCAACGAGTTGCACCAGGCCTGCTCCACCTGCATCGAAGCCTTCCGCCTGCTGACGCTCTACCTGAAGCCGGTGCTGCCGCTGCTGGCCACCAAAGTCGAGGGCTTCCTGCAGGTCGCTCCGCTTCAATGGGCAGACGCCAGCCGAACGCTTGGCAGCCACGTGATCGGCGCCTTCCAGCACCTGATGCAGCGTGTCACGACCGAGCAGGTGGAATCGCTGTTCACCAAGCCTGAGCCGCCGGCTCCGGTGCCCGGTGGCGAGCCGATCTCAGCGGAGATCACCATCGATGACTTCGTCAAGCCCGATCTGCGCATCGCCAGAATCGTCAAGGCCGAACGCGTCGATGGCAGCACCAAGCTGCTTCGCCTCACCCTGGACGCTGGCGAGGGCCGGACGCGCAACGTTTTTTCTGGCATCGCGGGCGCCTACGACCCGGCCCAGTTGGAGGGCAAGCTCACCGTGCTGGTCGCCAACCTAGCGCCGCGCAAGATGAAGTTCGGTATCAGCGAGGGCATGGTGCTGGCCGCCAGCCACGCCGACGAAAAAGCGCACCCAGGGGTCTTCGTGCTTGAGCCCCATCAAGGGGCGTTGCCGGGCATGCGCGTACGCTGAGACCCATGCAATTGCAGCCCTTCCGCCCTCGCCTGCTGGACAGCTGGCGGCAGGCTGGATGGGCGGATCTGGGCGCGGGGCTCACGGTGGGCGTCGTCGCCCTGCCCCTGGCCATGGCCTTCGCCATGGCGTCGGGCCTGCCGCCGGAGAGTGGCTTGGTCACCGCCATCGTGGCTGGCTTCCTGATCTCTCTGCTCGGCGGCTCGAACGTGCAGATCGGCGGACCGGCCGGCGCCTTCATCGTGGTGGTGTACGGAATCATCGAGCGCCATGGTGTGGCCGGCCTGCTGCTGTCCACGCTCATGGCCGGAGGCCTGCTTTTCCTGATGGGCTGGCTGAAGCTGGGCGCCCTGGTGCGCTACGTGCCGGTGAGCATCGTCATCGGCTTCACCAACGGCATTGCCGTGCTCATTGCGCTGTCGCAAATGCGAGACCTATTCGGCCTGCGCATCGAGGGCAAGCTTCCGGCCGACTTCTTCGCGCAGACCGCCGTGCTGGTCCGCCATGCCGAGACCTTCAACCCGCACGCGCTGGCGCTGGGCCTGCTGTGCGTGGTGGGCCTGTGGCTGTGGCCACGTCTGGCCAAGGTGCAGCGCATTCCCTTGCCGGATGAGCTCGCCCGAACGCGTGCTCAGCGGGCACTGAACGGGGTGTCGCGCCTGCCGGGGCCGGTCGTGGCGCTGGTCTCGCTTTCGCTGCTCGCTGCCCTGCTTCAGTGGCCGGTTGAAACCATCGGCAGCCGCTTCGGCCAGATTCCCGCTCACTTGCCCTCCCCGCAGTGGCCGTCGCTGTCCTGGGAGGCGGCCAAGCTGCTCGTCACGCCCACCCTGACGATCGCCTTGCTGGGTGCCATCGAATCGCTGTTGTGCGCGCGTGTGGCCGACAACCTGGCCCCGCAGTTGCCGCGCCACGATCCGAACCAGGAATTGATGGCCCAGGGTGTGGCCAATCTGGTGAGCCCTTTGCTCGGAGGCATGCCGGCCACCGGCACCATTGCGCGTACCGTGACCAACATCCGCGCCGGCGCACGCACGCCGGTTGCGGGCATGGTGCATGCCATCACCGTGTTCGGGGTCATGCTGGTCGCGGCACCCCTGGCCCTGCATGTGCCGCTCGCCGTGCTGGCGGGCATCCTGCTCTTCGTGGCCTGGAACATGGGCGAGTGGCACGAGTTCGCCCGCTTGCGGCACTTCACCGTTCAGTACCGCACCATCTTGCTGGGTACCTTTGCCATGACCGTAGTCTTCGACCTCACGGTGGCGGTCGAGCTGGGCCTGGTGCTGGCCTGCGTGTTCTTCATCTGGCGCATGAGCCAGCTGTTCCAGGTGCGGTCTGTGGATACGCCATTGCCCGAGGGCGTGCAGGCGTTCAGCCTCTACGGTTCGCTGTTCTTCGGCTCGGTCGGCAAGGTGGAAGGTCTCGCCGATCGCGTGCTCCCCGGTACGCGCGCCCTGGTCCTCGACCTGCAACGCCTGGTGCAACTGGACACCTCGGGCCTCGAAGCCCTGCGGCAACTGCACCAGCGCCTGAGCGCACGCAGCGTGGCGCTGCTGCTGGCCGAGGTGAACGAGCAGCCGCTTTCGCTGATGCGCCGGGCCGGCTTCGCTGCGGAGCTGGGTGACGAACAGTTCCTTCCTAAAATCTCCGCCCTTTCACCGGATTGACCCCACCATGCCTTTGTTCTGGAAGCCCTACACCTCGGAAGTCTCGCAACTGGTGGCCGAGCTGAAGGCGAAGAAGCCGACCCTGGAGGCCGAGCAGCGCGCCGGCCGGGCCCTGTTGTGGGACAAGCCGCAGGACCGCCAACTGGCCGCAGACTGGCAAGCCGCTCAGGTGGCGCAGCAGCCCTACGTCTACCAGACCAAGGGTGACTGAGCTCCAGCAGGAGATTGCGGCCGTCAACGCCCCCGAGGTCGTTGACAGCGTCGCCGTGGCACGGCTTTATGGCGAGCCGCTGTTCCAGCTGCCGCAGGACCTCTACATCCCGCCCGATGCGCTGGAAGTCTTCCTGGAGGCGTTCCAGGGCCCGCTGGATCTGCTGCTGTACCTGATCCGCAAACAGAACTTCAACATCTTCGACATCCCCCTGGCCGAGGTCACCGCGCAGTACCTCGGTTACGTGGAGCAGATCCGCCGCCACAACCTCGAGCTGGCGGCCGAGTACCTGCTGATGGCGGCCATGCTCATCGAGATGAAGAGCCGCATGCTGCTTCCGGTGAAGAAAGCCGACGACGGCAGCGAGCCCGAGGATCCGCGGGCCGAGTTGGTACGCCGACTCCTGGAGTACGAAAAGATCAAGCTCGGCGCCCAGCTCATCGACCGACTACCACTGCAGGGCCGCGACTACTGGAAGGCCCAGGTCCTCATCGAGCAGAGCATCGAGCCGCGCTGGGAGCAGGTGCGCCCCGAGGACTTGCGCCAAGCCTGGCGCGAACTGCTGTCGCGCGCCAAGCTGCACCAACATCACAAGATCACCCGCGAGCAGCTCAGCGTGCGCGAGCACATGGGCGTGGTGCTGCGCCGCCTGCAGGGCCGTCGCTACCTGGGCTTCGAAGACCTGTTCGACGTGCAGCGCGGCCCCGCCGTGCTCGTCGTCACCTTCATCGCCATGCTGGAGCTGACCCGCGAGGGACTGCTGGAACTCACCCAGGCCGAGGCTTTTGCGCCGATCTACGTGCGCCTGAGCTACCGCAGCAGCTGAGCTTCGCCAGCGCGGTCAGCGGCTCATCTGCCCCACCGCCAGCACCGCCTGCGTGCGGCTGTTCACGCCCAGCGCGCGGTAGATGGCCTGCACATGGTCCTTCACCGTCTCCGCGCTGATGTTCAGCTCGCTGGCAATCAGCTTGTTCGGCTTGCCTTGCAGGAGGCCTTGCAGCACCTCATGCTGGCGCGGCGTGATGGCCAATTGAGACAGCGGCACGCGGACGGGAGGCGGCGCGCTCGACGGGTCGCGATTGCCCGGAGGCGCCGGCAGGGGCGCGTTGCCCATGCGCATCGGCGGTACGTAGATGCCTCCGCTGACCACCAGCAGAAGCGCCTGCTTGAACTCTTCGGGCGCCACGTGCTTGGGGATGAAGCCCATCGCACCCTGGTCGATGGCGCGAATGACATCGGCCATCTGGTCCGAGCCCGAGATGCAGACGATCGGCATCGCCGGATAGCTCGCGCGCAACTCGTCCAGCAGGGCGAAACCGTCCTCTTGCTCACCCAACTGCAAATCCAGCAGCAGCATGTCCGGCTCTTGCGAGCTCAGTTGCGCGCGTGCCTGTGCGGCACTCTCGGCGCCGAGCAATTGCACTGGCGGCTGGAAGTCGCTCAGCAGCGCGCGCAACGCGATGTGGATGAGCGGATGGTCGTCAACGAGAAGGAGCTTCATGCGAGGAAATCAAGAATCGGCTGCCATTGCAGCAGGTCCCGCTCGACGCGGCTGGGCGCCACGTCCCAGAGCGTGAGGCCGCGCGCGGCGAGCTGGATGTAGTTCTGCGTGTCGCGCAGCGAGGCGATGGGCGTGAGCCCCGCCGCCTGTAGGAACTGCTGCGCCTGCTGGCACGAGTGCGTGCCCTCGCGCACGCGGTTCAGCACCAGGGCCATGCGAAGACCGGGGGCTTCCTCCTGCAGCTTACGCACGAAGGGCAGCGTGGCCTGGGCGTCGAACAGGCTGGGCTGTAAGGGCACGATGACGTGACTGGCCGGCGCCAGCGCCGCGCGCAGCGCCTTGCCGTGCAGGCCGGCCGGCGTGTCCAGCACTACATGCGTGACCCCTTTGGGCGTGCGCAGGCGAAGCGCCTCTTTGCCCTCAGGTTGCCAACCTTCGATCGGAGGCAGACCTGGCAGGTTTTCCTGGCGGCGGCGCAACCATTCGGCAGCAGACTGTTGGCGGTCCAAGTCGCCCAGCATCACCCGCCGCCCCTGTCGCGCCAACCAACCTGCCAGTTGACTGGCCAAGGTGCTCTTGCCCACGCCTCCCTTGGCGTTGGCGACGAGGATCAGCGGCATGGCAGGCTCCGGCGGTGCAGCATGGGCCTCCATCGTAGGGGCGGCCATGTGTCATGGCGCTGTGACAATGCCCCGCATGTACCAACCCTCGCAGCTCGATGTGCGGCGCTTCTTCTGCGCCACCTACCGCCAGGGCCTCGCCGGTGCGCCGCTCGACCCGATGCAGCAAATCGCCTGGCCCTGGGTGCAGCGGCACCCGGAGTACCACCCCGAGCTGACCGACGAGGCCAGCGCGCTGGCGCTGGACTACCCGGTGGATGGTGGGCGCACCAACCCCTTCCTGCACCTGGCCATGCACCTGTCGATCAGCGAGCAGTGCGGCATCGATCAGCCCAGCGGCATTCGCCAAGCCCTGCAGCTCCTGGCCGCCAAGCTGGGCAGTGAGCACGAAGCCCACCATGTGGCGATGGAAGCGTTGGGGCGCATGGTGTGGGAAAGCCAGCGCAGCGGCCGCCCGCCGGACGGCGAGGCCTACCTGGAGGCGGTGCGCCGCGCAGCGACGGCCTGACCCTGAGGCCCTGAGATCGCCAACGAAATCAGGCGGTGAGGCTGTCGCCGCTGGAGCGCTTGCGCAGCTGGCGGCCCGAATCGCCGTACAAGCCCACGGGCTCGGCCGGCATCAAGGTTTCGATGGCGCGATCCAGCGCCGAAGTGGCGCGAAACAGCGCCTGCCTCTGAGCCGCCATTTGCGCGCCGCAGGCGGCCAGGCGCCGGCGCAAGCCAGCTTCCATGGGCGCTTGCAGGGCTTGCATGGCTTGCGCCTGGCTCAGCGCTGCGACCATCAGGCGCTGCACGGCCGCGGCCTGCTGCTCCAGCAGGGCGGTATCGCGCTGGCTAAGGGCCTGCTGGACCCGGCACAAGGCCGTCTCCAGCTCGGTCAGGAGAGGCGAAAGGGTGGAAGGCGTGGAGGCGTTCATGGCGGTGGCGGGTGGAACGTGGGAGGCCCGCCGCCGCCTTCGCGGCAGCCTGGGCCTCAGGTGGGTTCGTCGCGGCGGCTTCCGAGCAGTTCGCGCGTATCGGCCAGCAGCTGATCGGCAACGCGCTCGGCATTCACCTCGAAGCGGCCTTCCTCGATCTCGCGCGACAGACGTTCGACCTTGGCGCTGTCGAAGCTGTCCTGCTCTTTGCCACCTTGCAGCAATTGCACGGCGCTGTTGGACAACGCGACCTGCGCGCTGGCGGGCGGGTTGGCGGTGACGGGTTCGGGACGCGCACCGGTTTGAACCGGGGCGGCCGGCGGCGTGGCCGTGCGGCCGGCCGGCTGGACCAGCTCGGGCCGCTGCTGACGCTCAGGCACCAGGGCCTGATTCGCTCGCTGAGGGTTGTTACCGATTTCCATCACACGCTCCACGTTCCCGGGAGGCACCGCCGCCTCCCTGAGGGGGCTTTCGGCATCCCGTGGAGCGACTTTAGGGTTTTTTCCGGTGCCTGCCGGTCAGGGGGAGCCCGCGTGACGGAGTTCACAGCGCCACCTCGGCCAGGCGCTCGCCCACCGGCCAGACGGTCAGGACGCGCCCGCTCTCCAGCCTCACCTTGGCCGAACGGCCTTCCAGGCCCGGCGCCAGTGCCTGCCCCTCGCCGCGAACCGCGAAACCCTCGCCCTGCAGCAACAAGCGCACCGGATCGCCGGCGGCAAACCACTGGCGTGGCTTCAAGTCGGCCTGCCGCAGCGCTTCGCCGGCTTGCAGCGGCCGCTGCAGTTGGCGCCCCAGCGGCGGCACGGCCTGGGCCAGCACCGGGCTGGTTTCGGCGCTCCATTCCACGGTCTCCAGCCGCAGATGATCGGACTGCAACACCGTGCCGGCTGGCAACGCGCCCACGGCGGCCCACGCGGGGGCGAACACGCGCACCGTCATCGGCACGCTGATCGACCATTTCGTGGCGCCTTGCACACAGCGCAAGCCCAGGCGCCCGCGACCGAAGGCCGGCTGACCGGTCGGCAAAAAGGGCTGCACCTGCGCGCAAGGGGCCAGGCGAAGGCGTGCGTCGGGCGCACCGATCTGCACTTCGGCACGCCCCCCAGGCGGCAGGCCGGCCTGTGCCGCCTGCTCGGCCAGGGCCTCGAGCTGCTTCGCCCAGTGCGCCGGCAACGGCTCAGCGCTGAGCAGCCCGCAGGGAGCGAGAAGCAGGAGCGACAGCAGCACAAGGCGCAACATGAGCCGATGCTAGGCAGCCGCCGGCCCCGCCTGGGGCGAGATAAGCAGGCGCCGAGCCCCGCTTTTTCGGCTCAAGTCGGCGCGCCCGGTTTCCACAATCGGCGCCATCGCCCGCTTCTTGGGCTTCACCCCACGCGGAGGGGCCATGCTGAACCGCCTCACCGACGGACTTGCCTTCCAGACCCAGGCCCTGGCGCTTCGGGCCGAGCGTCAGCGCATGCTCGCCGGCAACATCGCCAACGCCGACACGCCGAACTACCAGGCACGCGACTTCAACTTCGCCCAGGCCCTGCAAGGCGCGATGGGCGAGAGCCCGGCCACGGCTGCGCGCAGCCATGCCGCGCACTTCGCCAGCAGCGAGTCCGCCGGGCCCTCGGCCCAGGCCCGCGTGTGGGCCCTGCAATCGCAGACGCATGTGGACAGCAACGGTGTCGACATGGATCGCGAGCGCGCCGCCTTCGTGGACAACAGCCTGAAGTACGAGGCCACGCTGCGCTTCGTCAACGGCAGCGTGCGCACCATCCTGGACGCCATGAAGTCCCACAACGCTGGATGACCATGGCCCCCACGCTCACTTCGTTCGCTGCCCCCCGAGGGGGCTGCCACGGCCTTGGGGCGGCCCGGCGCCCGTGGCGAACCCATGCCCCCACGCTCACTGCGTTCGCTGCCCCCCGAGGGGGCTGCCACGGCCTTGGGGCGGCCCGGCGCCCGTGGCAACTGCGCTAGGAGAGACCCAGCATGTCGATGTTCCAGATCTTCAACATCAGCGGCTCGGCCGTCTCGGCGCAGAGCCAGCGCCTCAATGTGGTGGCCAGCAACCTGGCCAACGTGGACACCGTGGCCGGCCCGGACGGCAGCGTCTACAAGGCTCGCCAGGTGGTGTTCCAGACGCATCTGTTCGGCGACCCGCAGTCGGCCGGCGTGAAGGTCACCAACGTGGTCGAGGACCAAACGCCCGGCCGCAAGGTGCACGACCCCGCCCATCCGCAGGCCGACGCGCAGGGCTATGTGACCTACGCCAACGTCAGCTCCATCGAGGAGATGGTGAACATGATCTCCGCCTCGCGCTCGTACCAGAACAACGTCGAGGTCATGAACACGGCCAAGGCCCTGCTGCAGAAGACCCTGCAGCTCGGCCAGTAAGGAGCGTCGCCATGGATGTCACCAGCCTGCTCAACACCCGCAGCAGCAGCGCCGCGGCCACCAGCGACGCCGCCAAGAAGGCGCAGGAGAACCAGGACCGCTTCCTGACCCTGCTGGTGGCGCAGATGCGCAACCAGGATCCGATGAACCCGATGGAGAACGCGCAGCTGACGACCCAGATCGCGCAGATCCAGACCGTGACCGGCGTCGACCAGCTGAACACCAACATCGAAAAGCTCGGCCAGCAGTTCAACCAGGGCCAGCTTGCTGGCGCGGTCGGCTTGGTGGGCCGCCACGTCACCACCCCAGGCAACCGACTGGCCATGGGCGAGACCGAAGCCTACGGCTTCTTCGATCTGGATGGAGCGGCCAACAACGTCCAAGTTGAAGTCGTCACACCGGCAGGCACCGTGGTCGACACGGTCGACCTTGGCGCCGCCTCTGCCGGCCGCCACGCCTTCAGCTGGAGCACCGAGGGCTACAGCGCAGATCGCGAGCTGCAGTTCCGCGTGAAGGCCACGCGGGGCGCCACCGCGGTGGGCAGCACCACTTACAGCCGCGACCAGGTGGTCGCCGTGAACACCCGCAGCGGGCAGCTGCAACTCGAGCTGGCCGGGGGCCGGCGCACCGATTTCACCTCCGTCGTATCCGTGGACTAAGGAGCAGTCATGGGCTTCCAGCAAGGCTTGTCAGGCCTCAATTCGGCGAGCAAGAACCTCGACGTCATCGGCAACAACATCGCCAACGCCAGCACCATTGGCTTCAAGTCCTCGCGCGCCGAGTTCGAGGATATCTACGCCGCCGCGCTGAACGGTGCCGGCGTGAACAAGGTGGGCATCGGCGTCAATCTGGCGGCCGTGGCCCAGCAGTTCACGCAAGGCAACATCACGACCACCGAGAACCCTCTGGATCTGGCCATCAACGGCCCGGGCTTCTTCCAGGTCACCGACGGCCTCAACCCGGTGCTCTACACGCGCAACGGCCAGTTCAAGGTCGATCGCGAGGGCTTCGTCGTCAACAACGACAACCTGAAGCTCATCGGCTACCCGGCCGATGGCCTCGGCGTCATCCAGCCGGGCATCGCCAAGCCCCTGCAGTTGCCCACCGCCGGCATCAGCCCCTCGCAGACCACCGAGATCAAGCTGGAGTTCAACGTCGACTCGCGCGTGCGCACCACCAGCCCGGCCGGCACCACCGGCATCCTGCTGGACGACCCCACGACCTACAACAACGCCACCTCGCTGAGCGTGTTCGACGCCAAGGGGCAGGAAGTCGCGCTCACGCTGTACCTGCAGAAGGGCGAAGTGGACATCGACGGCAACACGCCCTGGCATGTCTACGCCACCGCCAACGGCGTGCCGCTGGCGGTCGACAGCTTCGGCAATGGCATTCCCGTGGATGCCGACAACAACCCACAGATTCCCTGGACGACGATCATCTTCCCTCGCAACGGCGGCGCGCCCACCCAGCCTTCGCCCATCACGGTGCCGCCTGCGGGTCTGTTGAACATGGACATCCCGGTGTCCACCAATGCCGTCGGTGCGCAGGCACTGGACATTCTGGGCATCCAGGTGAACCTGCTGGGCGCGAAAGAGAACGGCAGCAACTTCGCCGTGACGGACGTGCTGCAGGACGGCTTTGCGCCCGGGCAGCTGACCGGCATCCTGGTCGAAGGCAACGGCATCGTCACCGCCCGCTACAGCAACGGCCAGAGCAAACCCGCCGGCCAGGTCGAGCTGGCCACCTTCCGCAACATGCAGGGCCTTCAGCCGCTCGGCGGCAACGTGTGGGCGCGCACCTTCGCGTCGGGTGACCCGACTCTGGGCACGCCGGCCGCCGGCAACTTCGGCACCCTGCAGGCCGGCGCGCTGGAGGACAGCAACACCGACATCACACTGGAATTGGTGAACATGATCACCGCCCAGCGCGTGTACCAGGCCAACGCGCAGACGATCCGCACGCAGGACCAGATCCTGCAGACCATCACCAACCTGCGCTGACGCATCGTGAACACCCCATCCCGTCATGGTTCGCGCACGGCCGGCCGCGCCGCTCCCAAGGCGCAGCCCGTCGGCAGGCTGGCGCGCATTGCGCGCCATGTCGGGCTCACCTCGTGCAAGGGCGCACGCCGCTTGGGAGCCACCGTGCAGCGACACGGCAGCGCCCTGCCCCGCTGAGGAGACTGCGCCATGGACCGCATGATCTACAACGCCATGGCCGGCGCCAAGGCGGCCATGCAGCGCCAGGAGGTGCTCAGCCACAACCTGGCCAACGTCAGCACCACCGGTTTCCGCGCGGAGATGGCCAGCTTCCGTGCCGTGCCTGTGCGCGGCGATGGCGCTTCGACCCGCGTCTACGCGCTGGAAACGACCATCGGTCACGACGAGTCCGCCGGCCCCTGGAACCGCACCGACCGCCGGCTCGACGTGGCCATGGTCGGCAAGGCCTGGCTGGCCGTGCAGAGCCTCGACGGCACCGAAGGCTACACGCGCGCCGGCCACCTGGACCTCAATGCCGAGGGCCTGCTGGTCACGCCGTCCGGCCTGCCCGTGCTGGGTGACGGCGGCCCCATCACCGTGCCGCCCAACACCACCGTGCAGATCGGTAGCGATGGCACCGTGTCCGCGCAAGGCGCCACCGGCCGCCCCACCACCGTGGGGCGCCTCAAGCTGGTCACCCCCGAGGCTCCGCTCAAGCGAGGCGACGATGGCCTCTTTCGCGCCGCCGACGGCACCGACCTGCCCGCCGACGCCAACGCCCGCCTGGAGTCGGGCGTGCTCGAAGGCAGCAACGTGAGCGCCGTCGAAACCATGGTCGGCATGATCGCCGCCGCCCGCCAGTTCGAGCAGCAGATGAAGCTGCTCACGCTGGCCCAGACCCAGGGCCAGGTGGGCGCCAAGCTGCTCAGCCCGAATCCGCTCTAAGGAGTTCCAGCCATGATGCGCAGCCTGTGGATCGCCAAGACCGGCATGGAGGCCCAGCAGACTCAGCTGGACCACATCTCGCACAACCTGGCCAACGTCAGCACGCATGGCTACAAGCGCAGCCACGCGCAGTTCGAGGACCTGATCTACCAGAACCTGCGCCAGAGCGGCGCGCCGCAGACCGAGCAGACCAATCTGCCCACCGGCCTGCAGGTCGGCCTGGGCGTGCGCCCGGTGGCCACCAGCCGCACCTTCACGCAGGGCTCGCTGCAGCAAAGCGACAACGCGCTGGACATCGCCATCACCGGCGACGGCTTCTTCCAGATCCAGCGCCCCGACGGCACCACCGCCTACACGCGCGACGGTGCCTTCAAGCTCGACAACACCGGCCAGATCGTCACCAACAACGGCGAGACCCTGCTGCCCGGTCTCACCGTGCCGCCTGGCGCCAAGCAGATCACCATCGGCCAGGACGGCACGGTGTCCATCACCACCGCCGCCAGCGCCACGCCGCAGACCATCGGTCAGATCCAACTCGCCAACTTCATCAACCCCAACGGCCTGGACCCGCAGGGGCAAAACCTGTACATCGAGACCGCCTCCAGCGGCGCCCCCCAGGTGGGCGCGCCCGGCACCAATGCCCTGGGCACCATCAAACAGGGTTTCGTGGAAACGAGCAACGTCAACGTCGTCGAGGAGCTGGTGCAAATGATCCAGACCCAGCGCGCCTACGAGCTCAACAGCAAGGCCGTGCAAACCAGCGACCAGATGCTGCAACGGTTGAGCCAGATCTAAGGGGGGGTCATGAAGCGCCTCGTCCTGCTCGCCCTGCCCTGGCTCACGGCCTGTGCCAGCCTGTTCGACCCACGCGTGCAAATGGATCCGCCACCCGTCGTGCAACTGCCCGACATCCCGGCGCAGTCCGCCGCCAACGGCGCCATCTTTCAAGCTGCCAGCTACCGGCCGCTGTTCGAACAGCACCGCGCGCGCCTCGTGGGCGACACGCTCACCATCTCCATCACCGAGCGCATCAGCGCCAGCCAGACCAGCTCCAGCAAGACCGACCGCACCGGCAGCCTCAGCGCCGCCGTGACCGCCGTGCCCGGCGTCAACCCCAACAGTTTTGCCCGCGCCACCGCGGGTGCCACCAGCGGCAACACCACCGAGGGCAAGGGTGAGAACGCCAACAGCAACGAATTCAGCGGCACCGTCACCGCCGTCGTCATGGCCGTCCTGCCCAACGGCCACCTGCTGGTCAGCGCCGAGAAGCAGATCGGCGTGAACAGCAATGTCGACGTGCTGCGCTTCAGCGGCCAGGTGGACCCGCGCGCCATTCAGGCCGGCAACACCGTCGCCTCCACGGCCGTGGCCAACGTCCGCATCGAACAACGCGGCCGTGGCGTGGCCGAGGGCGTGCATGGCGTGGGCTGGCTGTCACGCTTCTTCCTGAGCCTGTCGCCGACCTGAAGGCTGACGGTTCCACCCATCGCAAGACTTGAAGCGTGTGGGCTGTCCAGCACTGCAATCCGACGAGAGGCTCAGTCAGCCGTCCATGAGGCGCTGCTGAGTCTGATCACCCGACGCTCCCCGGCGGCTGTCCTGCCCCCACCCGTCGTCAGACGACGTTTCGCGAACACGCGCGCAACAGGGTCAAGCCCAGTGGAGTCATCGCGACTCCTGCGCCGAAAAGCAAGGTCTGCGACATGGTCCAGCTTGCCTCGCTGGCCATGGCCACCGTCCCCGCGGCCTGGCAAAAGACTCCCACGTACAGCGGCACATGTCCGTACGCCCACATCCGCAAGTCGCGACCGCCGCTCGCACCTGTCACGACGCGTTCGTCGTGCGCTCGCGTCACCTCGAAGTAGCCCACCCAGGCGACAAAGGTCAGCACCAGTCCGCTGAAGGCCGCAGCGAGCGCTTGGACGTGGAGCAGGTTCCCGTGATCCAGTGCATGGACCGACGAGGCCACGCCCTCGCCCAGCAGAATGATGGTGAACAGACCGAAGCGCTCGGGGAGATGTTCGGAGTGCGGTCGCACGGTAGTTGTGAAGCGCGCCACCCACCAGGGCGATGCCAAGTCCAATGCCATGGCTACCAACCACATCGCCAGCCGTGGTGACGGCGCCAGCACGGCCGACGCGGCCCACAGCGCGGCCTGCAGAAGGTACAGCCCGGCATAGGCGCGGATCAGCCCGTGCGCGCCGCGCCAGCGCCGCTCGCGCAGGTAGGCCACCGCCAGCAGCAGCTTGAATGCCGCCAGCCCCAGCGCGAAGGCCGGGCCGCGCGCGCCGAAGGCATCGGACACACCATAGGCGATGACGCACACCGCCACGATCTGCACCAGCCCCAACCGGCGCTGGTCGGGCCGCTGCTGGTCGAAGCGGGTCGCGTGGAAAGTGTGACCCAGCCAGCACCACCACATGGCCAGCAGCAGCAGCACGCTGCCGGCCGCACCGGCCCAGTCGAAATGGTGCGCATAGGCGCCGGACAACTGCGCCACCGCGACCACGAACACCAGATCGAAGAACAGCTCGAACCAGGTGACCTTGCGGCCATGGGCTTGCGGTGGCAGGTCGGGCGAGGCTTGCGCCATGTTCATGAGCGCGTCATGCGGGCAAAGGCAAAGCGCCGTCCCTGGCCCTGCTTGAAGGCCAGGTGGATCCACACCATGGCCAGGGGCTCCAGGTAGCGCGCCGCGCTCAACGGGCCCATGTCGATGGCATCGAAGCCGATCAGCGTGGCCAGCGCCAGCACCTGCTGGCGCGCGGCGGCGTCGTCGCCGGCCACCGGCATCATCGGCAGACCCTGTGCATAGCGGCTGTCAGCCATGTTTTCGGCGCCGGTGGTGTTGAAGGCCTTGACGACGCGTGCGCCGCGTGCCCGCTCGGCCACCTGCTCGGCACCGCTGATGGTGGTGCCCAGACTCAGGCCGGCCAAGCCCGGCGCCAGCGGGTTGGTGGCATCCACCAGCACGCGACCCTGCCAGTCGGCACGGCCCTGCGCGATGGCCAGGGCCGCCGGGTAGGGCACCGCCAGGATCACCAGTTCGCCGAGTTCCACCGCCTCGTCGCTGCCAGTCAGCGTGGCCTGCGGGCCCAGCGCGGCCACTGCGTCGGCATAGCGCGCCGGGTCGGGCACGCCGAGGGTCACCGATTGGCCGGCGCGCAGCAGCGCGCGGGCCAGCGCCATGCCGACGTTGCCGGCACCCAGGATGCTGATCTTCATCGCCTGCCTCCTTCAGCGCCCCAGCGCCTCGATCACCAGG